>JBGOTO010000008.1:0-38868 GCA_041476485.1 Nitrospirota bacterium
AGAGCATGGCAAAGGCAAAATTTGAGAGGACCAAACCCCACGTAAACGTCGGGACCATCGGCCACGTGGACCACGGCAAGACGACCTTAACGGCTGCCATCACCAAGGTGCTGGCGCTTAAGAACATGGCGACCTTTGTGTCGTACGACAATATCGACAAGGCCCCGGAAGAACGCGAGCGCGGCATCACGATCGCCACGGCGCACGTGGAGTATCAGACCGAGAACCGTCATTACGCCCACGTCGACTGCCCGGGCCATGCCGATTACGTCAAGAACATGATCACCGGCGCAGCCCAGATGGACGGCGCCATCCTGGTGGTTTCCGCAGCAGACGGCCCCATGCCCCAGACCCGCGAGCACATCCTGCTCGCCCGTCAGGTCGGCGTGCCGTACATCGTCGTGTACATGAACAAAGTAGACATGGTAGACGACCCCGAACTCATTGAGCTCGTAGAGCTTGAGATCCGGGAGCTCTTGTCCAAATACCAGTTCCCCGGAGACAAGACCCCCATCGTCAAAGGGAGCGCCTTAAAAGCCCTCCAGAGCGAAAGCAAAGACATCAACGCGCCTGAGTACAAGAGCATCCTGGAACTCATGGCAGCCGTAGACAGCTACATACCCCAGCCAAAGCGCGAGATCGACAAGCCCTATCTCATGCCGCTCGAAGACGTATTCTCCATCGCCGGCCGCGGGACTGTGGTGACGGGCAGGATTGAGCGTGGAGTCGTGAAGGTCGGCGACGAAATCGAGATTGTAGGAATCAAGCCCACGCAAAAGACGGTGGTTACAGGCGTCGAAATGTTCCGGAAGCTTCTGGATTCAGGCGAAGCCGGAGACAACGTCGGGGTCCTGCTCCGGGGCATCAAGAAAGAAGAAGTCGAGCGCGGCATGGTGCTTGCCAAACCCGGAAGCATCACCCCGCACACCAAGTTCAAGGCAGAAGCCTATGTGCTGACCAAGGAAGAAGGCGGCCGCCACACCCCGTTCTTCAAAGGCTATCGTCCCCAGTTCTACTTCCGCACCACGGACGTGACGGGGGTGGTAACGCTACCCGAGAACGTAGAGATGGTGATGCCGGGAGACAACATGAGCTGCAGTGTGGAGCTGATCACGCCGATCGCCATGGACAAGGAACTTCGGTTCGCCATCCGCGAAGGCGGCCGGACCGTGGGCGCAGGCGTTATTACAGAAGTTATCGAGTAAGGGAAGGAAGAGCACGTGACACAGAAGATCAGAATACGATTAAAGGGATACGATCATAGGCTGCTCGATCAATCGGCGGTAGAAATTATGGATACGGCAAAAAGGACCGGGGCCAAGGTGTCCGGGCCTATTCCGCTTCCTACCAGAATCAACCGCTGGACCGTGCTCCGTTCTCCTCACGTGGACAAAAAGTCCAGGGAGCAGTTCGAGATCCGGACGCATAAACGGCTGATGGATATTCTGGATCCCACACCGCAGACCGTGGACGCACTCATGAAGCTTGATCTTGCCGCGGGCGTTGATGTGGAGATTAAGCTGTAGGAATTGAAACCATACCGACTGCTGATGCACGGCGACAATGCTGCATGGTTGTCGGCAGCGAGCAGGCGAGAGGAAATGCAATGAGTAAGGGAATAATCGGGAAAAAAATCGGCATGAGCCAGCAGTACAGCGGTGGGGAACTGATACCGGTCACCGTGATACAGGCAGGTCCGTGCTCGGTTGTGCAGAAAAAGACCACGGAAAAGGACGGCTATGAGGCGGTCCAGCTTGCCTTTACGGAAGAAAAGAAGAAGGACCGCGTGACGCAGGCTGTTGCCGGGCACTTTAAAAAGGCGAATATTCAGCCGCATCGTTTCCTTCGCGAGTTCCGTACCGGAGAGTTCGTCCAAGGACAAGTCGTTACCGTGGATATCTTCAAAAAAGGTGAATTGATATCCGTGAGTGGCGTGAGTAAGGGCAAAGGGTTTGCCGGTGTCATGAAACGGCACAATTTTGCCGGCGGTCCGGGCGGGCACGGCTCTATGTTTAACAGGGCCCCGGGCTCCATCGGCGCCAGCGCCTATCCATCACGCGTGTGGCCGGGGAAGAAGCTCCCGGGACACATGGGTTCGGCCAACGTAACAATAAAGAATATTGAGATCGTGGATGTGCGGCCTGACCAGAACCTGCTGTTCGTCCGTGGGGCAATTCCGGGCGGCGACAACGGCCTGGTGCTTATTTACAAGGCAGACTAATAAACAAAACAGAGGATTACTGAAATGCCGTCAATCGCAATGGTTGATCAGAACAACAAAAAACTGAAGGATGTAGAGCTGCCGGCGCTGTTTTCGACGGAAGTACGGGCGCATCTTGTCCATGCCGCGGTGGTGAACCAGCTCGCAAACAGAAGAGCCGGCACTGCATGCACGAAAACCAAAGGTCTCGTAAGAGGCGGCGGCGCAAAGCCGTGGAAACAGAAGGGTACCGGCAGGGCACGCGCAGGAAGCAGTCGTTCGCCGCTTTGGAGGCATGGCGGGACGGTATTCGGTCCGATGCCGAGAGATTATTCCTATGCGCTTCCGAAAAAGGCAAAGCGGGCAGCGCTCGTGGACGCGATCTCGTCCAAGGTGATCGATAATCGGCTGATCCTGGTTGAAAACCTCAACCTCGCGGAACCGAAGACTAAGTTGATATCAGCGATGCTCGAGACCCTTGGCGTGCAAGAGAACGCCCTTGTCCTTATCAAAACAGAGAATAAAAACCTGACACTGGCTGCCCGGAACATCCCGTCGGTCAAGGTGCTCAGAATGGACAACATAAATGTTTATGACCTGATCAAGTACCGATACCTCATCACGACGCAGGACGCATTGAATGCCATGCAGGAGGTGTACGGTAAATGACGGATTTCTACGATATCCTCCGGGTGCCGCGTATAACCGAGAAGGGCACACGGCTCAAGGAAAAAAACAATGTTCTGACCTTTGAAGTGAAGATTGACGCGAATAAGGTCCAGGTAAGAAAAGCGGTCGAGGGAATATTCAAGGTGAAAGTCTCGGACGTGACCACGGTAAAGAACGCGGGCAAGAACAAGCGCGTGGGCCAGCGGGTCGGACGCAGGTCCGACTGGAAAAAGGCGTACGTAACGCTCAAGCCCGGTGAAAAGATTGACATATTTGAGGGTGCTTAAATGCCGGTAAAATCCTATAATCCTACATCTGCGGGAAGACGGTTCCAAACCACCTCGACGTTCGAAGAGGTGACGCGGAGCACGCCGGAAAAATCGCTGGTTGTGAAGCTCAACCAGAGCGGCGGAAGAAACAATCGCGGCAAGATAACGGTTCGGTACCGGGCCGGATGGCACAAGAAGAAGTACCGGATCGTCGATTTCAGGCGGGACAAGACCGGTGTATCGGCTAAGGTGGCGCATATCGAGTATGACCCGAACCGCACGGCGAGGATCGCTCTTCTGCACTACGCAGATGGTGAGAAACGCTATATCATTGCGCCGCTCGGCTTGAACGTGGGCGATACCATCCTGTCCGGTCCCGAAGCGGATATCAAGCCGGGGAATGCGCTCCCGATCATGTTGATACCAGTCGGTACTATTATTCATAATGTGGAGCTGAAGAGAGGCGCCGGCGGTCAGCTTGCACGGAGCGCTGGCTCATCAGTCCAGCTCTTGGCGCGGGAAGGCGAACTTGCAACGCTTCGGCTCAACTCCGGTGAAGTGCGCACGGTCCGCTCCGAGTGTATGGCCACAATCGGACAGGTGGGAAACCTGGATCATGAGAATGTGAGCATCGGCAAGGCCGGCAGGGCCCGCTGGATGGGCATGCGGCCGCGCGTACGCGGCGTGGTGATGAATCCCGTTGATCATCCGCTCGGCGGCGGTGAAGGCAAATCCTCGGGAGGCCGTCCTGGGTGCTCGCCATGGGGCCTGCCCGACGGTAAGAAAACGAGACATAACAAGAAAACCAATCAGTATATTCTTTCGAGAAGAACGAAGAGCAGGTAACTGAATTGTAGAATGCGGAATGCGGAATACGGATTTTCTAATCCGAAATCGCAAACCAGACATTAGCAGCGGAGGATACGGTGCCGAGATCAATTAAAAAGGGCCCCTTTATTGACGCAAGCCTTATGAAAAAGGTTGAGGTCATGAACAGCGCGGGGGAAAAAAAGATTACAAAGACATGGTCCCGGAGATCGACGATTACGCCTGATTTTGTGGGACATACGCTGGCGGTGCATAACGGCAAGAAATTTATTCCGGTGTATATCACCGAGAATATGGTCGGCCACAAACTCGGGGAGTTTTCTCCGACGCGGACATTCAAGGCGCACGGCGGCTCAAAGGCAGCAGAAAAGACGAGCGCGCCGAAGTAACACCGAGTACAATCAGCTTTTCGAGTGAGGATGATCAGATGGAAGCAAGCGCAACAATCAGACATATACGCATTACGCCGCGCAAGGCGAGACAGGTAGTGGACCTGATCCGGGGCAAGATGGTGGGAGACGCACTCAGCATTCTCACGTTCACGCCGCTCCACGCCGCGCGTATCGTAAAGAAACTTTTGGATTCTGCCGTCGCAAATGCCGAGCAGAAAAAGGTGGGAGACCTGGATTCGCTCAAAGTGGCAAAAGCGTACGTGAACCAGGGCGTTACCATGAAGCGGATGCGCGCGCGGGCCATGGGACGCGGCAATACGATCAGGAAGAGGACCAGCCACATCACGCTGGTGCTCTCGGCGTAATTATACTTACGGAGGCGTAATGGGACAGAAGGTTCATCCGATCGGATTTCGGCTCGGAATTATAAAAACGTGGGATTCTCGCTGGTTTTCCCAGAAGAATTATGCAGCGCTTCTGCATGAGGACCTCAAAATACGAAAGATCGTGAAAGAGCGGCTCATGCATGCGGGCGTATCCAAGATCGAGATCGAGCGCGCGGGACAGAAGGCAAAGATCAATATTCATACAGCCCGTCCCGGCATCATCATCGGGAAAAAAGGCGCAGAGGTTGATAAGCTTAAGAAAGACCTTGAGACCATGACCGGCAAGCAGATGTACATCAATATCCAGGAGATCAGAAGGCCTGAACTGGAGGCTCAACTCGTGGCTGAAAATATAGCCCTCCAACTGGAGCGCAGAATCGCTTTTCGCAGGGCCATGAAGAAAGCGGTAACCTCCGCTCTTCGGCTCGGCGCGCAAGGGATTAAGATAACCTGCGCGGGTCGGTTGGCAGGCGCGGAAATAGCGCGGACCGAATGGTACCGTGAAGGCCGTGTTCCGCTCCATACGCTGCGGGCCGACATCCAATATGGGTTTTTTGAAGCCAAGACCACCATGGGCCAGATCGGCGTCAAGGTCTGGATATACCGGGGAGATGTGCTTCAGCAGCCGAAACCTGCTGCGTAAGATAGTCCTGAGACATGGCCATCATAAGAGAATAAAGGATTGTAATCATGTTAGCACCAAAACGAGTAAAACATAGGAAGATGCAGAAGGGAAGAATGAACGGCACGGCCTACCGAGGCGCGGAAGTCAGCTACGGTGAGTACGGGTTGAAAGTTCTTGAGCCGGGCTGGATCACGAGCAGGCAGATTGAAGCGGCTCGTATCGCCATGACCCGTTATGTAAAGCGGGGCGGCAAGATCTGGATTCGGATATTCCCCGACAAGCCGATCACGAAGAAGCCCGCGGAAACGCGTATGGGAAAAGGCAAAGGAGCGCCGGAGTACTGGGTAGCGGTCGTAAAACCAGGACGGGTGCTTTACGAAATGGGCGGTGTGGACGAGTCAACGGCGCGGGAGGCGTTTCGCCTGGCGGCCTATAAGCTGCCGCTCGCAACGAAGTTTGTCTCCCGGGAGGCTGATATATGAAAATGAAGGCAAAAGAGTTGCGGGACCAGTCAAGCGAAGAGCTCACGGCCAAGGCCGCTGATCTTAAAAAAGAGCTGTTCAACCTGCGGTTTCAGCAGGCCATGGGACAAATAGAGAATCCTATGCGCCTGAGGACGCTGCGCAAGGATATTGCGAAAACAAAAACAGTCTTAAAGGAAAAGTATGGCCGAGTCTAAGAAGAAAAAAACGTATATCGGGCAGGTCGTCAGCGACAAGATGAACAAGACCGTCGTACTGGCGGTCACCAGGCGGATTGCGCACGCAAAGTACAGCAAAACCATAAAGCGCACCACCAAGTTCAAAGTGCATGACGAGAAAAACGAGTGCAAAGTAGGCGACGTGGTACGGTTTATCGAGACGAGACCTCTTTCCAAAGAGAAACGGTGGACGGTCCTCGAAATCGTTGAAAAGGCCACTCAATAAGTAGAGACGATTACGTTTTTCAGGGGATGAGCGATGATTCAGCAACAGACAGTATTGGATGTAGCGGATAATTCCGGCGCAAAAAAAGTAATGTGCATCAAGGTCCTGGGCGGCTCGCGCAAGCGCTATGCGAGGCTCGGCGACGTGATCGTCGTTGCCATTAAAGTGGCGATTCCCGAGGGTCAGGCAAAAAAGGGCACGGTGGCCAAGGCCGTGGTTGTCCGCACGACGAAAGAGGTGCGACGGCAGGACGGGTCGTACATCAAATTCGACCGGAACGCAGCGGTGCTGATCAATAACCAGAACGAACCGATCGGGACGCGCATCTTCGGGCCCGTTGCGCGCGAGCTCCGGAAGAAGAACTTCATGAAGATCATTTCGCTTGCGCCCGAGGTGCTGTAGACAACGGTTGCCGATGGCAGTTAACGGAAAAATGGGATTGGAAAATGCAGATAAAGAAAAATGATAACGTGATGGTGGTCTCCGGCAAGGAGAAGGGGAAGCGGGGCAGGGTGATTGCGGTCTACCCGGTCGCCAACAGGCTCCTGATTGAAAAGCTGAACATGATCAAGCGGCACACGAGGCCGAACCAGCAGCTCAAACAGGGCGGCATTGTGGAAAAGGAAAGCCCCCTTGCGGCTTCGAATGCAAAGTTGATCTGTCCGAAATGTGATAAGCCGACAAGTGTTTCGCGCAAGGCGCAGGGCGACGGCACACGCGCCCGTGTATGCCGGAGCTGTAACGCGACTATTGATTGATGCCCGTTTTGCCCGTTTATATCGGGCAGGAGCGCTCAGACTGGTGATATAGGAAACGAATATTATGGCTGATAAGAAAGACAAGACAAAAGAAACCAAGGCAAGCGCCCCGAAGAAGGTTGTTGCGAAGGCGCCGAAGGCGGCTGCAAAGCCGGTGAAGGCGAAGGAAACGGTGAAAGAACATAAGGCCGCTCCCGGAGTTCCGGCGGCCCCTGCGGAAAAGCGGGCTCCCGCCGCTCCGGTCCCGGCGCCGCGGATGAAACAGCGGTACCGTGACGTTGCGGTCCCTGCGCTTATGAAGGAATTCCAGTACAAAAATCCCATGCAGGCGCCGAAGCTCGTGAAGATCGTGCTGAACGTCGGGATGGGCGAGGCGATCACCAATGCCAAGGCCCTCGAACATGCCGCTGCTGAACTCGGCAAGATCACGGGACAGCGGCCTGTTATTACCAAGGCAAAAAAATCGATAGCTACCTTTAAGCTGAGAGAAGGGATGCCGATTGGTTGCATGGTGACCCTCAGGCGAGAGCGTATGTATGAATTCCTCGATCGGTTCATCAGCGCCGCGCTCCCGCGTATCAGAGACTTTAAGGGCGTATCGTCCAAGTCTTTCGACGGCAGGGGGAATTATACGGTCGGCATCAAAGAACAGGTTATTTTCCCGGAGATCGAGATCGACAAGGTAGACTCGGTCCATGGGCTCGATATTGTGATTGTAACGACGGCAAAGACCGATGAAGAAGGCAGGGCATTGCTCGGACATCTGGGCATGCCGTACCGGAAGTAGTCCGGATACCGGACGTAATGGAGGAACGATGGCGAAGAAGTCACTGATAGCGAAGGCGGCCAGGACCCCGAAGTTTAAGGCGCGTAAATACAATCGCTGCCCTTTGTGCGGGCGGCCCCGGGGGTATCTGAGGAAGTTCGATATGTGCAGGATTTGTTTCCGGAACAGGGCGCTCAAGGGCGAAATCCCGGGCGTGATCAAGGCAAGCTGGTAACCAAAAGGGGTTTGACACAATGATGACCGATCCAATAGCGGACATGCTGACGCGCATCCGCAATGCCAGTAAGGCAAAACACGAAAAAGTAGACATCCCTTCGTCGAAGCTGAAAGTTGAGATCGCAAAGATCCTGAAGGATGAGGGCTTTGTCAAGAACGTGAAGCTGGTGAAAGACCGCCGGCAGGGCCTGATCCGGGTATATCTCAAGTATACGGAAGACGAGATACCCGTTATCCAGGGGATCAAGCGGATCAGCAAGCCCGGACGCAGGATCTATGCCGGGAATGACGCCATCCCCAAGGTGCTGGCAGGACTGGGAACGGCCATCATGTCCACGCCAAAGGGAATTCAGACCGGCAAGCAGGCGAAGAAGGACAACGTGGGCGGCGAAGTCATCTGCCATGTGTGGTAACAGCCGCTATTTGAATTTTGTTCGATGAGGAAGTAAGGAGCTGTCATGTCAAGGGTTGGTAAAAAGCCGATAGAAATACCGTCCGGGGTCGAAGCAAAGCTCGAAACCGGCAAGGTAACAGTCAAGGGACCGCTGGGCGAGATCAGCCAGGACGTGAACCCGAAGCTGACCATAAAAAAAGAAAGCAACAAACTGACGGTCGAGCGGCCGTCGAACCAGAAGATATACCGTGAACTGCACGGACTGACGAGAAACCTGATCGCCAACATGGTGACTGGCGTCAGCAAAGGGTACGAAAAAACCCTCGAAATATCCGGCGTCGGCTTCAAGGCGTCCGCGCAGGGGTCAAACCTGATGTTGAGCCTCGGCTTCTCTCATCCGATCGTGTTTCCCTTGCCAAAGGGGATAAAAGCAACGGTCGACCCCAAGCAGACGCAGATTACGCTTAAAGGGGTGGACAAACAACTCGTTGGCCAGATCGCTGCAAACGTGAGAAACCTGAAAAAGCCCGAACCGTATAAAGGGAAAGGCATTAAGTACAGCGGCGAGGTCATTCATCGTAAGGAAGGCAAGGCCGGCAAGGGCGGGAAGTAGAAAATCATTTCGGATTTGAATAAATCCGCAGCAAGTTAAGACGGAGAGTGAACGTGGCACACAGCAAACTAAAAGCGAGACAAAGACGGCATGTAAGAGTCCGAAAGAACGTATACGGAACGGCGGCAAAGCCGAGGCTGAACGTCTACAAGAGCTTGAGCCATATTTATGCCCAGATCATCGACGATACGACGGGCAAGACACTTATCGCCGCTTCCACGACGGAAAAAGCGGTCAATGCGGGGCTGAAGCACGGCGGAAATGTTGACGCGGCCAAGAAGGTCGGCGCAAGCATTGCGGAACGAGCACTGGGAAAGAACATCAAGCAGGTCGTGTTCGACCGCGGCGGATATCAATACCACGGTTGTGTCAAGGCGCTGGCCGATGCGGCGCGCGAAAAAGGGTTGAATTTTTAGCAGCAGGCATTTATTGCGGAGGCGGCAGTGGCAGACAGATACCAGAGAGATACGTCAGGAGAAGGCGAAGGCCTGAAAGATAAGCTGGTCTACCTGAACCGGGTAGCCAAGGTGGTCAAAGGCGGCAAGCGGTTCAATTTCAGCGCACTAGTGGTCGTCGGCGACGGCAAGGGCAGGATCGGTGTGGGCAAAGGAAAGGCCGCCGAGGCGCCGGTTGCCATCAAGAAGGCGGTCGAACGGGCCAAGAAGAGCATGGTCCTGGTCTCCCTGAAAGGAGATACCATTCCCCATGAAATCCTCGGCCACTACGGCGCGGGCAAGGTTTTGCTCAAGCCGGCTTCTGAAGGCACGGGATTGATCGCCGGCGGCGCAAGCAGGTCGGTGCTTGAGGTGGTGGGTGTGCGGAATGTGCTCTGCAAGTCACTCGGGTCGAGCAACCCGCACAACGTGGTCAGCGCAACGATTAACGGACTGACCAGACTGAGGAGCGCAGAGCAAGTGGCGGCTCTCCGGGGAAAAACCGTAGAGGAGCTGGCATAGGCATGGCGAAATCCGACGCGAAGAAAATAAAAATTACGCTGGTAAGAAGCGCGATTGCTCGGCCGGGAAAGCATAAGGCCGTTCTGACCGGGCTGGGCCTCAAAAAGCTGAACCATTTCGTCGTCCGGCTGGACACCCCGCAGATACGCGGGATGATCAATAAAATTTCGCACCTCATCACGGTTGAAGAAGCGTAACGATAGCATCCTCAAAAAATCGACGAGTCGGGCATTGATGGTAGCGAGTAAACTATGAGATTAGAAGATCTGAAGCCAGCACCAGGGGCGACAAAAAAAGCAAAACGGGTCGGCAGGGGCCCCGGTTCAGGCAGCGGCAAGACGGCCGGAAAGGGCCATAAGGGCCAAAAGGCGCGTTCGGGCGGCGTGAAGGGCGCGGGGTTTGAAGGCGGCCAGATGCCCCTACAGCGCAGGATCCCCAAGAGGGGATTCACTAATATCTTCCGGAAGGAATATGCCATTGTCAATCTCCGCGAGCTCGAAACAATCGCGGGTTCCGATCCGATAACTCCGGAAGTGCTCCTGCAGAATGGCATGATCAAGGACATTAAGGCCGGGATCAAGGTGCTCGGTACGGGAGAGCTCAAGAAAAAGCTTATCGTTCGCGCGCATAAGTTCAGTAAAGGCGCGGCGGATAAAATACAGGCAGCCGGCGGAAAGGCCGAGGTGATCTAAACTTTGTTCACCGGCTTGAAAAATATATTTAATATCCCCGAGCTCAGGAAGCGCATTATTTTTACCCTCCTGATGCTTGCAGTCTACCGCATCGGAGCGCATATCCCCACGCCCGGAGTGAAGGGCGAGGCGCTCAGCCAGTACCTGCACCAGGCAGCAGGGGGCCTGATGGGTTTCTTCGATATGTTTTCGGGCGGCGCGCTGTCGCGGGTCACGATTTTCGCGCTCGGCATCATGCCCTATATCACCGCATCGATCGTACTCCAGCTCCTGACCGTGGTGATCCCCCGGCTGCAGGCGCTGGCCAAGGAAGGCGAAGCGGGCAGGAAAAAGATCACCGAGTACACGCGGTACGGCACGGTATTGATTTCCGCATTTCAATCGTTCTGGATGGCTGTCGGCATCGAAAAGATGGGTGACGGCGCATTTGTCGAATCCACGGGATGGTCGTTCCGCATTCTCACCATGATTACGCTGACGGCGGGCACGACTTTTATCATGTGGCTCGGCGAACAGATAACGGAGCGGGGCATCGGAAACGGCATTTCCCTTGTTATTTTCGCGGGCATCGTCGCGGGGTTCCCCCTGGCGGTCGTGAATACCTTCGGACTGGTGAAGTCCGGCGAGATCGCCTATTTCATGGTTTTCGTCATTCTCCTTTTAATCATTACCGTGGTTGCGGCCATTATTATCATGGAGCGCGGCCAGCGAAAAATCGCGATCCAGTACGCACAGCGGATGGTCGGTAGAAAAATTTATAAAGGACAGAGCACGCACCTGCCGCTCAAGATCAATTCAGCGGGAGTGATCCCGCCGATTTTCGCATCTTCCATCCTGCTCTTCCCGGCGACTATTGCAGGGTTTGCGCAGGTAGAGTGGGTACAATCGATTGCACGGCAGCTTTCACCGGGGAACTGGCTCTACACGACGGTCTATGTTTTGATGATCGTCTTCTTTGCCTTTTTTTATACGGCGATCGTATTTAACCCGGTGGACATCGCCGAGAATCTGAAGAAGTATGGCGGCTTCATCCCGGGGATCAGGCCCGGCAAGAAAACATCGGATTATCTGTACCGGGTATTGACGCGCATAACGCTGGGCGGAGCGGTCTACCTTTCGGCGGTCTGCGTGCTGCCGGATATTTTTTATCGATTTTTCAACGTACCGTTTTATTTCGGCGGGACATCGCTTTTGATCGTGATCGGCGTCGCGCTCGACACCGTTTCGCAGATAGAGTCGCACTTGATTCAGAGACACTATGGAGGTTTTCTGAAGGGCGTTTCGATCAAAGGGAGACGCTGACGTCCGGGACGGACCATGATCATTCTCAAGTCCCTTCAGGAAATCGAGAAAATACAAAAAGCGGGCCTGGTCGTTGCTGACGTGCTGGACGGCGTCCGCGGCATGGTCCGGCCGGGAGTGAGTACCCTGGCACTGGATGAATTCGCCGAGCGGCTCATCCTTGCCGCCGGGGCCAAGCCCGCATTCAAGGGCTATCGGGGGTATCCGAAGACCCTGTGCACGTCGGTGAACAATGAGGTCATTCACGGGATACCGTCGAAAGACGCTGTCCTGAAGCAGGGCGATATCCTGAGCATTGATGTCGGAGCAATCGTCGAGGGGTTCTACGGCGACGCAGCAATCACGGTGCCGGTAGGCACGATAGCACCGGCGGCACAGCGGCTGATCCGGGTGACGGAAGAGTCCCTGAACAGGGGGATAGCGCAGGCGCAGGCGGGTAATCGTCTGTACGATATTTCGCATGCGGTACAGAGCTACGTTGAATCGAACGGCTACTCGGTCGTGCGTGAATTTGTCGGGCACGGGATCGGAAGAAGCCTGCATGAAGATCCGCAGCTCCCGAACTTCGGCGAACGCGGAAAAGGGCCGCGACTTCAGGCGGGGATGGTTCTGGCAATCGAGCCTATGGTCAACGCCGGCGGAAGCGCGACGGTCGTCACAGAGGACAACTGGACGGCGGTAACCGCAGACGGAAGCCTTTCGGCGCACTTTGAACATACGATCGCGGTGACGCCGGACGGGCCGCGGATACTGACGAAAAAGTAGCTTTTGTTCGGCCTCGGAAGGAACAGAGAGAGAAGCTGCGATATGGCGAAAGAAGATTGCATAGAAGTGCAGGGCACGGTACTGGAGACGCTTCCGAACGCGATGTTCCGGGTTCAAATGGAGAATGGCCATAAAATACTCGCACACATATCCGGGAAGATGCGGATGCATTTTATCAAGATACTTCCGGGAGACAAGGTGACTGTGGAGCTGACCCCCTATGATCTGACCCGAGGCAGGATCACCTACCGGTTCAAATAAAACCGCGGTCAGGCATGGATGGACATGCAGAGTAAATCTCACAAAGAAATGGAAGTAATGCACAATGAAAGTTCGATCATCAGTTCGTAAAATTTGTCCAAAATGTTCGGTCATCCGCCGGAAAGGCGTTGTTCGCGTGATTTGCGAGAACGCGCGCCATAAGCAGCGGCAGGGATAAGAGCAACGAATACATTCAAAATTGTAAAATGATGAGCTAATTTACAATTTTATTTTGCAATTCTCGCGGAGCGAGAACTGGAGGAACCGTGGCACGAATTGCCGGGGTAGATTTACCCAAAGACAAAAAAATCGACATCGCGCTGACCTATATTTTCGGGATAGGCCCTGCATCGGCAAAGAAGATCCTTGCTGAGGCCGGCGTGGACCTGAACACCAAGAGCGGGGACCTTACGGAATCGGACATTGTCAAGATCCGAACCATTCTCGACCGTGACTTTACCGTGGAGGGGGACCTCCGTCGCGACGTGACGACGCACATCAAGCGATTGATGGACATCGGCAGCTATCGGGGACTCCGGCACCGCAGGGGGTTGCCGACGCGGGGGCAGCGGACAAAGACCAACGCGCGGACGAGGAAGGGGCCCAAAAAATCCGCGATGTCAGGCAAAGGAAAAAAGAAGGGCCTGGCGAAGAAGTAGTAATTGAGAAGGAGAGATAATGGCAAAGAAGGGGAAAGAAAAAAAGAATGTGGCAAGCGGCGTTGCCCATATTCACGCTTCTTTTAACAACACGATCGTCACGATAACCGATACCGCCGGAAACGTCATCACGTGGTCGAGCTCGGGCAGCAAGGGTTTCAAGGGTTCTCGAAAGAGCACGCCGTTCGCCTCCCAGCTTGCCGCCGAAGCGGCCGCCAAGAAGGCAATGGAGAACGGCATGAGGCAGGTTGAGGTTTACGTCAAGGGGCCGGGGACCGGGAGGGAATCGGCCATCCGCTCGATTCAGGCCGCAGGCCTGGAAATCGTGGCGATTAAAGACGTAACGCCGATTCCGCATAACGGGTGCAGGCCACCTAAACGGAGAAGGGTGTAAGCAACTCGCGTCGCATGGTAAATTTCAAATTGAAAATTGTAATGGTATTCTGTAAGTCCTTGTCAATTTGACTTTTACGAGTTGCAAACTCAAATTTTGAAAATGTTTTCAGGCTTTATGAGGAGGAACTGTGGCACGGTATATCGGATCAGTCTGTAAACTCTGCAGAAGAGAGGGCATGAAGCTCTTTCTGAAGGCCGAGCGCTGCTACACGGACAAGTGCGGGGTCACCCGGAGGAGCTACCCGCCGGGACAGCACGGCCAGGGGCGGATTAAGCAGTCTGAATACAGCTTGCAGCTGCGGGAAAAACAGAAAATTCGGCGCGTGTACGGCGTTCTAGAACGGCAGTTCCGCGGGTACTTCGAGAAGGCCGAGCGGATGAAGGGGATCACGGGCGACAACCTGTTGCAGCTTTTGGAACGGCGGCTTGACAACGTCATCCAGCGCATGGGTTTTGCCGGATCCAAGAAAGAGGCCCGGCAGCTTGTGCGGCACGGCCATCTGCTGGTAAACGGCAGAAAGGTGAATATTCCTTCGTACGTGCTGAAGGCCGGCGATGTCGTTGAATTGAAGGAAAAGAGCAGGAGCATCGCCCTCATACAGCAGACGCTCGCAGCGGTTGAGAAACGTGGGTTTCCGACCTGGCTGGAGATCGATAAGGCGCAGTTCCGAGGCAAGGTGCTGGCTCTGCCGGCGCGTGATGAATGTACCTTGCCGACGGTCAAGGAACAGCTTGTGGTCGAACTCTATTCAAAATAACTCAAGAACGTTTGAAAAACTTCAAGGGGACCGGCGGGTGTCGCGCTTCGGAAGCGCCGCCTGATTTTTACTACAGTCTTATAACAAGTTTCTTCACTCCGTTACGGAGGACGCATGCTCAAAAAAGTGAAAGATTTCCAGATGCCGAAAAAGCTTCAATATGACCCCAAAAAAATAACCGACACGTATGGAAAATTTACCGCGGAGCCGCTGGAGCGCGGTTTCGGGACTACGCTGGGGAATTCACTGCGAAGAGTTCTTCTTTCCTCGCTCGAAGGCTCTGCGATCACGTCGATAAAAATCGGCGGTGTCCAGCACGAATTTTCGAGTATCCCCGGCGTTATCGAGGACACGACGGACCTGATTCTGAATTTGAAGGAGATCCGGCTGAAACTGCATACGGACAAGTCCAAGACGCTGCAGCTCAAGGCCAAAGGGCCCGGTCAAGTCACGGCAAAGGACATCGAAGCGGACGCGGAAGTGGAGATCCTGAATCCGGACCTCCATATTGCCACGATCGACAAAAACGGCAAACTCGAAATTGAAATGCGCGCGCGCCGCGGTAGAGGATACGTCTCCTCGGAAAAGAACAAAGAGTCGGGACAGGCCATCGGCGTGGTGCCGATCGACTCCATCTTTTCTCCCATCCGGAAAGTGAACTTCAAGGTGGAGAACGCACGCGTCGGACAGGAAACAGATTACGACAAGCTCGTCCTCGATGTTTGGACGGACGGCAGCATCCGGCCGGATGACGCCGTCGCGCATGCTTCCAAGCTGCTGAAAGACCATCTGTCCATCTTCATCCATTTGCCCGAGGAAGAGGAAGAGGCGCCGGCGGTGGAAGAGGAAATCAAAAAAGCGCCGTCCTTTAACGAGAACCTGCTCAGGAGCGTGAATGAGCTGGAGCTTTCCGTGCGGGCGGCAAACTGCCTCAAGAATGCGGGCATCGAAACCATCGCGGAGATGGTGCAGAAGACCGAGAGCGAAATGCTCAAGACGAAAAATTTCGGCAGGAAATCCCTGAACGAAATAAAAGAGATCCTTTCCGAAATGGGATTGGGTCTTGGCATGAAAGTGGACGATAAAATCGTGGCTGAAGCCAGGCGGCTGCTGGCGGAAAAGCCGAGCGAGTCGTAATAAAATCGACGCAGAAGGCAAGGAATGTAAAATGAGACATGGTTGCGCAGGCAGGCAGTTTGGGAGAGACTCGAGTCATCGTAAGGCGCTGCTCAGGATGCTCGTGTCCTCACTGATCAAAAACGAGAAGATCGAGACCACGACGGCGAAGGCCAAGGAGATCCGGCCCCTTGCGGAAAAGATGATCACGCTGGCCAAGCGGGGAGATCTCCACGCGCGGCGTCAAGCGCTCAGCTTTATTCACGACGAGGCCGTCGTGAGCAGTCTGTTTGCCGAGCTTGCGCCGCGGTTTGCAACGCGGAACGGAGGGTACACGAGGATCGTGCAGACCCGCAACCGGCCCGGCGATGCCGCCCCCATGGCGGTCATCGAGCTGGTGGAACGGCAAAAGAAAGAAACCGTTGAAACGAAAAGCAAGGGCGCGGCAAAGACCACTGCGGAAAAAAACCCCGCCTCGTGAAACGGGCTGTTGCCTGCGCGGTTACATTCGCACGCAGCAGACACAGGAACCGATGGAGTATGACCGAAAGGCAAGGATGGTAAGCGTCCTTGCCTTTTTTTATTAGATTTACAGGTAGTTCCTTTTATGTTATTATTATTCGGCATTGTTATGTCGAGAGCTATGGCAGATGGGAAAAGCAAAACCTCCGCAGTCATGACGCAAGCGCGTCAAGCTACTTTCCGATGGTGCCGCGGGATAGGGTTCAGAGTATCGTTATTCATGACCGTGGCCCTCAGCCTGGTCGCCCTTCTGGTCGGTCTCTTTTTTTTCTGGGAAGGCAAGAAGGCCCTTGACGCCGAGATCCGGGACAAGACGTTGTATATGGCCCGGGAGCTGGCGGCTTTAACGACGGACGATATCCTCGCAGGAAACTGGTTTGAGATTTACAAAAAGCTGTCACCGCACTTCACCGCCGGCGCAGATGCGCTCTCCGACAGCCCACTCCTCTACCTGACGGCGTACGATCGTCACTGCAATCTGCTCATCGGCAGGACCGCCACCGAAATTTTTTTTAAAAATGATTCCTCTGTTCCTGCGCCCCGCTCTAAAAGCAGGGCCGCCGAAGAAGCCCTTTCCTCCAAATGCGAACCGCAGCAGGTCCGCGAACCGGCATTCATCGTTGGGAAAAGCGGCGTCTATAATCTCCTGCTCCCCGTTACGGCCGGGGGCGAGCCGGCGGGTTTTATCCAGGTCGGCATTTCCGGAAAGCGCTTCGGTCAGAAATTTTCGATGATTGTGAAGCAAGCCGGCGTCGCGTTCTTCGGCATCTTGCTGATCGGAGTGGCTTTCAGCCGTATCATTGCGCTCGGCATTACCAAGCCGATTTTACGGCTCAGCGAGGAAGTAGACAAGCTCAGCCGGCAGAACTGGGACACGCCGCTCCCGGTAAGGGGGTCCGATGAGATCAGCAAGCTCGGCCATGCCTTCAATCAGATGGCGCTGACGCTCAAGCAACGGGAGGCAAGCTTGTCGCGCGGGAACAGAGACTTGTTGATCCTCCACACGGCCGGCCTCGAGCTTATGGAAAGCCTGGAGAGCGATGCTTTGCTTGCCAAGATTGCGGCGCGCGCCGAAGACTTGGTGCGGGCTGAGACGACGGCAATTTCCGTCATTGGAAGCTCCGACCCGATGCTGAAGTACTTGGGGGTCTTCGGCGCGAAGGCGGAAATGCTCCAGGAGCGTGAAATGCCGATCGAGGCAGGGGGCATTTACAACTGGCTCGTGAGCTACGGCACGCCGCTCTTGATCCCGGACGCACAAGCCGACTTCAGGCTCGATAGCGAGCTGATGAAGTCGATCGGCATTAAAAGCCTCATATCGGTCCCCCTCTGGTCGTCGAATACGATGACGGGCCTCCTTACCGCAGTCAACAAGAAGGGAGGCGTCAGCTTTGATACGCACGATCTCCAACTGTTTACGGTTTTTTCCAGCCTCGCGGCGGCGGCGTTGCAGAACGCAGCGCTCTACAACGATTTGAAGGGCAAGATGGACGAATTGCACGCCGCGCAGGAACAGCTCATTCACTCTACCAAGATGGCGGCCCTCGGCGAGCTTTCGGCAAATGTCGCTCATGAGGTCAACAACCCTTTAACGAGCGTGCTCGGCTATACCAGCCACCTGTTGAAAACGCTTCAGTTGCCGGAAGCGCCGAGGCGGATTCTCGGTATGATGGAGCAGGAAACGCTCAGGGTGAGGAAGATTATCCGCAATCTGTTGGACTTTTCACGCCTGAAGCCGTCGTGGATGCAGCCCGCGGATATTGCGGCGCCGCTTCGGGAGACCGTAGCGCTGGTCCACGGGATCGCCGAAGCGGCCTCCGTTGCGATTTATGAGGACTATCCCACGACGCCGCTCATGGTCACGATGGACCACAATGAGATGAAGCAGGTGTTCATCAATATCGTCAACAACGCGCTCCAGGCCATGCCGCGGGGAGGGGAGCTGCGGATTCGACTGGATGTCGCGCGCGACGGCGAAATCCTCGCGGAGTTCTCGGACACGGGGACCGGGATTCCTTCGGAAAATATCGGCAGGATTTTTGAGCCGTTCTTTTCCACCAAGACAAGCGGCGACGGGACCGGCCTCGGGCTCTCGATCAGCTACCGGATCGTGCGCAATCACGGCGGCAGAATTGAAACAGAGAGCGAGCTGGGAAAAGGGACCGTGTTCAGGGTATTCCTTCCCCGGTGCCAAAATGCGGCGTCGATGCAGGACCTCCGGCAACAACGCGAACGGTGCAGGGGCGCAGGAGAAGAGGGGAAAGAACCCAAGGGGTCTCCTGTTGAGGTGTAAACATGGCAAGTGAAAAAATTCTCGTCGTCGATGACGAGGACATGATCAGAGATTTGTGTTACCATATTCTTTCCGCGGAAGGATACCAGGTGACCACGGCCTCAAACGGGACCGCCGCACTGGAGGAACTCGGCCGTTCTGCCGCAGACTTGATGATCACGGACATCAAGATGCCCGGCATGGACGGGATCGAACTCTTTGAGCGCGTCAAGGGCGGCAACCACGACATTGTGACGGTGTTCATTACGGGGCACGGCACGCTCGACACGGCGATTGAGTCCCTCATGCGGGGAGTGGACGGTTTTGTCCTTAAGCCCTTTACGCAGGAGGAGCTTTTGAGCACCGTGGAGCGCGCCATAACGCGCAGCAGGCTGAAGAAAGAGAACATCAGGCTCAAGGCGCTTATTCCCCTGTTTGAGATCAGCAAACTTCTTATAACCGAGGTCGACCTCGCCAACCTGTTCAAGATCATCACCGAAGTCCTGGTGAAGGAGCTGGCGGCGGACAGGGTCTCGTTGATGCTGGCGGACGAGGCCACGGGAACCCTCGTGATCCGAGCGTCACACGGACTGTCGGCGGACATCGCCCTGAAGACCCGCCGTAAGCCGGGAGAGGGAGTCTCCGGGCTGGTGCTCAAGCACGGCAAACCGCTGATCATTTCAGAAGGGAAGCATCCCGATCCGGAAGTGATGGCCGTCATCAACCGGGAAAACATGCCGGCATCGTGCATGTCGGTCCCGCTCATCGGCAAGCACAAGTCGTTCGGTGTGCTGAATGTGAGCAAATTTTCCGGGACGTCGTTTACCGCGAGCGATCTGCAGATCGTGTTGATCCTGTCCAGTCAGGTGGTAACGGCCATGGAGAATGCCGGGCTCTACGAAGACCTGCGGGAGAACTACTTCCGGACCGTCCAGGCGCTTGTTGCCGCAGTGGAGGCCAAAGACCCCTATACCCGGTGGCACTCGACCAATGTGGCAAAATACGCGGTTGCGATCGCGCGGGACCTGGGGATCGGTCCGTCGGAGCTCGAAGAGATCCACATCGCCGCGATTCTTCACGACGTGGGCAAGATAGGCATCAGCGAGCTTATTATCTGCAAGCCGGAGCCTCTGAGCCGGGAAGAGTTCGATATTATGAAGGACCACGCGGCGCACGGGATCAGGATCCTCGATCCGATCGGGTTTTCGCCCGCTATCATCAATGCGATCCACCAGCACCACGAGCGCTGGGACGGAAACGGCTATCCACTCGGGCTTGCGGGGGAGAACATTACGCTTCCGGCAAGGATCCTCAATGTTGCCGACACTATCGATGCCATGGTCTCCGAGCGGCCGTATCGCGGTACGATATCGGGTGAGGAGGTCTTTCTGGAGCTGGAACGGGAGGCGGGTCGGCAGTTTGACCCTCGGGTAGCGGAAGCGGCGAGACGGCTGATAGAAAAAGGCCTTCTGAAACTGAGCACGCAATCGCACAACGAGCAACCGGCGGGAGCCGGGAAGACGGGGAAAAACGGCAAGGAAGCGTCGCGCCCGGAGAAAAACTGAAGACGAGGGTTTAGGAATGCAGCATCAAGTCCGTTGCAACCCGCAGACATTCGCAGGGCACGGCGACAAGAGCGGCTCTTTGAGTTTTTTGCCGGCGAGAAAGAGCAGCATCAGGAACAGGGCCGCGAATCCGACGGCATTGAAAATGCGGTTCTCTTTGGCGAACAGGTTCGCCAGCGCCAGAAGAGGAAATCCTGCCAGCATAAGCAGCCAGCCTTCACGATATCTGAAACAATAGGCCTCTTTACCTGCCATTCCCGCGGCCCCGGCGCAAACAATGCCGATCCCTCCGATGATGATCGATCCTGCGTGCTCCTCCGGCGCGTAAAGACCGGCAACCTGGAGCGCGATTCCCGCGACGACCGCCCCAAAAATAATCTTCTTGATCCATGATATCCAGACGAGAAGGTAAGCAGCTGAAAGGATTACGCCTGCCTCGAAAAGCATGATGCCCACGGTATAAAAGGGATTTTCGAGGGGATACAGGACGGCGAGCACTGCCGCACCCAAGACCTGCATCACGAGGCCGGCACGATAGGAGATGTCGTGACGACGGCCGTAGGTACGGCCCGCTTTGACTATCTGTGCCTCAAGGGTAGGGACTGCCGACATGAAGTGCTTTATAGCACGACACCGGCATTAATGCAAGAGAAGAAATCTCACCTTCCTTTTTGCTTTTGCACAATACCCGCGATGAAGAGCGCCAGACCGGTAAGGAAAACGATCCCGTACCCCTTCATCTCGTAGGTGATGACCACGGCCTTATTGCCTTTTCGGGCGACCATCTCCTTCGCTATCCAGCCGGTGCCGGCCTGGGCGCGAACCTTGTACCAGCCTTCGGCTGAATCGATGGAGGAAACGGTCTCCCCCTTTTCCGCTTTGGCAACCACCTTGGCCTTGGTAGACGGTTTGGCCCGGAGGTTCGCAACCGGCTTTGAAACCACGAGAACGCCTTTTGCTATTTCGGTGCGGAACGAAAGCGCATTCGCAAAAATGAGCACGACGCTTACCGTGATTGCCGTAATACCGACGAGCGCCATGGCCCTGCCGACCGGCGTGGCCCCCTGGATTTTTCTCCCCAGGGGCCCGAGTAAGCGTATCATATACCGCTCAACGATGCTGCCCATGGCGGCGGCGCCTTGTTTCACTTCACGCGCCTGAATCTTCGTCTCGTCACCCATGTCCGTTCCTCCTTTGAATTGGAAAATAAAATATGTAAGACTGACATCCGGACTATAATCCTGTACAAGTATAGCAGAGAAATGGCGGTTGTGCTTTCGTGGGGGAAAAGCCGTCCCGTCTAT
Source organism: Nitrospirota bacterium (assembly GCA_041476485.1). GTDB lineage: Bacteria > Nitrospirota > UBA9217 > UBA9217 > UBA9217 > JBAZLV01. The sequence continues at coordinate 21,632 of JBGOTO010000008.1, forward strand.
AAAACCGGTCGCCGCGAATACCCGAGCTCCTGGGCGAGATAGTCCAGATGCAGCGTTGCCAGGTCCTCGACGGGAAGCATCTCAGGAGGCGTGGGGGTAAAGGCGGCGATAATCTTGCTATAGCAATGGCATTTGTTGCATACCTCTACCCGCATGACTTCGCTTCGGGTCTCAGGGTATAGATACCCTTGTGTTTTGTGCTCTTCGTTTCCGCAGTACAGGCACTGCAATCGGGGAAATTGCCAGTCCGCGCCGCATTGCCCGCAACGCAAGTGCTTGCATTGATTGTTCTCCTGCAACTCTGCCAGCGTAGCAACGGCGCCGCACACAAAACAGCAGCCCTTATGCCAGGAGATGCCTTTGGCAAGAGGCGTCAGTTGCCTACGCCACGCGCGCAAGGCCGGTTTGAGCGCGCTTTGTGCGAGAGACCATACAAGGTCGGGATCGAGCTGGAGGCTTTGCGCGGCCGATGTGAGAGTACCGCGCTCTCCCGCGGCGATGTGCGGCAGAAGCGCGTCGATATCCAGCCGGTTTTCCTCAAGTGCGCATCGAACAAGCCGCGCCGCCTCGGACTTCTGCGGCCGCTTCTCTCCCAGAGGGGACTCTACAGCGCGCGCAAGCTTGAGCATCAGCTCGCGCATTGCCTCCACATCGAGGTCAAGGGCAAGGTCAAAAAGAAGCGGTTGGCCTTTTTTCATTTTCGCACGGGCCTGTTCGGGCGTGAGAGAGATGGGTCCGACGCCGAGGTCGGCGTCCCGCAGGACCGGGAGGATGGCTTCGTACATCCGGGCGGCATCTTGCAAATCGGGCGACCCCTGCGCCAGCGCGCGCAGGCGCAGGATAATGGGATCGGACGTATCGTTGGGTGTCGGCATAGGTCCTCTTGATGGAGGGATGGATTTAAAACCGGGGTCCTCTTTGGGACGGCTTGGTCAAAGAAGCGATCTTGTATTGCCGAAGAAAAGCGGTCTCGTATTGATTGCCTTGTCGAGCCCCCCGCTCCCTTCGATTGCCTGCAATGACGGCTCATGAAAAAGGGACGGACATGCGTCCGCCCCCTCGGGTTTATTGCCCCGCCTGCACCAGGCAGATGCGCAGCAGCGCTCCGCCCGCGAGGACGAGCACGGCGCTCACCATCACCGGGTCGGCCACGGTTACTCCCGGAATTCGGCCGGAGCGGTGGAGTTGGAGGGGAGCCAGAATGCCCAGGAGCACTGTCCCGACCCAAAACAGGAACCCGTATCCGGTGAACAGAAGCGGGGCCGCGTACCGTCCCGCGACGATGATCATGAGCACGATGAGCCCGAGTTCGAAAATCATGGCCACTCGATCGAAGTACTGCAGGCGCTCGAAGGCCGCGCCTGAAGCGATATGACGCCGCACCATGACCAAAGCGATGGCGGCCGCGCCGGTCGACGCGCCGGAAGCGATAAAGAGTGAGCCGAGAATCGGGTCGGACGCGGCCCAGAGCGGCCGGGCCGTAATGTTGAGTATTACGCCGGTGTAGCCCGCGACGAAAAAGCCTACTGCTGCGCCGACTATCGCGTAGACTTTGCGCGGGATGAGTTTCAGAATTTTGGCAAGCGGCTCGGACTTGAGACGTCCCTCGGACACAAGAACGTCCAGATAGGACACCAGCGAAAAACCGCCGAACACCAGAAGCGCCCAGGACCCCACGGACAGCGGCGATTGCCAATTGATGTAGGGGACGCCGTCCTTGGAGTAGATGAACAGGTGCCAGAAGCGCTCGGGCCGTCCGAGATCGGCGATGAGCAGGACAGGCGTGGCAAGGACCACCCAAAAAGCGATGGTGAATCCGATCCGTGCTACCTCTCGCTGTTTTTGGCCCCCGAACAGTTCGGCGAGTGCGGCGACAGAGTACGCTCCTGCCGAGACGCCGCCGATATAGAAATACATGGCGATATAGTACCATTCCCAGTGCGGGACATGCGTTTCAAAGTTCATCATGGCAACACCCCCGTTTTACGTCAGAATCAAGCCATTACTTTCTTAGTGTCTTTGCGGTAGCTATTTGCTTTTAGCGTTAGCTTTTTTCTCCACTTCCTTTTTCATCCCCCGTTCGCGGAAGCTGATAAGAGCAGCCAGGCCTATTGCCACCGCGGTCACGATGGTAGCGACCGAGGAAAGGGGCAGGCGTTTCTGCGGAACAACGACCTTTTCCGGCTGGCCGTATACAGTCGGGCTGTCGAGAAAGAGGTAAAAGACGTTCAGGCCGCCCGCTTCGTCGTATCCATAGATGTTCGCTTTTGTAAATCCGAGCTTCTTGAGCTGGTCCAAACGCGCGTTTGCCTTTGCCTTGAGCTCAGAGACCTCGCCGAAGGAGATGGAGCCCGTGGGGCAGGCCTTGGCGCAGGCGGTGCCCAGGCCGTTGTGGATGCGGTCGTTGCACAGCGTGCACTTGTGCACCGTGCCTGTTTTCTCGCTGAGCGAGATCACTCCGTAGGGACACGAGGGGATGCAGTACTTGCAGCCGATGCAGACGTCGTCCTGGATGACCACGTTGCCCATATCGGTCCTGACGATGGCCTTGGTCGGGCAGGCGTTCATACATCCTGCGTCGGTGCAGTGCTTGCAGGAATCGCTCGCAAAGAACCAGCGTTCCTCGGTGCGGCTCTCGTTGAACTGCTCGATGAACCGCACGTGTCGCCAATCCGTGGCCGAGAGCGCCCCGGTGTTGTCGTAGGAGTTTCCCGTAAAGTTTACGGCGACCGGGTAGGCTACCCCCGATTTTTTCTTAAAGTGCGCCGGCTCGCCCGGCAGTTCGTTCCATTCCTTGCATGCCACCTGGCACGCCTTGCAGCCGGTGCAGATGGAAGTGTCTACAAACATTCCCTTTGCCATTACGCCGCACCTCCTCTCTTGCCCGCGCGGACATTGCAGGTGAAGACCTTGCCCTCGTGGATCGAGACGTTCGGGTCGCCCACGAGCGCGCTCAGGTTGTTCACCACGTCTCCCTGGGCCCTCCCCTGCCAGCCCCAGTGCCAGGGCATGCCGATCTCGTGCACGGTCTTGCCGTTTATAACGAAGGGCCGCATGCGTTTGGTCACGAGCGCCCGGGCCTGGACCTCGCCGCGAGCTGTTTTGATCGTCATGTACTCGGCGTTCTTGATGTTTTTCTCCGCGGCCAGCTCCGGCGAAAGCTCACAGAACAGCTCGGGCATCAGCTCCGCGAGCCAGGGCAGCCAGCGGCTCATCACGCCGGAGAGGTGGTGCTCGGTCAGGCGATAGGTCGAGATCACGATGGGATACTCGGGGTCCGCGACCTTGTGATATGCGTTTCCCTCCACCTTCCAGACTTTTACCACCGGGTTCGATTGCTGCTTGTAGAGAAGGTTTGCCACGGGCGATTCATAGGGCTCGTAGTGCGTGGGCAGCGGCCCGTCCACGAGTCCGGCAGGCGCGAAGAGCCAGGCCTTGCCGTCGGCCCGCATGATGAAGGGGTCATTGCCGGAGAGCCAGTCGAAGCCGATGCCGTTGTCCTTGCCGCGCGCGGTGGGCGGTTTCGTTGCCGCAAAGTCTACGCTCTCTCCCGACGGTGCGACCCACTTGCCGCGCACGGTTTTGCCGGTCGGGTCTTTGGACTCAGCATCCGGGTCCCAGTACACGAGTTTTTTCTTCTCGGACCAGGGTTTGCCCTGGAGGTCGGCCGAGGCGCGGTTATACATGATGTGACGATTGGCCGGCCAGGCAAAGCCCCATTCGGGCGAAATCCATTCGTCGGCCTTCCGGCGGGCGGCAAAGTTCTTGCCCTCCTCGGGGATGACGCCCGTGTAGATCCAGGCGCCGCAAACGGTTGTGCCGTCCTCCTTCAAGTTGGCGAACGAGGGGAGGGGTTTCTTATCTTCCCAGGTGTAGCCGTTGATCTCTTTCAACACTTTATATGCCGAGGGCTCGTCCTTGATGCGGAAATTCTGTATCTCGGACGGTCTCGGCTCATAGTCCCAAAATAGATTTTTGACAGCCCAGTCACGGTCCTTTGTTGAATTCGCGTAGAGTTTTTTGAGGCGCTTGCCCAGATGATACGTGAACCAGATATCGCTGCGGGCCTCGTCGGGAGGGTCCACGGCCTTTTCGTGCTGTTGAAGCAGCCGCTGGGTGTTGGTGAAGGAGCCTTCCATTTCGGCGACCGCCGCGGCAGGCAGAAAGAAGACCTCGGTCTTGATGTCCGCTGTTTTCAGTTCACCCGATTTAATTTCCGGCGAATTTCTCCAGAAGGCCGCTGTCTCGGTCTCATAATAATCGCGCACGACCATCCAATCAAGCTTGGCAAGCGCCTTCCTCTGAAAGCGCGCATTCTGGCCGCCCACGGCAGGGTTCTGGCCCATGATCAAAAAACCCTTGATCTTGCCCGCGGACATGTCCACGAACATGGGCATGTGGGAATGGTCGCCGGTGATCTTGGGATGATAATCGTACCCGTAATTATTTTCTTTTGTCGCGGCGTCGCCGAACTGCGCCTTAAAATAGGAGACGGCGAACTTGGGGTAATTGCCCCAATAGCTTGTCGAGAGCGGTACAGCCTCGGTCAGGATGAAATCTTTGAGGGATTCGTGCGCCTTGCGCGCATCGGGCATATTGAGGTAGCCGGGCAGCGAGTGGTATAGCGTGGCGATGTCGGTCGAACCCTGGATCGTCGCGTGGCCGCGCAACGCCAGCACGCCGCCGCCGGGCCTGCCGATGTTGCCGAGGAGCGCCTGGAGCATGCCCGCGGCACGGATAATCTGGACCCCGACCGTGTGTTGGGTCCAGCCCACGGCGTAGGTTATGTTAGAGGTCCTGTCCTTGCCCGAATTGTCGAGCAGTGTGTTCGCCACCTTGAGGAACATCTCTTTGGAGCAGCCGCAGACCTTTTCAACCATTTCGGGCGTGTATCTCTTGTAGTGCTTCCTGATGATCTGAAAGACCGTATGCGGGTCCTTGAGTGAGGGATCGGTCTTGGGCCTGCCGGGCACTTTCTGCAAGAGAAGGTCCGTGAACGTCCTGGCTTCGACAATTGCTGATGCGGGCGCGGGATTCCGCTGATAGGACCAGCTCGCGTTCGAGTAGGCCTTGCCGTCTTCCGAGAGGCCGGAGAAGACGCCGTTCAAGTCCTCGGTGTCCTTGAAGTCGGGATTGACCAGCGTGGCCGCGTTCGTATAGTTGACCACGTACTCCTTAAAGAAGGGAACGGTGTTCCATCTCTTGCTGTTGATGACGTGGTTGATGATCGCGCCCAGGAACACGATGTCGGTCCCCGCGCGAATGGCAGCGTGGATGTCGCACAAGGCGGAGGTGCGCGTAAAGCGCGGATCCACGTGCATCAGGACCGCGCCGTGGTCCGTTTTAGCTTTAAGCGGCCAGCGGAAGGCCACGGGATGGCACTCGGCCATGTTGGAGCCCATGATCATGACCGCGTCGGAGTTGACGAGATCGCGGGGAAAGGTGGTGGAGCCGCCGCGACCGAAGGAGACCCCCAGACCGGGGACCGTGGAGGAGTGTCAGATCCGGGCCTGGTTCTCCAAATAGACCACGCCCAGAGAGTGCATCAGCTTCTGGTGGGTGTAGTTCCATTCGTTGTCCATGGTCGCGCCGCCCAGGGAGGCGACGGCGTAAGTGTTCATCACGCGCTTTTTCACCTTCCCGCCTTTGTTGTCCGGCATGTCCTGAAACTCGTTGAAGTTCGCGTCCCGTGTTTTCTTCGTAAGCTCGGCGATGCGGTCCATGGCCCAGTCCAAGGGCTTCTCCTCCCAGCGGTCGCTGCCGGGCGCGCGGTATTTGACCTTGGTCCAGCGCTGGTCGTTGATCGCGAGCTGATAGGTGGCCGCGCCCTTGGGGCAGAGCGTTCCCTCGCTGATGGGGGAATCGGGATTGCCCTGGATGTCGATGATCTTGCCCGCTTCGTCTACCGTGACGATCTGGCCGCAGCCCACGGCGCAGTAGGGGCAGATGCTCGGCACCTGTTTTCCCGTTTTCATCGGGACGCTTTGCGCTTTCATTTTAACTGCGCTCGTGTCCGCTCCCAAACCCACGGCCTCCGCCGCTACGACCGTACCGATGGTCCCTGTTGAAATCTTCAGAAACTGTCTTCGAGAGACGTCCATAATGGAAACGATCCTCCTTTCAGAAACGGTTGTCCGGAAATTGGGTGACAATTCCGGTCAATACTTGAGATCATCTATTTCATGAAACGGAAAAGGAATTTCAACAACCTGTTAAAGGTCAAGCCCGATGAAACGGGCTGCATATGGAGAGTATCGAACTATCCTGCACGATAGCGATAATGAGATAATGAAAGTTTAGCCTGTCCAACAGGCGTTGTCAAATTCGTTCGAGTCTTTTCGGCCTTTTTATCTATAACCAAAGTATTAATGCTTAAACCAGCAAAACTTCCTTGCCCCACAGGAAAATTTATAGTACTCTGCTGAAATTCACTGTGAATATTATGGCTGAAGATTCTTCAAATATTGTTTTGATCGGCATGCCCGGCTCGGGCAAGAGCACCGTCGGCGTCATCCTGGCCAAGCGGACCTGCCGCAGCTTCGTCGATACTGACGTTCTTATCGAGACGGCCCAGGGCAGGCCGCTGCAGAGTACCGTTGATGCCGATGGGTACCTGGCCCTGCGCAAAATAGAGGAGGACGTCATTCTCGCGCTCGATTGCCGCAACTGCGTCATCGCCACCGGCGGAAGCGCTGTGTACAGCAGCGTTGCCATGGCGCACTTGAAACAAAACAGCGTCGCCGTCTTTCTGAATGCGGACCTGCCGACCCTGCAGGCGAGAGTCCATGACTTTGCTACGAGAGGCCTTGCAAAACGCCCGGACCAGGGCCTGGACGACCTGTTTGCGGAGCGTTTCGCCCTGTACACGAGGTATGCGGACGTCACCGTTTTGTGCAAAGACCTCACGCACGAAGAGGTCTGTGAAAGGATCATCAAAGCAGTGAGGATGGGAAAATAAACCGGCTGCCGGCGAAGCGTTTTTCGGCTATAATAAAACAAAGACGCTTTGAGGTCGGAATCGTGAAGGTCCTTCGGTGAAAAGTAATTTACTGCTCTGATTAAGGAGAGAACGTTATGGATTTCAGAGAAACGAAGCCGGAGTTGTTGCCGGACAATCCGTTCAAGCTCATCGGAGCTGACTGGATGCTCATAACGGCCGGGGCACCGGAAAAGTTCAATGTCATGACCGCAAGTTGGGGCGGCCTGGGGGTGCTGTGGGACCGGAAGGTCTGCTACATTTTCATCCGACCCACTCGCTATACCTACGAGTTCATGGAGAAGTCCGCGAACTTTACGCTTTCGTTCTTCGAGGAACGCTTTCGCAAGGCCCTCCAGCTCTGCGGCAGCCGCTCCGGCAGGGACACGGACAAGGTGAAGGAAGCGGGCCTCACGCCCGTGAATAAGGACGGTCTCGTCTACTTCGGCGAGGCGCGGCTCGTGTTGTCGTGCAGAAAACTCTACTATCAGGACATCGGCCCCGAGCGTTTTTTGGATCCGCAGATAGCAACTCTGTACCCGAAGAAAGACTATCACCGGATGTACGTCGGCGAGATCGTAACGTGCCTGACCAAGAAACTTTAAGGGAATATATTTGTGATTACTCAGGTCAGCTACTTCGCTTTGCGCAAGGCGCGCCGAATAATTAAGGGAATTTCGAAGTCGACCCACAAGCCCCGCCTTGCTTGATGTCCGTACATCGGTCGCCGCGCGCTTTATTGCGCCTGCGCTCCGCAGCAGACCTGAGCGGTTACGAGGGAATAAATTAGAAATTCAGAGCAGTAAAGGAGTGGGCTCGTATGAAAGCATCTGATCTCTTGGTTAAGTGCCTCGAAAACGAAGGAGTTGAATACATATTCGGCGTGCCGGGCGAAGAAACGCTCGATTTCATGGAGTCGCTCAGGACCTCGAAAATCAAATACATCGTCACTCGCCATGAACAGGTCGCGGCCTTTATGGCCGACGCCTACGGCCGCCTCACTGGCAAGGCCGGTGTCTGCATGGCGACCCTGGGACCGGGCGCCACCAACCTGCTGACCGGCGTGGCCGACGCCTATCTTGACGCTTCACCCCTGGTCGCTATCACCGGACAGGCGGACCTCAAGCGGATCCACAAGGAATCGCACCAGTACATCGATATCGTCGATATGTGCGAGAGCGTTACCAAGTGGAACGGACGGATCGAGTCGCCGGAAGTCATCCCCGAGATGGTCCGAAAGGCCTTCAAGCTCGCGGAATCGGAAAAGCCGGGCCCCACACACCTGGAGCTTCCGGAGAACGTCGCCGCCATGACAACGTCTGAGATGTACGCCGCGATGATCCCGCCCATCAGGGCGCGCAGGAGCTCGCCCGACCGGCAGTCCCTCAGGAAGGCTGCTGATTTGATAGAGTCGGCGGAGTTTCCCGTCATCCTCGCCGGCCACGGCGTTGTCCGCAAGGGGGCGAACGCACAACTCCAGAAGTTTGCCGAACTGTTCTGCGTCCCGGTGGTGACGACCTTCATGGGCAAGGGGGCGGTCAGTGCCAAGAGCCCATCCTGCATCGGCAGCCTCGGCCTCTCGAACGACCGCCAGATCGAGGACGTCTTCAGCCGCGCCGACCTCATCATCGCCCTCGGGTACGGGCTCGTCGAATACGGCCCGAAGAGCTGGAACCCGAAAATCAACAAGCGGATCATCCATATCGACTTCACGCCGAGCGAGGTGGATCTCCATTACGTGCCCGAGGTCGAGATCGTATCGGACATCCGGGAGAGCCTCGAACTTCTTGAGGGCATGCTCAGCACGAACAAAAAGAGCCAGTGTTCCATCGACCTCCATGGAAACTTCCGAGATGAATTCGAACGCATCGGGTCCGAGAAAACCTGGCCCATCCGCCCCCCGCAGGTGCTGTACGGCATCAGGAAGGTGCTCGGCGATTCCGACATCCTGGTCTCGGACGTGGGGACATGCAAATTCTGGGCGGCGAAATTCTACCCCGTGTACGACAACAACACCTTCATCCTCTCGAACGGCTTCGCATCCATGGGCTTTTCCCTCCCGACCGCCATGGTGGCCAAGCTCGTGCATCCTGACCGCAAGGTGGTCGCCCTCACCGGCGACGGCGGCTTCCTGATGAACCTGCAGGACCTCGAGACTGCTGTCCGGATGAAGCTCAATATGGCCATCGTCCTCTTCAACGACAACAGCTACAACCTGATCAAATGGAAAGCCATGAAAAAATTCGGCACTTCCCATGGCGTCGATTTCACGAACCCCGATTTTATCAAGCTCGCCGAGAGCTTCGGTGCCGTAGGCATGAGGCTCAAGACAGCCAAGGACTTCGAGCCCATGCTCAAAGAGGCCCTGACGAAGGACGTGCCCGTCATCATCGATGTGCCGATCGATTACTCGGACAACGACTTGATTTACAAACTGCTCTGAGTTCTCCGGGCAGCCGGCGCTTTTCAGTAGTCGATCCCCTTTTGCGGCTCGATGTTTTTTCGGTACGCGTGTTTGATCTCCCGCATCTCCGTGACCGTGTCGGCCCGCTCGATGATCTCGGGATGGGCGTCCCTGCCCGTGAGGACCAGGTGCATGAGAGGTGGTTTTGCATCGATCAGTTCCAGGACCTGGGGAAGGTCCACAAGCTTCAGGCGGAGGGCGTTGTTGATCTCGTCCAATATCACCATGTCGAAGGCGCCTGACGCGATCTTGTCCTTGGCAAGCTGCACCGCATCCTGGGCATTGGCCCGGTGCTCTTTGTGCGGATAGGGGTTTCCCTGGATGCCGCAGAACCCCTTCCCGGTCAGGTGTTCCTCCACGTTGGGCGCGAGTTTCTTCAGCCCGTCCAGCTCGCCCGCGTACCTATCGCCTTTCATGAAGTGGATGATGCAGACCTTCATGCCGTGGCCCACGGCGCGGAGGGCCATGCCCAGGGCCGAGGTGGTCTTTCCTTTTCCATTGCCGGTGAGCACGACGATAAGCCCGACCTTCTCCTTGGGTTCGAGTAATTGGAGAACCGGTTTTTCGGCTGAAGTCGTTTGCATGAATTACCTCCTTGCGCGGACGAGCACTCTCTTTCTTCTATTTATAACGCGGCGTGTCACTCCTGTCAATTGGGTCCCGGAATCTCTTGCCGAGCATTGAAGAATACGGTATATTCTTTCCAGCCACAGGTTGTCCAACGTTTGTACGAAGGAAAGCGATATGCATCACGATAGGAGAAATTTGAGCGCGGTACGGCAGGCGAAGACATTTGGTTTCGTCCTTTTGGTTATGCTCCTCATGCCGGCAATCGCGTTTTCCCACGGGGTCGCTGGGCAGCGTTTTTTTCCGACCACGTTTGCCGTGGACGATCCGTTCATTTCCGATGAGTTCTCGGTGCTCTATAACTCCATAAAGTTGAACGATGAAGCAGGGGGGCCGCGGGTCCGGACTTCGTCACTGGATGTCGCATACTCCAAACGCATCTTACCCAACTTCGGGATAGAAGTCGATGAACAGTACCAGCGCCTCCACACCGAGGGTGATGGAACAATAAGCGGTTTCGGCAATCTCGGGGTGAATTTGAAGTACCAGTTCTATACGAGCGCGGAGCATGAAACGATCCTTTCCGTCGGCGTGTCGGACGAGCTCGGGAACACCGGCAATCACAGCGTATCCGATCCGTTTTCAACCATCTCGCCGGCTTTCTATTTTGGGAAAGGGTTCGGTGACCTGTTCGAATCATCAAGTTTTCTAAGGCCCCTCGCCGTCACCGGAGTTATCGGTCCGAACTTCCCTACGCAGAAGACCACGACCGATGATACCGGCACGGTCACAAAAAACCCGACCACCTTGACGTGGGCATTCTCCGTACAGTACAGCCTGATGTATCTCCAGTCGGCCGTAAAGGACGTAGGGCTTCGCGCCCCGCTCAACCGAATGGTCGCTGTGGTGGAATTCCCGATGGAGACCTGCCTGAATGCGGACTGTAAAAATCAAACGACCGGAACTGTAAACCCGGGGATCGCCTGGATCGGCAAATATTCCGAATTGGGCATTGCCGCGGAGATTCCCCTGAACCCGCGGTCGGGAGCGACTATCGGGGTCTTCGTCCTTTTTCACCTCTTCCTTGATGATATTTTTCCGAAGAGCATCGGGAGGCCGGTATTTCATTGAATAAGACCGTGAGTTTTTTGAAACTGTGGGCGGCCATCGTGCTGTCGTTCCTGGTTTTTTTATCCGTTCGGCCCGACGCCGCATGGGGACACGCCTTCCCGGACCACGCGGACCCCAAAGTGGGAGCGACGATCTCCGGCCCTCCTGCCAGCGTCCGTATCTGGTTCGACGGCGCCCTGGAGCCCGTTTTTTCTTCAGTGGTGGTCCAAGATGCAAGCGGCAAACCGGTGGACAAAGGAGACAGTCACGTGGACCCTTCCGATGCGACGCTTCTGGAGGTAAGTCTGCGCCCGCTTCCGGCAGGCGCCTACCGGGTCATCTGGAGCGTCGTTGCCAGGGACGGCCACCGGACCTCGGGCTCTTATATCTTCGTGATAAAATGATCGGACTGTCGATATCCACATGAGTCTCCTTATTCACAGCATCCCCGCATGGATAGAACTTGCCTTCCTGGGATTTTCTATCGGCATCCTTGCGTGCCGCCTCTGGGTCCTCCCGCCTGCGGTAATGGCAGAGTTGCCCGACCATGAGCGTCTTCGGGACCGTTTGCGGCTCTACTTCTCTATCAGCGTCGCCGCCATACTGGTGGGCGGTATCGTCGATCTTCTGCTGCGCACCTCGGAAATGAGCGGCAGGCCTGCTTATGCCGTGTTCTCGCTGCTGCCCGTCGTCGTTTTCAAGACCCACTTCGGGCGGATATGGCTCATACGCATCGCGTGCCTTATTTTAGCGTCCCAGCTCGCCCAGATCAGACGCCGACACGCCGATTCGTCCGGCCTGCTGTATTCCCTGCTCGCTTTGGGGGCCATTATTTCCGCGACCGAGAGCGCAACCGGACATGCCTCGGACGCCGGAGATTTCAGCGTGACGGAAATCATGGACTGGTTTCACCTCCTCGCTGCTTTGGTCTGGGGAGGAGGACTCTTTGTCCTTTCCTTCGTGGTCCTTCCTCACCTCATGAAAGCGGGCAGCCATGCCGCGCAGGCCCTCGCAGGCGTTGCTGCGCGTTTTTCCAAAATTGCGGGAATCGCAATCATGACCATCGTGTTTACCGCGCTGTACAATGCCGGAGTGTCCGTGGGGAGCGTCGAGGCGCTGGTGAAAACCCCCTATGGCAGGACCGTCATTGCAAAGATCGTCCTGCTTTTTCTCTTCCTTTTTCTCGGCGGGTTCAATCGCTTTGTCAGCGTGCCGCGTTTGCGGGAATGGGCGGGGTTTGCGGCGCTCAGCCGGGGGACATTCAGCCGCCTTTTCACGGCAATTTCTGCGCGCGTTGCTCGAAATACGAAGGGACATCCCGTCGCTCTGCGGCTCGTACATTGTGTAAGGGCCGAGGCCATCCTCGTTGCCGCGGTGCTTTTGTGCGCGGCCCTGCTCCGGCATGAGGTCCCCGCCCGCCATTTTTTACACCTTGAGCAGGCCCGGGTCGTTACGACCACCGGGGCCGAAACTATCGTGGAACTTAAGACAAACCCTGAAAAGATCGTGGCGGGCGTTCCCGTGGCGATGACGGTCTTTATTAAAGATCTCAACGGGAGGCCGCTCAAAGGACTGGTAGTTTCCCATGAACGGGTTCTCCATGCCTTTATCATCGGCAAAGACCTGGGTTTTTTCGCGCATATCCATCCCGAGGACATCGGACCCGTCACCGCTGAGATGCTGAAGAAGGCGGAGTTCCCTCTGCGCTTTGTTTTCCCGAAGGCAGGGGAGTATCTTGTCGGGCTTGATTTCGCCACGACGGACAATTATATCAGTGAGTTTTACACCGAGGTGTTATCGGTCAGCGTCTCCGGCAGGCCGGCATTGGGAGGGCCGAAGATCGACTTCTCAAGGAAGAAGAATTTTGGAAATTACCGGGTCACTCTGGTGACTTTTCCGAAGAACGTCAAGGCAGGGGAGGAAACGACGCTAAGATACAGCATCGAAAAAAACGGTAAGACGCTCACGGACCTGGAGCCGTACCTGGGCGCCGAGATGCATCTTGCCGTCGCGTCACAGGACCTCACGGTGTTTATCCATACCCACGGGGCGGCCCCGGGCGAATCTCACGTGCACCACGATCCTCTGCATGCCAAGCTTTCCAAAAAGTTCGGTCCCGAGCTGGAGGCAAATGTTTTATTTCCCGAGAAAGGGGTCTATAAGCTCTTCGATCAGGTGAAACATCAGGGCAAGGTGCTTCTCTTCGATTTTATGATAGACGCGCAGTAGTTTCGAATTTACAGGGGACGATGCTGGAGAATAGGGAAAACGGACCCCTGCTTCTCACGAAATGAACGCCGAGAAACGCCCGGCGATCAGGTCCTGGATATTCGCAATGAGGTGAAACGCCTGTTTGATCGACCGCCTCTCGAGACTGCTCAGCCGGTTCGGGTTGATGAAGTTGTCCGGCGCCTGGCCGGAGCTGAGCTGGGCGTACTGGTGGTGGATCCTGAGGAGCATCATGAACTCATAGGCCTGCTGAAAGTCGTCGGCGTATTCCTTGGTGATGGCATGCATGCTTCGCAGCGTCTCGATCCGCTCGAGGGTCGAGGTCTCGCGTATCCCCTTCTCGAGCGCGAAAAGCCGCACGATATCCACGAGCGGCGCCAGCCCCTTGTTCTTGAGATTGAGCATGTCCTTGTGCTCGCCGCCCTTCTCCACCAGGAAGGATTTGAGAATCCCGATGGGCGGCTTGTTATTGAGCGCCATGTTCGCGAGGTGACCGAGAAAAGCCTGCTGGTCCTTGAGGAGCGAGTTCAGGTAGTCGCGGAGCGTTTCCGCCAGGGAAACTTCGCCGAACGTGGGCCGGAAATCGAAGAAAATGACGGAGTTCAGCACTGCCTCCGGCGTGGGTGAGAAGATCCAATCGGAGAAATACTGTTTCCAGGTCTTGAGCGGCTGACACCACCGCGGATTGCTCGCCATGTTATTTCCCGGGCAGAGCGGGAACCCGTACTGCAGGAGGCCGTCCCGCACGAACTCGGCAAAGGCCGTAAAATACGTCCGTGCCGCTTCGGCCTCGGCTTCGCCCGCCGGGTCGGCATAGATGAGAGCGTTGTCCTGGTCGGTCTTGAAGGTCTGCTCTTTTCGGCCTTCGCTGCCGAACACGATCCAGCAGTAGGGGACCGGCGGCCTGCCGAATTTTCGCTCGGCAAACTCGAGCACTTTTCGGACGAGCCGGTCGTTGATCTCGGTGATGACCTTGGTTATGTTGCTCGCTTTTGCGCCTTCCTTCAGCAGGAGACCGACGATGCCGTTGATCTTCTTCGAGACCGGGATGAGCCCCTCGATAGTTTGCTGACTCTCGATGTCTTTGGTAAGCGACAGCGGCGACGTGCCTTGCAGCAGCATGAGGTCGTGGTTCGTAATGACGCCCGACAGCTTGCCGTCCCGGATCACGAGGACATGGTGGATATTGTATTTGATCATCTTGAGCACGGCCTCGAAACAGAGGTCCTGCGCGTCCACGCGGATGAGCGTCGTGCTCATAATGTTCTTTACCGGCTCTTGAAAGTTCAAGGCTTTGGCAACGACCTTTTCCCGGAGGTCCCGGTCGGTCACGATGCCCGAAGGGACGTTGTTTTCGTCCATGATCACGATCGCGCTCCTCCGGGCCTCGGACATAAGGCGCGCCGCCTCCCGGACCGTCGCGTTTTCGGGGGCCGAGACGACGTTTTTGACGACCAGGTCGCCCACCCGCTTCGTGAACAGGAGACGGTCGCTCCCGCCGAAAAACCTGCTCTTCTCCTGTATCTCACGGTAGGTCCGGTCTATGTATTTGGTAATGTGGGATTTCAAAAAATATTCAGTGAAAGAAATATTGGAGTCCAGAAGCTTCAGCAGCATATCTTTCCCGAGGGTGTAACAGATGGTGTCTTCGACGGCCGTGACATTCGACCGGACCCGGTCCTTGCCCACGATGGACAGGAAACCGAAGGTGTCTCCTTCGCCGCGATAATCGATCACGACCTCGCCGCCGTCCTCCGATACCATCGCCACCTTGATCCCGCCCTGTCTGATGATCCGGAGCGAATCGGAGGGCGGCGCGTCCTGTTTCAAGATGACCGTGTCCTTGGGATAAAACTCAAGAGAGAGGTTCCTGACCACGGCAAGGAGGTCCGCGTCGTCGAGGAACAGGAAGGGCGGCACCTTCCTGAGGAAGGCCGCCACGTCATCCAGTATTATATTGCTTTCGGTGTTTGGGCTGATGAATGATTTCATGTCTGACGAATTATACCAGATTCGACGCCACATTCGCCACAGAAGGATTTGTAGCTGCTCTTCATGAGGTCCGTAGGGAAGAATGAACTACCGAGAAAAAAAGGCAGAGGGGGATTTTCCCCCCTCTGCCGAGGACCGACAACTACTCCGTATTAATGGTGGCTGATGCCCGCTGAAGTGCCGATGCCGGTAATCTGGCGAACATACAGCTCGTCAAAGGCGTCTTGCTCCCGTTTGCTCGGGAACAGCAAGGAGAAGATGATCGACGACGCGAACCCGAGCGGAACGCACACGATGGCCGGAACCTTCAACGGGAAGAGCGGCTTGGCAAGCCCGATGACGGACGTGCCGTTTTTGTTCTTCTCGTAGGAGGCCTTGGCCTTGCCGAGGTCTGCCTGTTCCTTATCGGTAAGGACCACCTTGTCCGCCTGCTTCGTTTCGAGGGTCTGTATCACTTTCTGGTCGGCCGCCGCAATAAGCTGCGGATACTGCATGTTGGGCGAAACCAGGACCAGACCGATGCCGCTCAGGGTGCCGATGAGCAACCCCGCGACGATCCCTGCCGTGCTCATTTTTCTCCAGAAAAGAGAAAACACCACGGTCGGCAGGACGCCCGCGGCCGACACTGCGAAGGCCAGGGCAACCAGGTGTGCCACGTTCTGCCGTTCAGCCAGGAATGCGATGGCCACGCCTATAATACCCACAACGCCGGCGGTTATCCTGGCGGCGTGGATCTGCTCAGACTGCTCCGCCTTGCCGTCTTTGATCACGTTGGTGTAAACGTCATGAGAGATGGCCGCGGAAGAAGCGAGCACCAGCCCGGACACCACTGCAAGAATGGTCGCGAAAGCGACCGCGCAGACAAAGGCCTGCAGGAGGTCTCCCAGGATCGGCGCGTACTCGCCGCCCAGGAAGCGGGCCAGAAGCGGGTTGGCCATGTTCCCGGATGGGTCTATGGCAACGATCCCCTGCGGGGTGAGTAAGGCCGCGGCGCCATAACCCATGACGGTCGTCAGGACGAAGAACGTCGCGATGAGGAACATCGCCACGACGACCGACTTCCGGGCGGTCTTGGCGTCAGGCACCGTGAAGAACCGCATAAGAATGTGCGGCATGCCGGCGGTGCCCAGAGCGGTGGCCATCCCGAGCGAGATCTGGTCCCACACGTTCTTCAGGAACAGTCCCGGCTCAAGGTATCTCTGGCCGTAATCGAAGCCGGCCACCGGCGTCGCGTGTCCGAGTTTCTTCTGGACCCACGCCTGGACATCAGTGCTGTGGACCACGCTGTTGAAGAACTTGATCGGGTTGAAGCCATACTTGAGCAGCACGAGGGTGGAAATGAGAACGCCCCCGCCTACCAGAAGCGCTGCTTTTATGATCTGGACCCACGTTGTGGCTATCATTCCGCCGAAAACGACGTAGATCACGATCAAGAGCCCAACGCCCAGGATGGACACGCTGTAAGGAATTCCCATCAGGAGTTCCATGAGCTTGCCCGCGCCGACCAACTGCGCGGTCAGGTAGAACGTGGACACCAGAAGCGTGGTGACCGCGGCGGCTGCGCGCACGGGTTTGGGGTTGGCCCTGACGCACAGGACGTCTCCCACCGTGTACTTGCCCGCGTTACGGCAGGGCTCGGCAACGACCAGGAGCACGGTCACGAAAGCCACCATCCATCCGGTGGGATAGAGGAAGCCGTCGAAGCCGTTCAGCGAGATGAGTCCCGCCATGCCCAGGAAGGTGGCCGCGGACATGTAGTCGCCCGCGATGGCCCAGCCGTTCTGGAAGCCGGTTATCGAGGACCGGGCCGCGTAGAAGTCCGCGGTGGTCTTGGTCCTCTGGGCCGCCCAGTACACGATGTACAGGGTGATTGCGATGATTATGATGAACATGGCAAAC
>JBGOTO010000009.1:0-37266 GCA_041476485.1 Nitrospirota bacterium
AATCCCGCGGGCGGAGAGATCCTGGGGCTCAAGGCCTGTGCCCGCATAGCGGACATCAACGGCCCCGTCGACCTGGCGGTCATTGCCATTCCGGCGCGCGCCGTCCCGGACGCGCTTCGGGAATGCGCGGCTGTTGGAATCAAGTCGGCCGTCATTCTTTCCTCAGGATTTAAAGAAGCGGGCAAGGAAGGCACGCTTCTCGAAGAGGAGTTGAAGCAGATCGGCAAAGAACAGGACATCCGCATCCTCGGCCCGAACTGTCTCGGCCTGATCAACACAACAAACGGTATGAACGCCACCTTTGCCGCGGACATGCTGCCGAAGGGGAACATCGGCTTCTTTTCGCAGTCCGGCGCCATGGGCATCGCCATCATGGACTGGGCAATCGGGAACGAGGTCGGGTTCTCGAAGTTCATCAGCCTCGGAAACAAGGCAGACCTTTCAGAGATCGATTTCATCGAATACCTCATGAACGATCCCGATACGAGCGTGGTTCTCGGGTACCTCGAAGACGTAGTGGATGGAAAGCGGTTCATGGAGATCGCGCGGAAGGCCACTAAAGTCAAACCCGTCATCCTGCTCAAATCCGGCGGGACTGCTGCGGGCGCGCGGGCTGCGTCGTCCCACACCGGCGCGCTCGCGGGCTCGGACGTTGCGTTCGACGCCGCGTTCCGGCAGACCGGCATTATCCGGGCGCAGGGGGTGCAGGACCTGTTCGACACGGCGCTGGCCTTTGCCGAGGGAAAGGTCCCCGAAGGGAAAGGCCTTCTCGTGATTACGAACGCCGGCGGCCCCGGCATCATAGCCGCGGACGCGGCAGAGCGGCTCAATATTGATCTGCCCCCCATGACCGACGAGAGCATCGATGCCCTTGTCAAAAAACTGCCGCCGAACGCCACGGTCTACAATCCCGTGGATGTGATCGGCGACGCAGGGTCCGAGCGGTACGCGGCGGTGCTCGAGCAGGCGGTCAAAGACCCGAACGTGAACGGCATCCTCGTGATCCTGACTCCCCAGGCCATGACGGAGACGGAAAAGACTGCGGAAGCGGTCATTGCTGCTGCAAAGACCACGGACAAGCCGATCATTACGTCCTTCATGGGCGAGGCCCGGGTACGCACGGCAATCAAGAAACTCAAAGACGCGTCTATCCCGAACTTTTCCTATCCGGAACTCGCGGTAAAGGCCTTTAAGAGGCTGTCGGACCATTGGTCATGGAAGAACGCGGCGTTCGAGGAGACCGCGCCCTGCCGGTACAACATCGCCCAAGCGCGCGAGGCGATCGACGCGGTCCTGAGGTCCGGCACCTACCAGGTCGGCGAAGAAGAGGCCAGGCAAGTCCTCACGAGCTATGGTTTTCAGTTTCCGAAGCGCGCGCTAGCCAGGACCTCGCGCGAAGCAGGGCAGGCTGCGTCGAAGATCGGGTTTCCGGTGGTGCTGAAAATATCCTCGCCCGACATTCTGCACAAGACCGACGTGGGCGGCGTGCGGGTGGACGTGAAAACGGCCAGGGAGGCGGAAGAGGCGTTCGTGGAAATCACTTCGAACGCCCGGCGCATCATGCGGGACGCTTTCATCAACGGCGTTATGGTCTATGAAATGGTGAAGGGCGGCAAGGAAGTGATCCTGGGCGTGACCTATGACCGCACCTTCGGCCACCTGGTCATGTTCGGCCTGGGCGGCATCTACGTGGAGGTTCTGAAAGACGTGTCGTTCCGGGTCGTGCCGGTCGCCCGGCACGACGCCCTCGCCATGCTGCACGAGATCAAGACCATCGGGCTTCTCCGCGGCGCCCGCGGCGAGCGCCCGGTTGACCTCGATGCGATCGCGAGCGCTATCGTGGACCTCTCGTGCCTGGTGTCCGATTTTCCCGAGATACAGGAACTGGACGTTAATCCGTTCGTGGTCAAGGAAAAAGGGGCAATGGCCCTGGATGCGAGAATAATATTCCAGCAGCCGGAAGATAAGAAGTAAATTCATTTCGGATTGCGCATTCTGCAATTCTTAAGGAGGTCTTATGGTTCCCATACTCGTCGCATCCACCACCGGTTACGCCGGCAGGACGTTCATCGCCCTCGGCCTTGCCATGAAGCTCCAGGAGATGGGTTACAAGGTCGGGTATATCAAGCCGCTCGGCGGGACGCCGGTGAGGAAAGGCGGGAAGGTCTATGACGCCGATGCCTTGTTCATCAAGGAGGCGCTCGGTCTTCAGGAACCGCTCGACGTAATTTCCCCGTTCGTGCAGACCTACGAGAGCCAGACGCAGCTGCTCGCCGGCAGGCTCAAAGGCGCCAGGGAGCAGGCACTCGGGGCGTTCAAGACGCTGAAGAAAAAAGATTTTGTGATCATCAGCGGGGCCGGCGATTTGTTCGAAGGCTCGCTTGTCGGCATGGACACGCTTTCGCTCCTGAAGGACATGAAAGCCCGCCTCCTGATGGTGGAGCCCTGGCGGGGCGAAACCTCGGCGGATTCGCTCTTTGGAGTTTCGGAGCTTTTCGGCGAACGCTTCGCGGGGGGCGTCATCAACAAGGCGCCCGTGAGCGTTATGGGCCACGTGAACGATACGGTCCGGCCTTTTCTCGAAAAGAACGGGGTGAAGATCTTCGGCGTCTTCTCCAAAGACCGGGCGCTTGAGGCGGTGAGCGTGCGGCAACTAAATGCCATCCTCAACGGCAAGGTGCTGTGCTGCGAGGACAAGCTCGATGAGTCCGTTGAAAACTTTTCCGTCGGCGCCATGGACGTGGACAGCGCGCTCAATTACTTCCGCAGGACGCCGAATAAAGCCGTGATCACCGGGGCCCATCGCTCGGACATTCAGCTCGCGGCCATGGAAACCTCGACCCGGTGCATTATCCTGACCGGCGGGCTCATGACGAACGCCGTGGTCATCGGCAAGGCACAGGCCAAGGGCGTCCCGATCATCTCCGTGGTTGAGGACACCTTCGTCGCCATCGAGAAGATCGAGGCAAGCATGGGGAAGACGCACATCCGCGAGAAGCGGAAGGTGGAACGGGTGAGGGAGCTGATGGAAACCGGGTTCGATATGAAGAGGTTTCTGAAAAGCATGAAGCAATGATGCAATCAACCGCGGAAGGGAATACGGGCGAGCTCATGGACAAGTCAACGATTGCCGATCTCCTGAAAAAACAGCGTGACTTCTTTGCAACGGGCAGGACCAAGGACGTCTCCTTTCGCGTCGAACAGCTCGAAAAATTGAGGGCAGCGGTCGTCAAGAACGAACAGGCGATCCTCGATGCCCTCAGGCATGACCTGAACAAGCCCCCCGTTGAAGCCTATGGCGGGGACATCGCGATTGTACTCAATGAAATCGATTACGCGCTCAAGCATCTCTCGTCATGGGCGAAACCGAAACGGGTGAGGACGCCGATCGCTTACTTTCCGAGTTCGAGCCGGATAGCGCCGGGACCCTACGGCGTCACGCTCATCATCGGGCCCTGGAATTTCCCTTTTCAGCTCATGCTCGCGCCGCTCGTCGGCGCCCTGGGCGCGGGCAACTGCGCCGTGCTCAAGCCGTCCGAACTTGCGCCGTCGTCGTCGCGTCTCATCGCGAAGATCATCAACGATCATTTCGACCCGGCGTATCTCGCGGTTGTCGAAGGGAGCGCCGAGACGGCGCAGATGCTTCTTGCGGAGCGGTTCGATTCTATTTTCTTCACCGGCGGCCAGACGGTCGGAAAGATCGTGATGCAGGCCGCGGCAAAATACCTTACGCCCGTGACACTCGAGCTCGGCGGCAAGAACCCCTGCATCGTCGATTCGGACACGCACCTCGACTACACGGCACGGCGGATCGTATGGGGAAAGTTCTTCAACGCGGGGCAGAGCTGCGTGGCCGTGGATTACCTGTTAGCGGACCGGCGCGTCAAACAGCCGCTCCTGAAACTCATTACCCGGCACATCAAGGAGTTCTACGGGCATGATCCTTCCCAAAGCCCGGACTATGGGAGGATCGTGAATGAGACCCACTTCGACCGGCTCTCGCGCCTTTCCGAACAGGGGACGATCGTCACCGGAGGCCGGATGGACCGGTCAACCCGCTATATCGAGCCCACCGTCATCGACGGCATCCGGGGCCCCGAGCCGATTATGCAGGAGGAAATATTCGGGCCGCTGCTTCCGGTCATCGAGTACGACGACCTATCGCAGGCGATCGAGATGATCAACAAGCGGCCGAAGCCGCTCGCCCTCTATGTATTCTCTCGCGATCGCGAAGTCCAGGACCGCGTTCTTCGCGAGACGTCGTCCGGCGGCGGGTGCATCAACGACACGGTCATTCATGAGACGAGCGTCTGTCTGCCGTTCGGCGGCGTGGGCGTGAGCGGCATCGGCACGTACCACGGCAAAGCGAGCTTCGACACGTTCTCCCATGAGCGGAGCGTCATCAAGAGCGGGTTCCTGTTCGACATCAAACTGCGCTATCCACCCTATGGAAATGCGTTAAAGTTTTTGCGAAAAATTTTCTAAAAGGGCGGAGCGCGTGACGCGTTATTTGTGGAAGTTCTTTCCCGCTTGACACTCCCGCTCAATAATGATACTTTTTGGCCATGCTTGTGTACCTTGACGGCCATTTTGTTCCAAGAGAGCAGGCGCTGGTATCGGTCTTCGACCACGGTTTCCTCTACGGTGACGGCATCTACGAAACCATGCGCGCTTACGGAGGAAAGCTCTTTCTTCTCAAGAAACATCTCGCCCGCCTGAAACGCTCCGCCGCCGCCATTTCCCTTACGCTTCCCCTGCCGCTCGAAAAAATCGGCGAGGCGCTCCACGAATCGCTGCAGGTCAATAAGCTCCAGGAAGCGTACGTGCGGCTCCATATCTCGCGCGGCCCGGGCGAGATCGGGCTCGACCCGGCGCTCTGCGTCGCCCCCACGATGGTGATCGTGAGCAAACCGTTCCGCGATTACCCCGTTGAATACTACAAGCGCGGCGTTTCCGTGGCCATCGTCAAGACGCGCAGAAACCATCCGCTTGCTCTCGACCCTTCAATCAAGGCAACGAATTTTCTGAACAACATCCTCGCGAAGATCGAATCGCTCCGCGCCGGCGCATACGAGGGGCTTATGCTCAATTGGAAAGGCTACGTAGCTGAAGGGACCATCAGCAACGTATTCATGGTCAAGCGTGGGGTTTTGTACACTCCTCACGCGGATACCGGCATTCTCGAGGGCGTAACGCGCGACCTGGTGCTTCGCCTCGCGAAGAAAAAAAAGGTCCCGCTCAAAGAGACCCTGCTCCGGCCGCGGAGCCTCTTTGCGGCGGACGAGTGCTTCATCACGAATACAACGCTGGAGATCATGCCGGTCACGAAGATCGACAAAAAGCCAGTCGGGAACGGCAGGCCCGGCCCGGTCACGGCCGTATTGCACGCAGCATACCAGAAAGAGGTGCTTGCTTGTTTAACGATGCAGCCGCGTTAGCGCAGGTCATCGACCATACGCTCGTCAGGCCCGACGCGACGCTCGACGACCTCAAGGACGCCTGCGAAAAGGCGGTGCACTACGGGTTCGCCTGCGTCGTGGTGAACGGCGGCCACGTTGCGCGGGCGCGGGACCTCCTGTCGGGCTCAGCGGTGAAGGTCTGCGCGGTCGCGGGCTTTCCCCACGGTGCGAATACGACCACGGTCAAGATCTTCGAAGCTATGGAGGCCATGAAGAACGGCGCCGAAGAACTGGACCTCGTGGCGAACATCGGCATGATCAAATCAGGCAGATTCGATTTTGCCGAGATCGACATCAAGAACGTTATCGCACTGACCCCGCAGAAGGTCCATAAAGTGATCATCGAAACGGGAAGCCTCACGGCTGACGAGATCACCCGCGTCAGCCAGATCGCGGCGCGCGCCGGCGCCGAGTTCATCAAGACCTCGACCGGGTACGGCCCGCGCGGCGCGACCGTGGACGACGTGAAGCTGATCCGGCAGGCCGTGGGCTCGGCGTGCCGCATCAAGGCGTCGGGCGGGATCAGGGACCTCGCGACGCTCACGGCCATGATCGAGGCGGGCGCGGAGCGCATCGGGACGAGTGCGGGGCCTGCGATCATGGAAGAGTATCTGAAAAGCAAAAAATGAAGAATTCAAAAAAACATACTATTCGCCGGGGTGGCGCGAAGAAAAACCTTCGTCCCTTCAGAGAGCTTTTCCAAAAGCTCCTCTCCCCCGACTTACGCTTGAAAGCAATCGCAGCGTCAATTGTCATTGTTTTAGGAACAGCGCTCATTGGTATGCAGACCTACCGATGGACCATCCAATCGCGTACCGTGACGCAGGCTCAGATCGCGGAAGGATGGAAGGCAGCGGGTGTTGAACTGACCGAGCATACGATTCAGCAGAAGGAAAATTTCTGGCAGGTGGCAAAAGAATATAACGTAGACATCGACACTATTGTAGGCGCAAACCCCGGCCTCGGAAAATTGAGTGCAACACGAGGCCAGACGATCCGCGTGTTGAATCAAAAAGGCGTGATTCACGCAATCGCGGAGCAGGAAACCGTGCGGACGATTTCTGAGCTTTACAAGGTCACTGCGGATAAGATCGCATCAGTAAACAACCTGAGACCTAACAATATTTTCGCACCCGGTTTGGAGCTGTTTATTCCGAACGCCAAGCCGAAGAAGCTCTCCGAGGAGATGACAGCGCAATACGGCCTGCGCGGCATTTTCTGCTCGCCGCTGCCCGGTCGGATCACTTCGGGCATGGGCATGCGAAAGCACCCGGTGGGCGGGTTCCGCGGCAAACACACTGGCATTGACCTGGCGGCGAAGGAAGGCACGGGCATTGCCGCCGCTGCCGACGGAACGGTGGTCCAGACGGGCGAGGGAGAGTATATCGGCAAGTTCGTCATTGTCTCGCATGATAACTTGTATACCACCATTTACGGCCACTGCTCAAAGATTTTGATGACACCCGGCAAGGCGGTGAAGAAAGGGCAGATTATCGCGAAGTCCGGACACACCGGCCGCGTCACCGGCCCGCACCTGCACTTTGAGATACGAAAAAACAACGTGCCCCGGGACCCGCTGAAATATCTGTGGTAAAGAGAGGCCCAGGAGATATGGAGGTTGTCACTATGGGTGTACGGACAAATATAGTGCTTGACGGGCAACTCATTAACGAAGTCAAACAGATGACCACGCTCAAAACCACGAAAGACATTGTGGAGCTGGCGCTCAACGAACTGCTCAAGCAGTTACGGCGGAAGAGGCTCATTTCAATGCGGCGTCCCGGCCTCTGGAAGGGCAATCTTGCGGAGAGCAGGAAACGGAGAATTGATACTCATTGACACGAGCGCGTTCATCGAGTTTCTGAACCGCACGGGCAGCCGTGAAGATCTGATCATCGAGCAACTCCTTTTGGACGATGAAGATGTTGCTATTCCGGATATTGCCCTAACCGAAATCCTGCAGGGGATCAGGGACGAGCAGGAATATGCCGACGTAAAGAAGTCGTTGCTGACGTTTCCCATTCTTTCCCTGGCCGGGACCAACTCGTACGTTGCCGCGGCGGAGTTGTACCGGAAGTGCAGAAAAAAATGGGCTACGGTCAGAAATACTGTTGATCTTTTGGTGGCCCAAATTGCTGTTGAGAACAAGGCCGCCCTTCTGCACAATGATCGGGATTTTACCGCCATTGCTGGAATCTGCGACCTCAAAGTATATAAGAAGTAGGCGCAAGGGGATGTGATCGACGCTTCCTGTCATTCGTTAAGGTTTCCATACGTAAAGCTGTAGCCCGAATTCGTTAACGTCCGCCTATTTCAAACCCTACTTGGATAGCGAGCATGTCTGGGTTTCTCTTGGCTTGCTATATTGCTTGGTACAGTCGGTCACTGACCTTGCTGTAGACGACGAAGGCGCCTATTGGGAGACGCGTGATCGCCGGATTTTAGCGGGGAAAAGAATTTTCCTCGGGCATTGTCTGCGCCAAACCGAGAAAGTGATCAACAGCATGGAGATCCACGACGACGATGCCCATGATGCGGAAACTATTGCCAGCCGTATTGAGGAAGCATTACGGAAAGCAGATGAAGACGGTCAGTTACCCCGGCAACAGGCTTGACAGGAAACAAAACACAAAAAAGCCGGCGCTCTTACTAAGCGTCGGCTTGGAATTTTTACCCTGCGGTGATCTTACAGCGAGGCGTGCTGGAGCTGGAGCGGTCTTTCCGCCTCCTTGGTCTCTTCGACCGGGGACGAACCCATCACGACCCAATTCTGCGGGTTGCTCAGAAGCTTGCCGACCATCTGCGCGTTCAGGGCGTGGCCGGATTTATGCGCCACGATGTGGCCGATGACCGGCATGCCCACGAGCGACAGGTCGCCGATGAGGTCGAGGATCTTGTGCCGCACGAATTCGTCTTTGTAGCGCAGGCCGTCCTTGTTCAACACCGAGTCCTCGCCGAGCGCCACGGCGTTGTCCAGGGAGGCGCCTTTGGCCAGACCGTTGGCCTGGAGGGTTTTGACGTCGCTCAGGAACCCGAAGGTGCGCGCGTCGGACACTTCGCGCAGGAACGCCTCTTCGGACGGCTGATACTGCAGGCTCTGCTCTTTGAGCAGGGGGTGGTTGAAGTCGATGAAATAGGAGACGCTCGGCGTGTCCGCGGGCCAGACGGCAATCTGCTTGTTGCCCTCGCGCACGAAGAGGGGCTTGATGATTTTGAGCGCGGGCTGGACCGCGTCCTGGGTCCGGATGCCCGCGTCGGCGATAAGCCGCGCAAAGGGCCGGGCGCTGCCGTCCATGATCGGGACCTCTTCGGCGTCGATTTCGGCATACGCGTTGTCGATGTTGAGGCCGGCCAGGGCTGCGAGCAGGTGTTCAACGGTCTTTATGGACGCGCCATCCTGTTTGAGTGTCGTGGCGTAGCTCGTTGCCGCGGTATTGGCGGCGACGGCCTTGATCCGGGCGTTGCCGAGATCAGTGCGAATAAACACGATGCCGGTCCCGACCGGGGCAGGCTTAAGCGTCATGCTTACGGGCTTGCCGGTATGGAGGCCGATGCCTTCGCACAGGATGCTTTCTTTGAGTGTCCGCTGATGTCTGATCATGGCTTAATCCCCTTTTCACTCCGTAATATAGCAATAGGCATGCCACGAATTGTCTTTTTGAAAATGCTTTATAATCAACGTGTTTGTCAATAACGCGGTTATTTTACTGTGGTAAAAAAGCCCCTCTTCCCGTGTCCTGTTGCCGCGCTGCAACAGTCGGGTGATTTTCTGCTGTTTTTGCCATGAATCGTCCATCAATCGGCATTCACCAGGAAGTATAAAAAATTCATATTATTCCGTAACTACTCAGGTCTGCTGCGGAGCACAGGCGCAATAAAGGGCGCGGCGACCGATGCACGGACATCAAGCAAGGCGCGCCTTGCGCAAAGCGAGGTAGCTGACCTGAGTAATCACTTTTTCCCCGTGTTCATCCGTGGTTATGGCCGCCCTGGGATTCATGCCTTTTCTTGATTTTTCATTGACATATCATGCCGAGGTGTGCTAAATTTTTCACAGGGCACTCAATACGCGCGATGTTGCGGTGATGGAGTCAACATACATGCAGCCAAAGCTCGATGATTTGTATAAGCACGGCATGGAAGCGTTCGACGCGGGTGATTACCAAAAGGCGGAGAGTTTGTTCAAGGAATTCCTGGGCATCAACCCCGGGTTCGCCGACATCCTGAACAAACTGGGAATCATCTACCACCAGACCAACCGGCCGGAGCTCGCGGTGCAGGCCTTCGAGAAGGCCCTCAAATTGAATCCCGGGTATACCGAAGCCTCGCTCAACCTCGCGATCACCTACAGCGACCTCGGCAAGTACGAAAAAGCCCGCGAGGTCTTTGAGCGGGCCGCCCGCCTCGCCGAACCGGCCGCCTCCGCACCCTCAACGTCCGCCTTGACGATAGACCCCTTCGTCAAGGGCAAGCTTGCCGACGAGCATCTCCGGCTTGGGAACATGTACTCCCAGCTCCGGCTTCTCGATGAGGCGATCGACGAGTATCAAAAGGCCCTGCGCCTCTCCCCCAACTTCGCCGATATCATCACTCAATTGGGGATCGCCCTTCGCGACAAGGGGCGGTACGACGACGCCATTAAGGAATTCAACAAGGCCAAGGAGTCCAATCCCCGCTACATCCCGGCACGCCTGCATCTCGGCATCACCTATTATTCACAGGGGTTCTACGGGCTTGCCGAAGAAGAATGGCGCGAAGCGCTCGTGTTCGATCCCAACAACTCCGCTGTTCGGACGTATCTCAGTTTTATAAAACCCCAGAAACCCTGACCGGAGCCTTCTTGGATCTTCTCGACATACAGGGTCTCACCACCCATTTTTTCGCCCGCGCAGGCGTGATCAAGGCGGTCGACAATCTGAGCCTCAGCGTGCGGAAAGGCCGCGTGCTCGGGCTGGTCGGCGAGTCGGGGTGCGGCAAGACGGTGACCGCGCTCTCCATCCTGAACCTCGTTCCCCCTCCCGGCAGGATCGTTTCCGGCAAGATCCTCTTCGAAGGCCGCGACCTGCTGACGCTCTCTTCCGAAGAAATGAGGTCGATCCGCGGGGCGCGGATTTCCATGATCTTTCAGGAGCCTATGACCGCCCTCAATCCCGTCTTCACCGTGGGCAACCAGATCGCGGAAGTCCTGACCACGCACCAAAACAGCACGAAGCATGAGGCATGGGACGCCGCCGTGGAGCTTTTGCGCTCGGTGGGCATCCCTTCTCCGGAGAAGCGGGTGGACGAATACCCGCACCAGCTCTCGGGCGGCATGCGCCAGCGCGTGATGATCGCCATGGCCATCGCGTGCAAACCGTCGCTCATCCTCGCCGACGAGCCGACCACTGCGTTGGACGTCACGATCCAGGCGCACATCCTGGAGCTTTTGGGCACTATCCAGGCGGAGATGGGCATGGCTATGGTCCTCGTGACGCACTATCTCGGCCTGATCGCGGAGCGCGCCCACGAGGTCGCGGTGATGTACGCGGGAAGGATCGTCGAGCAGGCGGAAACCATCGAGCTTTTTGCGAATCCTCAGCATCCCTACACGCGGGGACTGATGGCCTCGATCCCGAAACCGGGGGAGGAGGGCAGGAGGCGGCTGAAGACGATCGCCGGTTCCGTGCCGCGGCTCCACGATATGCCGGAGGGCTGCACCTTCGCTCCGCGGTGCGACAACAAGACCGAAAAGTGCGGGAGGGAGCCGGGCCTCGTTGAAGTCAAGCCGGGGCACCTGGTGCGGTGCTGGGAAGCGAAGTGAGCCGAATTCGGAATGCGAAATGAAAAACCAAAAGCCGAAATCAATATGACGAACGATCTTCTTGTTATTGAAAATCTCTACAAGTCCTTTCCCGTAAAAACCGGGCCGGGCAAAACGCTCCAAGCCAGGGCCGTGGACGGCGTGAGCCTGACCGTCGCGTCCGGCGAGGCCCTGGGACTCGTCGGCGAGAGCGGTTGCGGAAAATCGACGCTCGGCAGGCTTGCGCTCAGATTGCTGGACCCCACCTCGGGAAAAGTTTCTTTCGAGGGAAAGGACCTGGCATTGCTCGGCAAGCAGGAACTTCGGGCGCTCCGCAAAAAGATGCAGATCATTTTCCAGGACCCTTTCGCGTCGCTCAATCCCCGGATGCGGGTCCAGGAGATCGTCACCGAACCGCTCGTGATCCACAACCTCGCAAAGAAACAGGAGCTGGAGGAGCGCGGCGTTGCCCTGCTCGAAAAGGTAGGTCTGACCGCTGAAGCGCTCCGCCGTTATCCGCACGAATTCTCCGGGGGCCAGCGCCAGCGGATCGGCATTGCGCGGGCTCTGGCCTCCGGGCCGTCGTTCATCGTGGCCGACGAGGCGGTCTCCGCGCTGGACGTCTCCGTCCAGGCCCAGATCATCAACCTGCTCGACGACCTGCGCGACGACCTGGGGCTTTCGTTTTTGTTCATAGCCCACGACCTCAACATCGTGCGCCACTTTTCGGACCGCGTGGTCGTGATGTACCTCGGAAAGGTCATGGAGATCGCGCCTGCCGAGGAAATCTACCGCAACCCCTCGCACCCCTACACCGAGGCGCTCCTGGCCGACATCCCCGTCGCGGACCCGACCGTGAAGAAGAAGCACATCCTCCTGAAAGGCGACATCCCGAGCCCCACGCAGATCCCGCCCGGCTGCCGCTTCCACACCCGCTGTATTTACCGCTTCGAGCCCTGCGACAAGATAGTCCCGCGCACCACCGACCTGGGAAACGGGCACTTCGTTGACTGTCATTTGCGGGGCTGAATAGGGACCATGCTGTTTTCTGCTATTGACAAACGCAATACGTTTGCTTATGATAAGAAAGCGAGAGGGGGCTGCTGCGCAGAAAAAGGCGCGGAAACCGCTGAATGAAAAGGATCAGCTCCATTAAATGGACTGAAGAAAGCATAGAGCATATCGCGCGGCACGCGGTCAGGCCCGGCGAGGTCGAAGAGGCGTGTTTCAACGAGGATGAGGCGCCCCTTATCCGGTCCGGAAGAGACGGGCTCCACTATGTTTTCGGAAGAACGTATTCGGGGAAATTTCTCTTTGTCGTCGTCAAGTTCATCAGGCGAGGCGAAGTGAAAGTGATCACGGCGCGAGACATGAACGCATGGGAGCGGGATTATTTTAAGAAAAGAGGCAAATAATATGAAAAAGATACCGAAGTTCGCAACAGATAAAGAAGCAGCGAAGTTCTGGCAGACCCATAGCTTTGAAGACTATCACGGAGACACGAAAGAATCCCAGCTCGAGTTCGTGAAAAAGCCCAAGAAGACGGTGGCGATACGGCTTGATTCCGCTGATATCAAATCAGTTGAAACGATCGCAAAAAGAAAGGGATTGAGCTATACCTCCCTTCTCAGAATGTGGATCAAGGAGCATCTTGAGAAGGAAACAAAACGAGTCGCATAATCTGCGAATCAGCAGATACGTGCGAGGCCTGTCCGCCTGCCTGTGATTGAATGCCTCAGCCTGTGCATCTACCGCTTCGAGCCCTGCGACAAGATCGTCCCGCGCACAACCGACCTGGGAAACGGGCACTTCGTGGATTGCCATTTGAGGGGATAGCGGCGCTCGCTTTCGAGTCAAGGCACCGTGAGAAAGCCAGCCGTGAGAAAATGCTTGTCAAAAGCAAATGCTTTTCCGATTTTTTGCCTCTTCATGATGGCAAAACTCACCGCATCGACATAGCTGAAATCATGATCGCGATACTTGCTCAGTATCGCCTGGGCTTCCGCTTCGATAGTCTCTGTTGAGTAAACTCGCGCAATTCTCGGGCTCGTTTGTATCCGCTCCAAAAAGGCGGAGGCTGCTGCGTGCCCCAATTCCATCAGAATAAGAACATATGCTTCCGAGAGGACGAGGTTGCTCGTGATGAGGCGTCCATGGGTCGACAGGAGTTCCGGATAAATCCCGGCGGCCTTTCTGTGGTTGTAGTCATTCTTGTCAGCCAAGGCGAACCATGCGCCCGCATCCACGAAGATCGTTTCGCGAAACGTCATTTCCGGCCTGCCTTGGCGTACTTCGCGAGATACTTGTCGTGCTGAGCGGACGCGTCGCCTTTTCCGGAGGACCTCCCGAGGCCGACAATACCCATAGCCGGGTCCTCATCCAGCGGGAGCGTGGTCAGATATTTCTCGATACTCTCCCGGATCAGCTCGGCCTTCGACACCCCTCGCTTCTTAGCCAGGACCTTCAGCGCCGTATCCTGCCTCGGCTCGATATACATTTGAATAGGTTTTTTCTTCAGTGTTCTCATGGGGCAAATATACATCATGAAAAGTGATATGTCAATAGGTGATGTTGAAAAGAGACGGCGATCCGGGACTCTCCGGTCGAGAGGTGATGTTTACAACTAAGAGGGGGGGCAAACAGAGCGGTTATTTTTAATCGTGGGGTCTCGTCGAAATGCCGAAGATCCTGACCGGAATTTCCTTGCCCTTCACCTTCACCGTGTCCATCTCTTTCATGTCGATGCTCCACATGAGCCCTTTTTAATCAGCCGGTAGGTTGGGCAAAATATTTCACCTTGCCCAACCTACGCGACTTTGTTGACTGCCATTTGCTGGGCTGATCTATAAAATAGTGGTTTTCCTGCGCTCTCGCCGCCTGTTTCAATGAATCACTTTGATAATGTCCACACCTTCGAACGCAGTTGCGCCTACGTTGCCTGTTACATGGACCGGAACTTTCTTTCCTGCAGGCAGCACGGCAATGACCGCACTCCGCTTGAAATTTACTTCAAGCTTTGACGCGCCATTGCCGCGGTTTTCCAGGGAATGGGGCTTCGCCTCTGCATGCACGGTACCTTCAAGACGAATGGAGGAGATGTCGATGTCGGACGCCTTGTACTGTTTCGGAAGCTGGATCTCGACGCTGACCCACTTTCCGCGGCTCTTCTTATTGAGCGTCTGAGGCTCGAATTTTATCCTGGCGACAATACTTGTTTGAGGCTTAATCACTATCGTGCTGGTTGCGGTATTGCTGTCGAGCGAACCGTCATTCACCGTAAAGCTTATCGTACGGCTTGCAGAGGTGGACATTGGGTTATGACTGGTTGAATAATAGGTGATGGAACGGAGCGCATTTTGATAATTCGCCTTGCTCGATGAACCGTAGAGCATCATTGTGCCGGCGCCGACATTATAGCTCCCGCTGATGCCGTTCTGGTTCGTGGAGGCCAGGATGTCGCCTGATGTGAAGCCGCCGCTGATGATAACGGTTGCGCTTGACATGTTCGCACTGTCGGGATCGGCGACCGTAATGGTGCGATCTATCACGACCGGGGGGCCAGACACGGTATACGTCGTTGTTGCGCCGGCTGTAATTACAGGCGGCTTGTTGATCAAATAGGCCGTGCTCGTTGTGTTCGAGTCCTTTGTGAAGGGGGTGACGCCAGTTTTATACGCGAGCTGCGCCGTATCCGTGTACGTGCCTTCTGCGCCGAGCTGAACGGTGAACGATACAGCGCCGGATTTGCCTGAACCCAGGTTCCCGACCGTCCAGGTGACTTTTCCATCTGAGTAGACGCCCCCATTCGTTGCCGAGACGAAAGCAGTGCCAGATGGAAGAGTATCGGTTATTACCGCGTTGAACGCCACTGAGGGGCCGGCATTGGCGTAGTTGATGGTGTACTGAACAATCTGGTTCGCCGTTTCTGCCGGGGCCGACAGAGTGAAGTTGAGTTGCGGCTGCCCGCTTGCAGTGGCACAGGTCGAGTCGAAGAGGGCGTTCAGGGACAGCCGCACACCCTGGGTCTCCGGGTTCGTGGAGATGGGCATGCTAACAGTATACTGGTGACCGCCGAGGTAGCTGACCTTGCCGAAGTTGCCGCATATCTCGCTTTCCGGCGGGCATGCGCCGTCGAGGTATCCGGTCATCCACACATCCCACTCACCCTCGGGATATGATTGGCCCGTGATCATGGTGACGCCCGAAGCCTTGTAGCTGTCTCCCAAGGGCAGCGCGAAGGCCGGATAACTACCGCCCACGGTGGAGAAGTCGCCATCAAGCTGAGCAAACGTGCGGTCGGCCTGGTGATAATCTACCGAAGCCGGTTGGAGCTTGGTAGCGAAGCCATTCGGCGCAAGAAAATGCCCGTGAGAGGCGTCGTTCTCGAACGCAGGGACGGCCTGGCACTCTGCTAAGAAGTTTACCGGGTTCAAAAGAAACTGGCGCACCTCGGCTATCACCTCTGGGTTCGCCTGGGCGATCGCGATCGACCAGTGCATGGATATGAACTGACAGTAGAGGGGCGCGCCGTTAGCATCGAAGAGCGCGCCGTCGGTATGACTGGTCGTAGTGGGCCCGGATATTTGTGTCAGTGTAAGCATGTCGGGGCTGGTGTCCGGCCAGCCCGGATTGAGCGTCGAATCGGGGATACCGGCCGCCATAAGGTAGGAGCGGTCTATGGCTTGGGTGCCGTTGGCGAATACGGCTATGCGCGGCGCCGCAACGAGGCGTCTGGCAACGTCGGCGTCAAAAGGCGCCGTGACCTCATGCACGACAGTCGCGGGATTGGCGGCCTGCCAGGCATCCACGATAGGAACGGCTGCCGTTGCATCGGAGGCGTCGATGACGAAGGGGCCGCCCCGGTAGCCGTGGTTGATTATTGCCGCCTGGGTCTGGTGGTCCTTTGCTGAGGCAGTGAAGTCAGCGGACTGGGGGGCCTTCCCCTGCTTGATGACCCACTTGACGGGCACGCGTTTATGGAGCAGCTCGTAAACGAGCCCGTACGCTTTGAGCATCCCCCTGTCTTGATACGTTGTATCCATGGGGATGATCATCGATCCGGCCGCGAACGTGTCGGCAAGGGCCACATCAGCGTCAACAAGAACTATACCCAGGCAGACAGCATTCAGTATCAGCGCAACTCCAATGCTCAAGACGATAGATATTCTTTTCTTCATGGTATTCTCCTTATGTTGGTCCACGTATGCACTCTGCGTCCGAATGTTCTTTTTAGGATTATTTTTTCGCGGGATGCCGGGTGGAGATGCCGAAGATCCTGACCGGAATTTCCTTGCCCTTCACCTTCACCGTATCTATCTCCTTCATGTCGATGCGGTAGAGCTGTCCTTCCTCGATCAGGTGTTTGATCTTTTCCATCGTGAACTCGGTGATCAGCACGCGCGAGTCGTACTTTCTCGTGAGCGTCTCGACGCGGGCGCCGAGGTTCACGTGGTCGCCGATGATGGTGTAGTCCATCTTTTTGTCCGCGGAGCCGATATTCCCGATCAGCACCGAGCCGGTGTTCA
This sequence comes from Nitrospirota bacterium, assembly GCA_041476485.1. Lineage (GTDB taxonomy): Bacteria > Nitrospirota > UBA9217 > UBA9217 > UBA9217 > JBAZLV01. The sequence goes on from JBGOTO010000009.1 coordinate 16,764, forward strand.
GCCCGATGCCGTTGTCCAGGGGTTCCTTGCCTTCATCCCTCCATTTTTTCTGAAGCTGATCGAGGCGGTCCGACATGTTCAGCGCGCACTTGACCGCAAGCTCCGCGTGGTTCGGCTGGTCCAGCGGCGCGCCCCAGAACGCCATGATCTCGTCGCCCACGAATTTATCGAGCGTCCCGTCCCATTTGAAAATGATGTCCGTCATTTCCTGGAGATATTCGTTCAGATGGTTCACCACCTCCTCGGGCTCGCGCCGTTCGGAAAAGGTGGTGAAGCCCCGAACATCGGAAAAGAGCACGGTAATCTCTTTCCGCTGCCCGCCCAGCTTGGCCAGTTCCGGATGAGCGATCAACTCATCCACAATCTTCGGCGAGACGTAATGGCTGAACATGGTCTTGAGTTCCCGCGCCCGGCGCTCCTCGGTCAGGTACTTGTAGGCGACGGCAAACAGGGAGATGAGCGACATGGTGGAGAAGGGATAAAAGAAGTTTGCATACAAGCCCCGGTAGGTGAAGAGATACTGGTTCAGAGCGGCGAACGCCGCGATGAGCGCGAACGAGAGGCTGATTCCCGCGACCGCCCGGATTTGCGGAAGCAGGAACGATAGAAGCACCCCCGTGGCGAGGATGACGAGCAGATCCACGGACAGCGGGAGAGAGGTGATGAACCTGTTGTTCAGGATGTCGGCGGCGACGGTCGCGTTCTTCTCCACTCCGGGCATGCGCGCCGAGAAGGGCGTCACGGCGAAATCGAAGGTCGATATGGCAGACGTTCCCAGGAAAACGATCTTGCCGGAAAAGCCGGAGACCTTGAGCGTCTTGTTCAACACGTCCGCGGCGGACACGTAGTGGAACGTCCGCTCGGGGCCGAAGTAGTCTATTCGCATCCGGCCTGAGTCGTCCACGGGGATGAATGTTTCCCCGAGCTTGACGCCCCGGCCTGCAAAGACGGTGATGCTGTCCAAGCCCCTCTTTTGCGCTAACGCAGCCATCATGAGAGCGAAGGAAGGATAGATGTCGTCCCCGTATTTAACATACAGGGGTTCCCATCGCAGCTTGCCGTCCAGGTCCGAAGGACTGTATACATGTCCAAGGACGGCCTGGGAGGACAGGGCCGGGATCGAAATCTTGCGCTTGGTCACGGACACGGCCTTCTTGAGCCTCGACTGGTCCTTGACGTTCAGAATGGCGTTGTCCAGCAGAAAGTCCGGGGGTTGTTCGCCCGGCGCTTCAGCCGACGTATCAAACCCAGCCGCAAGCACGATCTTACCTTTTGACTTCCTAAGGACCTTGCTCAGGGCGGCGTCCGCCTTCCTGCTCTCGTGCTCAGGATAAAAGATATCCACGGCAAGGACGGAGGGCCTGCCTTTCATGATCGCGTCGATCAGCCGCGCCTGAAGGACCCTGCTCCACGGCCACCTGCCGTAGCGCTCCAGGCTCTTTTCATCGATCTCGACGATCACGATGTTTTCGGGCGTGATCGGCGGCTTTATGAGGTTGCGGGCTTGAAACCGGTAGTCGAGCAGGACGGCTTCGATCCGCTCTTCGATGAACTGGGGGGAGATGAGTCTTAGCGCCAGGAAGGACAGCGTGCAGATGGCGCCGAAGACGGCAATGACCTGTGTTTTCTGGAATGGTTTCACGGCGGGGATCCTCTTTTCCGCATCGCTATTAGATTTAGAGGCATCCTCCCGGCACCGCCGCATTGAATGGCGAATAAGTCGGCTGCGAAATCACGTTGTAGTAGCAGATATCGACTCCCGGAGGACAGCCGCCTGCGAAGCCGGTTGGATCAGCCGTAATAGTGGGGCCGGTAATAAGCGTTGCAGCATCATGGTCCCACGCGTTACTGGTAAGATCAAACCCGCTTGCGGTCGGATCTGCAAGGTAAAAATCAAGTATTATGTTACAAAAGATACTGTTGTTATGAATCGACGAAGACCCAACTGACTGTCCGTATACGCCGTAGCTATTGTGGTCGATTGAGTTGCTTGATATGGTCGCAGTCACTGTAGTTGCGCTTGACATGTATATCCCGTAGACGCCATTGTTGATCATATTTCCGGTTATGGTGGGGGCGCCCCCTGAAATTCTGATACCGCCGGCGTTGCTGCTGTTGGTTATCGTATTTCCGGTGATAGTCGGGCTTCCCCCGGATATTCCTATGCCACCGCCGTTTCCAGACATCATGCACTGCGATACAGTGGAATTTCCGCCGTCGATTTGAACGCCCAAACCGCTTCCATCAAAAAAGAATCCATTGATCGTGGAATTGCTTATCGAGGGACTACCCGCCGCTACGTGGATGCCGTAGAAGCCCTGAGTAAGAGGCCCTCCGGTAATAGCGTTATTCTTAATGATGGGATTCCCTCCATTGACCGTGATGCCGGAGGTAAAGGGGTCCTGAATGACGGTATCAACGACGGTAGAATCCGCTCCCAGGATAATCGCGTCTCCGGGCCCACCCCCGCAGATCGGATCATCGGGGAAGAGAACATGATTGATGAGCATCGGTGACGGCGGCCCTCCTACAAGAGTCGAGTCGGATATTCCGATAGCATTGCAGACCTGTACCGTGCAATATTGAACGGAGTTCAGCGTATTGCCGCCATAGACCCCGTCACCATTGGAAGCGATCACGGTCGAATTATTTGCTCCGAGGCAGACCAAAGCCGTATTGGTCGGAAGCTGGAACGGGAATGTCTCAAGAGCGGCAGGATTTATTGTATCATACGTGCCCGGTCCTACGAATATCGCCACGTGGCCGTTGCCGATGGTCGCAACAGCAAGCGCATTGGTTATTGTCCTGAAAGGATTTTGTTCCGTTCCGGTTCCCGTAGTATCGTTCCCGCTTGTACTGACAAACAGAAAACCGTTCACGGAACCCAAGTTTAACATTTGAAGAGACAAGGACACGGTGCCGCCGCTAAGATCGATAGTGGTCCCGCCCCAGTACGTTATGTTGCCTGCGCCGCCGATAGTATCAAAGCCGGTAATGGTAAACTCTCTGTTGAAGCCGTTCGGCACCTCAAGGATAATAGTGACGGAGGAACCGGCAACATCAACAACCTGTGATATGGTCGGCAAATCAGGAGCCGTAACGGCCACGCGTATGCTCAAGACGTTCCCCGGTACGGCAGCCGACGCCGTTGAAACATGGACGTTCTCAGCCAAAAAGTTTTTCAGTTTTGCCCAGACGGTCGCCCGCTGGATCTCGATTGCCGCTACCTTGTCGCTTCCTATCGTTATCGTGACGAGCGACGTCTTCGATGATCCGATGTTGCTGCACGCGATAAGGAGCAGGACGACTGCAACGCCCGTGAGTATAAGCTTTATACGTTTCATAAGAAAACCTCAGTACTGCTACGGAAACACCAGATTAATAATTATCGCCGTTACCGCATCGCTGTTAGAGGCATCCGCCAGGCACTGCCGTATTGAAGGGCGTATAGGTGAACGCGGTGCCGGGGCAGATATCTGTGCCAGGTGCGCATCCTGCTATTCCTACGGTTGGTCCTGTAGGCGTCGTCAAGAGGTCGTGGTCCCAGGAGTTTAGTGTTGCATTAATAGGGGCTATGGTCCCGGAAGCGTTTAAGTCAACTGCTGTATTGCAATAAATACTGTTATTGTTGATTAATGGCAAGGCCGTGCTGCTGGTGACTAATATTCCCGTAGTATTGCCATGAACAGTATTATTCGTTACTAACGGGCTTACGTTGGCTATGGAGATGCCCGTCGTATTAGTTTGTATATCGTTGTTTTGAATGACAGGGTTGCCGGCTGAAATGGAGATGCCCCTTCCCTGGTTTCCCATTATCGTATTGAGTTCTATAATCGGGCTGCCGCCGCCGATGCTGATGCCAACGCCGTTGCCGCCGAAGCTGCAACCGGTGATCGTTGATTTTGCCACCCGTGTGCTTCCCGTCAGCGCAATACAAGTGGAGGCAGAAGCTGCAGTACTTGTTCCTCCGGACACCAGGCTGCTGATGATCGTCATGGCAGTGAAATTATCTGTTATCCCTATAGGCGTCGGGCTCTGTGCAACATTTATTCTGCATCCGTTGAGGACCGCTCCCATTGTGCCGGTGATGGTAGATGATACGCTGGCCGAATTATCTATCATGGTTGTATAATTTGGGCCTAAACCTACCAGCGCGGTATTAACTTTCATTACGAGCGGGAAGGTTTCGCCCGTCACATACGTCCCCGGCTCAATGAAAATCGAAGTGCCGGGGCCGGCCATGGTCAACGCGCGTGTAATGGTTCTGAGCGGGCTTGATTTGGTCCCTGTATTCGTGTCGCTTCCGCTAACGTCGACATAGAGATAGTTTTGAACAGAGCCGACGAAGAGCATGTCCACTGCCTGGTTAATCAGTCCGCCGGACAGGTCAAGGGAAAATTCGTTCCAATAAGCAACGTTATTACTAGCGTCCCGGCCTTCGAGAAGAAAATTGCGCGCATTGCCGTTCGGTATCTCAAGCAAGAAGGCAATTGAGGTTTGGCCCGCAACCAGCTCATTTACGGTTATGGTCTGCATGTCCGGGGCAGAGACTGTTACGCGCATGCTCACAACGACTGCTGGTATGGCCGCGACAGCGGAAGACATATGAAAGGACCGTGCAAGAAAGCGCGTTATTCTTGCGGCCAGGGCTGCGGGTTCAGCTTTGATCGAAGCCGTGTGGTCGCTTCCTACCGTGATCGTGACCAGGGAGGTTTTTGATCCCGGAATCAGGCCGCTGCACGAAAAGCCGAAGACAATTAAAAGAAGGGCCAAGAGGATGGGCGCTATTTTTTTCATGGCATCCTCGCTTCTTACTGGAATACCAAAGTAAAATTCAGCACGGTGGCATGCGCCGGCATCTGATCAATGGGCGGCACCCCGGGCAATCCCCCAAGCCGGCCGCGCAAATCGAGGATTGGCAGCAAGTCGAAAGCCCCGAGCCGAATGGGCGGCGGGAGATTGAGATCGTTAAATTCCGCCAAAACATCAGCGGTCACGGACGGGCCCTCCGTATCCGAGCCCAAAGAAATGGGCTTCGGCGGCGTCGGCGGTTCATTGCCGGAAATGGAAGACATGTGTCCCGCCGTGATGATCCGTTTGCCCGGCACATTCGGGTTGCTGTTTCCGAACTCCGCCCCGCCCTCGGTAACGGCAAGCCACGTCGTATTCGATGCCTTATCGTACCACATGATGAAGACCGTGCCGCGCGCGGCGGCAAAGGCCGTGGGGGTCGTGACCTTGAACGAGCCGCCCCCGACCACCGACTTCAGCTTTCCGTCGGCAAGCTCATATATGGACTCGGCGCGCTTTGACTGCGGATTGTAAAGATACTGCTTGATCGCGAGTTTGGTGTTCGAGCCGAGGGTCAGGATGCTGTCATTCCGGAACAGGATCTTGAGCCGGGACAACTCTCTCGTCTGCACATTGTCCGTTTCTTCGAGCGGGGCCTTGAGCACGGCCTTGATTTTTTTCTCCTGCCGCTCCACCACCGCGCTCCCCCTGAGATAGACCACGTCGCCGGCCTTGTCCGCGGCATAGGCCGCCGGAGCAAGGGCAGGAGCGAGCATCAGGAGCGCCATAAATTTTAGTGTCTTTATCATAAGGGCATCACCCCCAGGAGACTCACAATATTCCGCGTGTACTGGAAAGGCGCTATGTTGGATTCGTTCCTCGTATAGGAATCCGAAAGCGACAGATTTATGTTCTTTATGATGTTCCGGCTGAGCGCCACCGAGTATTCATGCGTCCCGTCATGCCTTTGCGTGTATCCGGGAACTATGCCGTCATACCTTTTGTCGTAGTAAGATGCGGATGCGGTCGCCTTTGCGAAAGGAAGCTTGCTCTGGACGGAGACGGAGCCTTTGTTCCCTGAATAAGACCAGAAGTCCTGGTTCGCTGAGTCCTTGTCGTAGGCATACGAGATTGCCACGCTCGTTTGGCCGGGAAAAAGGGCCGTGTGCGTGACGCCGACCGCATTATTGTTCCCGGTGCGGTCGGAATTCGTTGGGAAGAGGGTGCTATTGTAATAGTCTTGCAGCGCAAACGCATAGAAAAATTCTGTAGAGGATTGCGGCGTAAAGCCGAATATCGCGGACGGCGTTATGTTGTGAACAGCGCTGTACTTGTCGCCTCCCACAAAGGCATAGTTGAAGCTGTAGCGTAGATCGAACCTGGTTTTCTCCGACGCTTTGTAGCGGCCTGATAAAGAAAGACTGTGTTGCTGAACGTTGAAGTCCGAAAAGTTGCTGTGCAGGCTTTGGTAAAATGCATATCCCGCGTCTGCTGACTTCTTCTGGTCGTCGATGAACCGGTACTTGCCGCTGGCCGCGGCGAGAAAGCGCCAGTCGGATTTTTTCCTTCCCGGAACAATGGGATTGTCTGGATCGAGGATCACGTTCGAATCGTACTGAAACCCGGTGAGAACATCGACGGAGAACTTCTTGTTTTCCTGTCCGAGCCCTGAAGTGATAAGGTCGAGATAATCCCCGGCCGCGTCTTTCAGCGCTTCGTCGGCTGTCCCTTGATCGATTGAAGCGAATTGGGCCTTGGCCCCCGGCATGTCGCCCAGCTTGTACAAAGCAACGCCGAGCTCATACCGGGTCCTCGCATCAGATTTATCCAGGGCCTGGGCCTTCAGAAGAACTTCGCGGGCGCGGCCGTAATCCCCGGAACGCGAGTATGCGATGCCCAGCGACATCGTCGCGGGCTGGTCCTTCGGTTTGAGGCCGAGGGCTTTTTTAAAGCTTTCGATGGCCTGCGGGTAGTCTCCGGTCTCAAGCTGGAAGGCGCCCATGGTCATGGCGAGTTCATAATCCTTTTCCTGGTGCTCCTGGGCGTAGGAGAAGGATGAAAAGAGAAGTACTATTGCCCCACAGGTGAGTGCGAGTCGATAATTCATGGGCAAAGTTTAACACAATTCAGGAATACGCGTCAAGGGAATTTCCGGCATCGGCGGAATGCGTAGAAACCGGATTGAACCGGCTAAACGGTTGAATTGCCGGAACGAATTTCCCTCACGCGAGCCCCGTGAAGCCGCTTACATCCACGTCTTGCAGGTGGGGGAGTATCTGCGGCTCGCCGGCCTCGCCGTTCAGCTCCCTGCGCAGGATGGTGAAAAACGTGTTCGTGATCTTCTCGTCGAACTGGGTGCCGCTGCACTGCATCACTTCCCGGAACGCCTCGTCGAGGCCCATTTTCTTCCGGTACGGCCGGTCCGTGGTCATGGCGTCAAAGGCATCGGCAAGCGCGAGGATTTTTATACCATCGCACAGTTCCGGTCCGGTGAGCGCGCCCGGATACCCCGTGCCGTCCAACCGCTCGTGGTGATGGCGGACGAAGTGATCGATATTTTTCCAGGGGAACTTGACCTTGGAGAGGATGTCATACGATATTTGAGGATGCTTTTTTATTTCGTTTAGTTCGGGCGCCGTCAATTTTCCGCCTTTGTTGATGATTTCCCGGTCGATGATGATTTTCCCTATGTCGTGGAGCAGGCCTGCGACATAGATCCCTTCCATGTCATGCCGCGTCCACCCGAGCTCCCGGGCGATGGCAACGGAGTACCTCGCCACCCGGTGGGAATGGTCCTTGGTATAATCGTCCTTTGCGTCGATGGCCGCCGCGAACGCCTGAATGGTGTCGTGGTAGATCTGCTGCATATTTTCGTACAGCTTCCTGTTTTCCGCGGCTTTCCCGGCAAGCTCCAAAAACAGCCGCGCATTGTGCAGCGTTATCGCGATCTGGTGGGCTATCACGTCCAGAATATCCTTGTCACCCGGATGGTAGGGCGCCCCGCCGAGTTTTTTCCCGAGCGCCAGGGCGCCGACACATTCTCCTTTGGCGAAAAGGGGGATAAAGATTTTTGTCTGCAGTTTCGTAAGGACGTTCTCGTTCTTTTGAAAAAACGCCGTCTTCGCCATGTCGTGAACGGTATGCGGCTTGTTCATCCGGAAACGCTTCATATGCTCCGCGAGGAAGGACAGCGCAAGCTCCCCTACGGGCTTGTCCCGGTGCCCTTTGCCGACGAGAGGAACGAGTCTTTTCTGCGGGGGGGAGTAAACGAACAGGACCGCCGTGGGCACGGAAAATATGCCCGTCACGACATAGAGGGCCGCTTTCATTTTTTCCGACAGTTCTTTGGAGGAGCTGACCTCCTGCCCCAGATCGACCAGCGACGCCATGCAGAACAGCAGCCGTTTGTGCCGCGCATTCCGAATCATTCCGTCAACCTCTTCCTTTCAAAAAACTGAGGGCGTCCTCTTCATCGTTAAAGACCTTTACGTGTTTTATCAGACCCATCATCTCCAGAATATCGTGATGGATCTTTTTCATGTTGGTGAAACAGAGCAGGCTGTCGCTTTCCAGGGACTTCTGCACGATACTCGTAAAAATGGAGATCCCGATCGTATTGATGAACTGCACGTCGGTGAAATTGACGATGAGCTTTTTTACTCCTTTCCCGAGAAGCTGGTCGCTGGTTTGCTCCAGGCGCTCCGCCCCCAGGTCGTTGATGTACCCCCGGGGCATCATGACGGCCACGTCCTCCGCTGATTTTGACGACAAAGAAAAGTTATTCACGGTTTGTCCTGCCCTCCTTCTGCGCGCGAACGGATTGATTAAGCTGTTTGATGAGGACCGTTTTTGTTCCCCGGGCCGTCTTCTCAAATCGTACGTCATCGGCAAAGCGTTTCATCAGTTTGATCCCCCACCCTCTGCCGGAGGTTTTTGCCGTGTCCCCGCCGCCGAACGGCTCGCCCGTCTCCTGCACGATGAATTCCTGCCCGGCGCTCTCGACGGAAACTTCCAGACGGTCCCCCTCGGCGACGACGCCCACGTACAGCTTGCGCTCCGTTCCCTTGCTGTGTTCAATAGCGTTGATGCAGGCCTCGATCACCGCAATTTGAAGCTGGCCGACGGCGTCCGGGTCGAGGCGCAGGTTTTTTCCGAACTGCTCGATGGCCTGGGCCGCCACAAGCTCCGCCTCCCCGGCCATCGGCAAGGTCAGGTCAAAACGTACGGCCTCCGCCTTTTCCGGCAGCAGCTTTTCCCGAAGCTCCTGTTCCAGGTCATGAGAAGCTGTCGTGAGGAGCTCCTTCAGGTAGAGGCAGTCGATAATGTCCCGCAGTACGAGGTCCTCCACCGGCCGGAGCACGCCGAATTCTCCCTGGATAAAGCCCGCAAGATAGAGGCTTTCCGCGACTGTTTCCGCCACGCCGTCTGTCAGCGCGAAGGAGGCCGCGACCTGCCGGCAGGAAAGGGGCCCGCCGGCGTGATGGATTTTATGGATTACGGCGAGAGCGGTTTTCCGGAGCCCCAGGTCCGGGAAGAAGCTCTTCAGGACCGTTGACCAGGAGAGAAGGAGGGTCCCCTCCATGATCTCCCGGATGTAGGCGTTCCAGAAATCCTTGTCATCGAGCTCCTTCTCCGCGCGTACGGCTTTACCGATGCAGCCCAGGTAGAAGGGGTTTCCTCCGAGACGGCGCAGGAGAAGGAGCGGAGGAGCGGGAAGAACGTTTCCTTCGGCCCCGCCGGGGCGAGCGAGCGAGAGCACCCTCGCCGAGGCTTCGGCAAACCCGAGCGGCCGGAGGGGCACACGTTCGAGGCGGTTCGTGACGGGCATCTCGTGCACCTCCGCGGCGTTCCCTGCGATCACGTGGGGCGTTTTTCCGTGAAACAGCGTTTCTTCGAAGAGCGAAACCAGTTGCTGGTCGGCGACCCCGTCGAGGGAAAGCCCCTTCAGCCGGTGAAATTCGTCGATCAGAACGGCAACCGGCGTCCCGGTCGCGAGCGCCGACCGGTGCGGTGCGGCAAGCGCAATGCGGAGCGCGCTCACCGGATCGCCGGCATTCCGTTCGTACTGGTCGATGAGCTCCTTTGCCCAGGCGGCGCCACGGTCTTTCACGAGAGCGGACAGGCCGTCGAGCGACATCCCCTCGGAGTACAACAGGGACTGTTCTTTTTTCTCGAAGGCAAGCCGGTGGCAAAGAAACCGGGTAAGATAACTTTTTGAAAAAGCCGACGCGGACAGGAGCGCGGGATTGGCCGAATAATAGAAGGGGGCCACGCGGTCCTGTTTCCAGAACAACAAGCCGAAGAGTTGTTTGAGCAACTCCGTCTTCCCGATGCCCCGGGGGCCGGTCAGAACGGCGCTCTGCGCCGCGCCGGCGTCCGCCTGGAGCACCCTCGCGGAGAGGGCGGCCAGCTCTTCCTGTCTTCCCCGAAAGTCGTTTTCCCGGAGCGTACTGAACGGCATGTTATGAAAAAACCTCCATCGTGTTCTTCCCCTTATGCTTGGCGCGGTAAAGGGCCTTATCGACATTTTCCAGAAGCAGTTCGAGCGTTTGGCCGTGTTCAGGATAGCAGACGATGCCGATACTGATCGTAAGCGCATACGGTCCGTCGCAGACCGCGCCCCCGGGAAGCGCCGCCCCGTTCGCGAAAACGTCGCGAAGCCGCCCGGCGATATCGATTGCCGGCGACGCCGGGGTTTCCGGCAGAATGACCATGAATTCATCTCCGCCGAAACGGGCCACAACGTCCATGGACCGCACGGTATTCAACAAGGTCTCGGCAACCGTCTTGAGCGTCTTGTCGCCGAAAAAATGTCCGAAGGTGTCGTTGCAGCGTTTGAAGCCGTCCAGGTCCAGCATGAGGATACTCAACGCGTGCTTATGCCGTTCGGACCGGGCCAATTCGTCCTTCAACCGTTCATACAGATACCTGCGGTTCAAGAGGCCGGTGAGGGGGTCGGTTATCGTCAGTTTTTTCAACTCTTCCGTTTTATGATAAAAAGAGGTCCGTTCCATCACGAGGGCCGCGTGGGTCGCAAAAGACTGGATGAGTTTCAAGTCCTCCTCGTCGAAGACCTCACCGGTCATCTTGTCCGACAGGTTGAGCACCCCGATGACGCGATCGTCGATCTTGAGCGGGACGCTGATGAACGACGACGTCTTATAGTGCCCCCTGTTTTTCTGGTTGGTCCGGGGGTCTTGTTCCACGTTCCTGACGAGCATGGCTTCGCCGAGTTCGGCCACCCTGCCGGCTATCCCTTCACCCCGGCCGATCTTCTGTTTTTCCGCCACGCCTTCGACGATGCCCTTCTTTGCCTCCAGGAGCAGGCCGTCCGTCTCGTGGTCGAGCAGCATCAGGGACCCCTGCTCGGCCTTGAGCAGCTCGGCGGACTTGTCGAGGATCGTCCGGACCAAGGTTTCATAATTCTGGATGGGCGTGATGGTCTTCGTCAATTCCGAAACCGCGGCAAGCCGGTTGAACTTCTTATGAAGGTCCTGGTGCAACTGATGGTTCTCAATAAACAGCGCGGTCTGTTTGCAGAACCCGGAAACGATCTGCGCATCGCTCTCCTTGAGCTGCCGGTCTGCAATGCACAGGAGCCCCTCCAAATTCCTGTTTATCATGATAGGGAAAAAAATCAATGCTTCCGCGCTGGCCGGCGCGCCGGCAATGGGCGCCGAGGAACGGACGAAGGGCTTGCCGCCCTGAAGGGCCTGTACGACCCCGTCCTGCGCGCTGATGCTCCGCGTCTCTGTCTCGACCCCGCTCTTCGATACGCCGTACAAACCGGTATAGGTGTTCCGCTGCCGGTCGAGCGTAAGAATGGTGATGCGGTCGATGCCGAGCAGCGCCGACAGATTATACAACATGCCCTGAAACCGCGTTTCCGGCGGCTCCTCGGCCGCGGTGCTCCACAGCGAGACCACGCTCTTGAGGCTCTCGAACTTTTTCCTGAGGGAGACGGTTTCCTGGGCGTTTTTTATCAGCCGCTGGGCGAAGTCGGCCACGAAACCGCAGACTTTCCGGGCATGGGCGAAGCTGGTGAAGGTGAGGGGAGTCGTTATGGAAATCGCATCGAGACCGGCGGCGGGGAGAAGGTTCATGCAGGCGCGGAAGTCCTCGTAGGAGGAATAGGACCCCCGCCCCAGGACCACCGCCTTCTCATTCAGGTGTTCCAGGGGGAGGGCGAAGCTCGTGATTCCCACGTGGCATTTAGAGATCTCCGGCCTGCCTGTTTCCAGCGCCTTCATCATGAGGGGAGAACAGTACGATGAGCATTGCGACCGGAATTCCACGGAAGAGGCGCGCAAACCCCGGCACAGGGGCGGCGCGCCTCTCGGAATGAAGATCGGCTTTCCGGACGGCGCAAAGATGCTGAGAGAAAACCCGAGGGTGTCGGAAAGAGCCGCAAAGTGCTCCTGCCATATCTCAGTCGTGAGGAGATTATTCAGGTGTCCTTCCGTAATCGCGTTCACGTATGAGACCTCCGACGGACCGCCTGTTCGTCGTTGAAGAGCGTTCTCAAAGCTGAGGAGCAGAAGTGCGCCATATGTTCATGCCGCACATCTGCGTCCATAAACGTTTGGATAACGATAGCGAAAAAGATAGTACGCCTAATACTTTAATAGTAGTACCATAAAGACCGAACCGGCGTCAAGAAAAATTCGTTGTTGTTTCGGCCACAGGATTTTTCCCTGCCGGATTTATCTTGACACCTTTTCGTGGAAGCGTCATGCGCGCCCGCAGGCGCATCAAGCAAAAAAAACTTCCTTTAAAATTATCTGACTTTTGTGGTAATATGACCCGCATTGTAATGCGGATTGTGGAATGCGGAGTGCGGAATGAACTTTGCGAACAAAATCTAAAACCGCACTCTGAAACCGAAAGCGGTTGACCTTCTGAATAGTACATGGATTTTAGATTTAGATAACGAAAGGGGCTTTTTCATGCCGATAAAAGAAGAAGGAATTTTGACCACCGCGCTGCACTCGGAGGTGGAGAACCGGTTTCTCACCTACGCGCTCTCGACCATCGTGTCGCGCTCGCTCCCGGACGTGCGCGACGGGCTGAAGCCCGTCCATCGCCGCATTCTTTTCGCGATGTGGGAGATGGGCCTCCGCCCTTCGGCAAAGTACCGGAAGAGCGCGGCGGTCGTGGGCGAGGTGCTCGGGAAATTCCACCCCCACGGCGACCAGGCCGCCTACGACGCGATGGTCAGGATGGCCCAGCACTTCTCGCTCCGGTATCCGCTCGTGGAGGGATCGGGCAATTTCGGCAGCCTCGACGGAGACCCGGCTGCGGCCATGCGGTATACCGAGGCGCGGCTCTCGAAGATTGCCGAGGAACTTCTCTCCGAGATCGACAAGGAGACCGTGGGCTTCCGGCCGAACTACGACAACTCGCTCAAGGAACCCCTTGTGCTGCCCGCGCGCTTTCCGCAACTTTTGGTGAACGGCACGTCCGGCATCGCCGTGGGCATGAGCTGTTCCTTCCCGCCGCACAACCTGGGCGAGGTGATCGACGGCCTCACGGCGATGATCGACAATTCCAATATCGAAGTGAAGGATCTCCTCAAGTACATAAAAGGCCCGGACTTCCCGACGTCGGGACAGATATTGAATTCCAAGAAAGAGCTGAAGGAGATTTATCAATCCGGCAGCGGCGGCATCAGGACCCGCGGCGAGTATATCATCGAAGACCTCGCGCGGGGCAAGCAGGCAATCGTATTTACCTCCATCCCCTACCTGGTGAACAAGGCCAAAGTACTCGAAAAGCTCATCGGCCTGATGGAAGACAGGAAGCTCCCGCAGGTCTCCACCGTGCGAGATGAATCCACGGACATAGTGCGGGTCGTGCTCGAGCTCAAGGCCGAGACGAACCCGGAGCTCGTGACCGCCTACCTCTTCAAGCACACGGACCTCGAATCCACGTTCCCGATGAACTTCACGGCCCTCAAGCCGAACATGGAGCCGGAGCGCCTGTCGCTGAAGGAGATAATGCAGTACTTCCTCGACTTCCGGCACGAGGTAACGACCAAACGGCTCAACTTCGACCTGCGGCTGCTCAAGGCCCGGCTCCATATTCTGAAGGCCTTCGAAGTCCTGTATGACGATCTCGATGCCGCGATCAAGATGATCCGCAAGTCAACGTCGCGCGAGGACGCCGCCGGAAAGCTCAAGAAGCATTTCAAGCTCGACGACGACCAGGTGAGGGCCATTCTCGACATGCAGCTGTACAAACTCAGCGGCCTCGAGATCGACCGGATCCTGAAGGAAAAGGCCGAGAAGACGAAGCTGAAAAAGGAGATCGAGGCTATTCTCGCAAGCCAGAAGAAGATCTGGGGCCTGATCAAGACCGAGCTTGGGGAGCTCAAGAATGAGTACGGAGACAAGCGCAAGTCCGTGATGAAGGCGGCCGAGGACGTGGAGTTCTCTCACGAGGACTTCATCGTGCATGAGGACATAACGGTGGTCCTTACCAGGATGGGATGGATCCGGCGCGCGAAGACCGTGGGCGAGAACCTGCGCTTCAAGGAAGGCGACGAGCTGTTGTCGCTCATCCCCGCCAATACGCGGGACAACATCGCCGTCTTCTCTTCCACGGGCAAGGTCTATGTCGTGAAGGCGAACGAGCTGCCTTCGGGCTCCGGGTTCGGCGAGCCCGTGCAGAGCCTGTTCAAGTTCGGCGACGGCGAACGGCCCGTGAGCGCAATGAACCTGGCGACCGTTTTTGCCGGCGGCGCAGGGGCCGAGGAAACGAAGGGCAAACAGGAGAAGCTGTCGCTCGCGCCGCGCGAGGTGACGGCGCTGTCCGTTTCAGCCAAGGGCGTGGGCTTCAAGTTCGACCTCGGACAGTTTAATTCCGTGACCACGCGGGCGGGGAAAAAATTCGCCGGCATAAAGGCCGGCGACAATATCATGGGCGTGGACGTCCTCGATCTGCCGAACGTGCTGTTCCTGACCACCGAAAGCAAGGCCGTTGTCGTTGCCGCCAAGGACATTCCGCTCCTTTCCGGCGCGGGCAAAGGGGTCAAGCTCGTGAACGTGAAGAAGGGCGAGGTCGCCCTGTTTAGGGCAGTGCGCAAGGGCGAGCAGATAAAAGTGATCGACGAGAAGGGCAAGGAGAAGACGATCGACCTTAAGCACTACGGCGTGATGACGCGGGGCAGCGTGGGACTGAAAGCAATAAAAGCAGTAAAGTTCGTGTAACCAAAACGCTGCCACGAAGTCACGAAGACACAAAGTGCGGGGCGGACATTCTTTGAGTCTTTGTGTCTTAGTGGCAAATAGGGTTTGACATGAAATCTTTCCGCAAAGAACTCTGGTTCAACGTGCCCTCGCGCCGAGGCTTCCTCAACATCACACCCCAGGTGGAGGACTGCCTGCGCGAGAGCGGCGTTCGTGAGGGCATGGTGCTCGTGAACGCCATGCACATCACGGCTTCGGTATTCATCAACGATGACGAGCGCGGTCTGCTCGGCGATTTCGAGTTGTGGCTCGAAAAGCTCGCGCCACATGAGCCGGTGTCCCAGTACCGGCACAATACCGGCGAAGACAATGCCGACGCGCACCTCAAACGGTCGATCATGGGCCGCGAGGTAGTGGTTGCTATTACGAACGGAAAACTCGACTTCGGCCCCTGGGAACAGATCTTCTACGGTGAGTTCGACGGGAGGCGGAAAAAGCGGGTGCTGGTGAAGATCATCGGGGAATAGCGGCGTCGCGGCCTGCGGAAGCGTAAGGCATGAACGGCGTACGGGCGATGCGGTTTCGCTATTATCCAAGGCTTTGCCCTTGCTATTTCCTGGGCAAGCTGATAAAATTTCTCCATGAATGAAAAGGTGCACAAATCTCTTGTTGAGGAAGAGAAACAGGCCGCGATAACCGCAGTGAGGAGCTCGCTGGAGGCCCATGCGGACATATCCTTCGCGTACCTTCATGGTTCGTTCGCCGCGGGCAGCGGCTTTCGGGACATTGATATCGCCGTGTACCTGAAGCATTCTCCCGCATCGCCACTGGACCGTGAACTCCGGCTGGAGGCTGAGTTGATGAAGGCCGTGGGCGGCTACCCTGTGGACGTGAGAGTATTGAACGGCGCACCTCTCTCCTTCCGATATAACGTCATCAAGGGCGGCCTGCTCCTGTTCGCGCGGGACGACGATGAGCGGGCGGACTTTGTCGAGCACACGCTTTCGGCCTACTTTGACTTTGCCCCCTACCGGATGCTCTACCTCAAGGAGACCCTCGGCCTTGGAGTTTAACCCTGATAAGGTCAGAAAGATCACGTCGGAAATACACTCGTCCCTTGAGCGGCTTGAGGAGCTTAAGCGTCTCTCCAAAGACGCCTTCATCGCAGACCCCCACAAGATCTCCAGCGCCAAATACAATCTCATCGTCGCCATCGAAGGAGTCATAGACCTCTGCAACCATGTTATCGCGAAGAACGCCTTCCGTACCCCTGAGGATTACGCCGATGCCTTCAAGGTCATGGCCGAGCGAGGCGCCTTTGATACGGCATTCACCGATACCCTGGTCCAGATGGCGCGGTTTAGAAACCGGCTGGTCCATATCTACTGGGAAGTGAACAACGAGGAGCTTCACGGTATTCTTCAAGTGCGGCTCGGCGATGTGAAGCAGTTCCTGAATAAATTCGGCGCGTTTGTCGGAAAAAGTAAGTAGTGGAAATAGCCATCACTCCCTGGAAGTTGCCGGACTCAGAAGAATGCTGAAATGAAAAAGGAGACCGTCTGTGGAATCGAGACCGTCACGCTTCCAAAGGAATTGGGCCCTTCTTGTCGGGTTCTTTTTTTGTATGAGCGGCTGTGCAAGCTTCCCGGGCAAGGAAATCCCTGATTATTCATTTAGGGATCTGGCGCCTCCGCCAACTGAGAAGATCTGTTTGGTCGTGCCGGAAACGGTTCCTGAAAAGAACCGCACCAGTATGGAAGAAGCAATTGCGGTATTGGAGAAAAGCGGATATTTCTTAAAAGCGCCGGAGAGATGCACTCCCGATGGCGAGTCCATACAGTATGCATTGTCACTGGACTTTCGAAATGATGTCAAGGCTGCGAATATCGCCGTTGCTATTCTCACTGGTTTTATTTCCGGCTACACGCTGACCATTGTCCCGGGATATGGCCGGGATGATTTCATTCTGACCGCTGAATTCAGGAAAAAAGACGGTCAATTGATAAAGAAATACGTCTACCAGGATCATATCAACACATGGATTCACCTGACCATGCTGTTCATGATGCCCAACCATAATCCCCGGGCAGCCATAAACGAAATTTATCAACGAATGCTCATGAATTTTTTGTATGATTTTTCTCGTGACGTGCAAAAAGGGTCGTTAGCCATGCAGACTCAATCACAAGGGAACAACATCAATTCCTCCGTCTCTTGATGCTCAATCCGGGACGCAGCGTCCCGACAAAGGCGTATTGCCCGCGAAGGGGATGTGGGAATGTATTTCCTGTCTATAAACAAGTTGAAACCCGGCGCGGACCGGGAGCAAATAAACATGGCGGTCCCGGCGCACAGGGAATGGGCGAAGCGGATGATCGGGTCGGGGACGCTCGTGCAGGCCGACAAGTGGGGCGCTGGGGGCGGCATGGTCATCGTGAAGGCAGAGACCAGGGAAGAAGCCGATGCGGTCGTGAACCAGGACCCGCTCGTCGAGGCGGGCCTTATTACGTTCGAAACAGCGGAGCTTCGTCCGGCTGTTGTATTCAAATAATCGTAATCGGTTTCTATATATGATATGTAGCTGATCTCCCGCAGCTTATTCTCCGTCCCTCACCTCCTTTCTATATCTCCCACGGATACCCGATAAAGACCGCCGTGTTGGCCCCTTCCCGGCCGAAGGCAAGGTCGCCCCGCAGCACCACGCCCGAGGCGGTTACGATCCTGAGCCCCATGCCGTAGGAATCGCGCCAGATTTTGCCGAGCTCGCTCCGCAGATCGGCAACGCTCCCGTTCTCGTAGAAGAGCGAGACCTGCACGGCCGTGCGGATGTCTTTCATAATAATGATATTGAAGGGCGTCGACTCGTCGGTCAGGTTCCACCGGACCTCGGTCCCGTAGAACAGCGTGTGGGCGCCCTTGTACCGGCCCTGGGGATAGGACCTGAGACGGCTGAAACCGCCCAGGGACGTGGCGGTGCCGTACGTATTTTCCGCGACCATGCTATTGATCACGTCGAGGCAGAACTGCTGTTGCTGCAGGGTAAGCGACGGATCGCTGCAATTCAGTCCCTGTTGCTGCTGGAGTTTTGCGGGGTCCGTTTCTCCCTGGCTGACGACTACCGCGTCAGAGCGAAGGAAGTTGAACACCCAGGTGCTTCGTCTGCCGAGCGGGAGGTAGGCGGTGGTGTTGTAGTCCATCACGTAATAGTCCGCGCTCGAGCCCCGGGGCGGCGATTGCGTGCGGGTCACGTCGACGCGGAGTCCCCGTCGCGGGTCCGCGTAATCGTCGGTCAGGTCGAGGCGGGTGCCGAAGAGCGTGGTGTGGCCGTAGGTGCGCGGCGGGTCCTGCGCATCGACGATGACGTTCCCGTCCTTGTCCCGGATGCTCTCCAGTTTCGAACTGCCCGCATACATCGCCCCGTAGATTTCGAAGCGGCGGTCGAAAAACGTCGCGGTCATCCGGGCCCCATAGTACTCGGTGTCGGTCAGTTCAAGGAGCCGGAAATCGTTCTTGTCCGTGTTCATGCCTCGTTGACCGTAGCTTTGTATCGTCACTTTGCTCAACGTGCCGAAACCGGCTTCGAGGATCAGCGTGCGGGGAACGATATGGATGTCGCGCACTCCGACGGCGCCACCCCGAACGTCCCCGGTGAACAGGATGCCGTAGGCGTCCGTATAGGTATCGGCGATGTTCATGGCTGCGCCTATTAGGCTGATGCCGGTCCCGATGCCGGGGAGGCTGTACGGGTAGGGGAAGATGGCGTACCCGAAATCGGTCTGGAACTGCGGTTTCCTCCGATCGGGCAGGACGGAATCGTCAGACGCTTGCGCGAACCCGGCAAGCGCGAGGAGAGCGAATGCGGACAAGACGAATCGAATGGTAATTTCTCGTATCATAGGCGCACGTATTTCCTGATGAGGTGCTTACTAAGGAAAGTATCATGCAGAGAGGGGGGAAAGTCAAGAGGCGGTGAATAGAGCTAACAGCACCCATCTGAAGTATCGCCGCACCCGCAGGTCGGCTCGTTGCCCGTGATCATGCCGGTGATGATAGCAGCGGCGCACCCGACGCCGGCATTCACCGAAAGCGCGCCGAAGTCGCAGTTTTTGGCGCAGGCGCCGCACTCCATGCATAGGTCTTTGTCCGTGATAGCAGCGCGCTTGTCGCGCATCACGAAAACGCCCCGGGGACAGACCTCGACGCACCGGCCGCACCCCGCGCATTTATCGGAATCGTATTTTAAAGTAGCCACGTTCGCAAGGTATTTCATACGAGCCCCCATTCCCGCAGTTTGAACACAAACATCAAAACGAGCGAGATAGCGACTGCGCCGATATAGAGCGGAATGCCGATCTTGAGTTCTTTTTTCACGCCCGTCATCCCGGTAAAGGTCGTGGAGCCTGTGAACTGGAGCGCGATGTAGGAGCTCAGGGCGGGAAAGAAAGAATACGTTGCAATCATCATAATAATATTCTGCCTGTCAACCATATCGAAGACCTGCGTCGCAAAAATCGTTGCCAGCATCCCCACGATCCAGCCCTTGATCGCAAACGAACGGAAGGGAACGAAGGGGAGCAGCGCCGGCGTTACGAATGCGCCCGCGATGACCGAGATGAGGCCGAGCAGCAGAAAGGGCAGGCCGCCGGACCAGGCCTGTTTGTATAAGATGCCCGCAGGCTGGAGGCCGAAGATGAGCAGAACGCCTGCGGCGAACCAGGGGAACTTCTTCATGGCGGGGTTGATCTCCATGGGCGTGAGGACGATCCGGTCGAGCATCGAAAACCCGGCAGTGCTCATTTCCTTTGTCTTTTTGTAACCGGAGCGAACATAGGCGGGAATGTCCTTCGCTCGCACGGGGCCGAAGGAGACCCGGAACCCCGTTTGCTTCTGTACCGCGCTTGCGGCCACGCCTACCGCGCCGAGTTGGGGGAGGATGATCCGGCGGTGGCCGACCACCGAGTCGAGCTGCACTGATTTTATACGATTCACCAATTCATCAGTGCCGAACGTGCCTTTACCCGCAGCGCACCAGACGTTGATGCTCTTCGTATCGAGCACGAGCAGCCATGCATTCATACCCGCGAGCTCCCGCCGCACGATGTCGAAGGTCAGCTTATAGTTTGCTGTAACAAAAACATCAGAATCCTTTGTCTGTTCGCCCACGGCGTACAAGCCCGGCGCAACGGAATAGTTCATGCGAAAAGCGCTGATCCTGCTTTTGACCATGCCCCAGTAATCGGCGCGTGACCAGTCGGTTGAGACCTTGTACACCGGACCGCCCGGGGTTGGGACGCTTCCGAGCGAGTACTGCGGCGCGATCTTCTTTACGAATTTCAATGTTTGCATCTGCATGAAGTCACCTCGATGTTTCCCGGTTACAGAATGTCCTTCATCACCGGCCCCAGGATGCCCCTGACCATTCCTTCAAGGTTATTGGCCTTGATCAGGGCTATGCAGCAAATCTTGCCGTCCTTTTCCCAGCTCGTCACGGCCAGCTTGTCGCCGGCCTTGATCCCCGCCTTTTC
>JBGOTO010000010.1:0-36913 GCA_041476485.1 Nitrospirota bacterium
AAATGGCACGGCCTCACGGACGTGGAGCTCCGCTACCGCCAGCGATACGTGGACCTCATCGTCAATCCCGAAGTGAAGAACGTCTTCGTTACCCGCACGAAAATCGTCCAGGCGATCCGGAAATTTCTGAACGAGCGGGGATACCTCGAGGTCGAGACCCCGATGATGCAGACGGTCCCCGGCGGTGCCACGGCAAAACCGTTCAAGACGCACCACAACGCCCTGGACATGGACCTGTATCTCCGCATCGCCCCGGAGCTGTACCTCAAGCGGCTCCTGGTCGGCGGGTTCGAGAAGGTATACGAGATCAACCGGAATTTCCGGAACGAAGGCATTTCCACGAGGCACAATCCCGAGTTCACCATGCTCGAATTCTACACGGCCTACGCCGATTACCGGGACCTCCTGGACATGACCGAAGAAATGATCGGCTCCGTGGCCAAAGAGGTGCTGGGCACGACCACCGTCCAGTACGAGGGGCAGGCCATCAACCTCGCTCCGCCGTGGAAGCGGACCACTTTCATCGACTCGCTGCGCGAAGCGGGGGTGCCGGATGACGTTCTCGCGAACGAGGCCAAGGCCCGCGATCATGCGAAAAAGCTGGGCGCGAACTTGAAAGGCGGGGAACCGCTCGGGAAACTCCTGGCCGAGATTTTTGATGCCGTGGTCGAGCCGAAGCTGATACAGCCCACGTTCATTACGGATTATCCCACGGACATCTCGCCGCTCTCGAAAAAACGCGAAGACAACCCCGATTTTGTCGAACGGTTCGAACTATTTATCACGGGCAGAGAGCTTGCGAACGCCTTCTCCGAGCTGAATGATCCAATCGACCAGAAAGAGCGTTTCCTGAAGCAGGTGTCGGAACGCGAAGCAGGGGACGAAGAGGCGCACCAGATGGACGAAGACTTCATTCGGGCGCTGGAATATGGCATGCCGCCGGCAGCAGGCGAGGGCATCGGCATCGACCGCCTCGTGATGCTTTTGACGGGATCGAGCTCCATTCGCGACGTGATCCTGTTCCCGCAGATGAAGAAGGAGAAGCAGTAATGCGGAATGCGGAGTGTGGAGTGCGGAATTATTAAATCTTTTTCCGTGTTCATCTGTGGTTACAACAAAATATCATGAAACTTCCCTACGAAATATTCATCAGCCTCCGGTACCTGAAGACCAAAAAACGGTACGGGACCGTGTCACTCAATACGTTCATCTCCATTGCGGGCGTGGTCATCGGCGTTGCGACGTCCATCATCACCCTTGCGGTGATGACCGGCTTCCAGGGCTATTTTCGCGATAAGATCCTTTCGGCCATGCCCCACATCGTCGTTTTGGAGTACAGCGGTGCCGGCGTAAAAGACAAAGAGGCCCTGCGGGAGAAAGTGGAGCGGGTCCCGCACGTCAAGGCCACCACCCCCTTTGTCTACGGCCAGTCCATGGTGACGACGAAGGACCGTATGCAGGGGGTCGTCGTCCGGGGCATCGACCCGAAGACCGAAGGACGGGTGACCGACCTGGCGAAGAACATGACCGCCGGCACGCTCTCCAACCTTGAGGATACACGCAGAAAACTTCCCGGCATCGTCATCGGCGAAGACCTTGCGCATAAACTCGGCGTATCGCTTGGCGAGGTCGTTACGATGGTCAATCCCCTCGGGGAAGAGACGTCCATCGGCATCGTCCCCAAGATGAGAAAGTTCGAGGTCGTGGGCTTCTTCGACGCCGGGATGTACGACTACAATACGGGTTTTGTGTACATCGCGCTCCCGGAGGCCCAGAAGTTTTTCGACATGCCGGGCCGCGTAAGCGGCATCCAGGTCCGGGTGGACGAGATATACCAGGCAGACTCAATCGCCTCGTCGATCCGGTCCGCCGTCGGCTATCCCTACTACACGCGCAACTGGATGGAGATGAACAAGAATTTCTTTTCCGCGCTCCTGCTCGAAAAGATCGGCATGTCTCTCATCCTCGTCGTCATCATCATCGTGGCGTCGTTCAACATCATCGGGACCCTGACGATGATCGTCATGGAGAAAAGCCGGGAGATCGCCATATTGAAGTCCATGGGCGCCCCCTCGCCGGGCATCATGAAAATATTCATGTTCGCCGGGTTGACCATCGGCGCGGTGGGAACGGCGCTGGGGTCGATCATCGGCTACGGCGCGGTGACGCTTCTTATCAAGACCGACCTCATCTCGCTCCCGAAGGACGTGTACCAGGTGAGCCATTTGCCGCTCTCCATTTCGGGCCTCGACGTCCTGTTCATTTCGCTGACGGCGCTCGGGATCAGTTTCCTCGCCACGCTCTACCCGTCCTGGCAGGCCGCAAAACAGGACCCCGTGGAAGTGCTAAGATATGAGTAAAAAGGATGCAGGATACACGATTCAGGATAGAAACCATCATGGATTATGCATCGTGCATCATGCATCATGAATCTTTACATAATAAAGGAGGATGCAAGCATGGCGCAGTCAGGCGGTTTTAAAAGGTTGGTTTTGGTAGTGATTTTTCTGGTATTGGCGGTTGTGGTCTTCATTGTACTGGGGGGCGGCAAGCTGCTCAAACAGGCCGGCAACAAAGCCGAGGAGGTCAAACAGGACATCGAGCACAAGGCAACTAGCATCGAGAAGAAGGCATCGAACATCGAAAAGGCCGTAAAGGGCAGCGATAAGTCGGGTGAAAAAAAATAACACAGCCGCTGATACATATTAAAGAGCTCCGCAAGACGTTCATGAGCGGACCGGAGGCGCTTCACGTTCTGGACGGCATCGACCTTACTATAGCGAAGGGGGAAATGCTGGCAATCGTGGGCGCCTCCGGTGTCGGCAAAAGCACTTTACTGCATCTTCTCGGGGCGCTCGACCGGCCCACGTCCGGCAAGGTTTATTACGGCGACGTGGACGTTTTCGGTCTGGACAACGCCCGCCTCGCCCGTTTTCGCAACGAGCGGGTCGGGTTCGTGTTCCAGTTTCACCATCTGCTCCCGGAGTTTTCCGCGCTCGAGAACGTGATGCTGCCTGCACTCATCCGGGGGATCGAGCGGGAAAAAGCCGCAACGGCAGCGGCGGGGGCCCTCGGCGACGTGGGGCTCGGCGGACGGCTGCACCACCGGCCGGGTGAACTTTCGGGCGGCGAACAGCAGCGCGTGGCGGTCGCCCGGGCGCTCATGCTGAGCCCCGACGTGGTGCTGGCAGACGAGCCGACGGGCAACCTCGATACCCATACCGGCGAGGCGGTCCATGACCTCCTGATGACCGTCAACAAGCAGAAGGGGGTCACGTTCGTGATCGTGACCCACAACGATAAACTCGCCGTCCGCGCGGACCGGGTGCTCAGGATGGCGGAGGGCAAGCTTACGCCGGAGCGGTGAGGCATGTGTCCTTGAATCCTCCCTGTTTTTCCCTTGACTTGGAACCGTGCTAAAAAGTAATATTGAAGGTCTTTATTCAGTCACAGCGATCGCATGCTGAGCGGAGTCCGACCCTATGAACCTCCTCTTTTTTCAAATAGCCGTGGCCATCTATTTCTGTGCGGCAGCGGGATACATCGCCTTTATCATCAAGCCCGAGCTTACGTGGTCCGCCGGAGTCTCGCGCTGGGCGGCGCTGTGCGGTTTTGCTTTCCATCTCGCTTATTTCGCTTTTCGCTGGTCCGAATCCGGCCGGGTCCCGATTGCCAACTTCTTCGAGGCGGCAAATTTTCTGGGCATGGGCATGATGAGCGTATTTTTGGTCATGGAGTTCCGGTTCAAGATCCCGGCGCTCGGCGCATTCATGCTGCCGCTGGTGATCATTCTCATGGCGCCCGCCCTGGTCCTGTCCGGAGACATTCAAGAGCTCAACCCGGTGCTGAAAAGCGGCTGGCTCGGGGTGCATACCAGCCTGGCTGCTCTCGGCGATTCCGCCTTTGCCTTCGCCTTCATCGTTTCGATCATGTACCTGATCCAGGAGCGGCAGCTCAAGGCCAAGCGCAGGGGCGCGCTCTTTCACCGGCTGCCGTCGCTCGACATCATGGACACGCTCGGGTACCGGGCGCTGACCCTCGGATGGCCCCTGTTCACGCTCGGCATGATCACCGGTTCCATCTGGGCGAACAGCGCGTGGGGCACCTATTGGAGCTGGGACCCGAAGGAGACCTGGTCGCTGATTACCTGGGCCCTTTATCTCGTGCTCCTGCATCTTCGCACCATCGGGTGGCGCGGCAGAAAAATGGCGTTTTTGTCGATCTTCGGTTTTGTCTTCGTCCTGGTCAGCTTCTTCGTGGTGAGCCGCGTGCATATCGGGAAGCATTTGTTTTAAGGTGGCGGAAGAATGGGTATCGTTGTAGTCGGTCTCAGTCATAAAACGGCCCCGGTTGATGTGCGGGAGAAGCTCTCGTTTCCCGAGGCCGTGGTGCCCGATGCGCTGAAAGCGCTCATGGGCTATGAGGGCATCAGGGAAAGCCTTATTCTTTCGACCTGCAACCGGGTCGAGCTCTATACCTGCGTCCAGGACAGCGAAAAGGGCGTTCAACAGATAAAGAAGTTCCTCTCGGAGTACCACAACCTGTCGCCCGAATCCCTCGACCGGTCCCTGTACGTTCATCCCGATGCGCAAGGCGTGCGCCACCTGTTCCGCGTGGCGTCGAGCCTGGACTCGATGATCGTCGGTGAGCCGCAGATCCTCGGCCAGCTCAAGGATGCTTTCGATATCGCGCTCACGGCAAAAACGACCGGCGCGGTCCTGAATAAACTGCTCAAGAAGTCCATCTCCGTGGCCAAGCGCGTGCGCACGGAAACGAAGATCGCAGAGAGCGCGGTCTCGATCAGTTTCGCGGCGGTCGAACTTGCCAAAAAGATCTTCGGCAACCTCGAGGACAAGACCGTGATGCTCCTGGGCGCGGGGGAAATGGCCGAACTGGCGGCGAAGCATCTCCTTAAAAACGGGGTGAAGAGCGTCCTGGTGGCGAACCGCACCTTCGAACGAGCCGTGGAACTTGCCGAGGAGTTCAACGGGAGCGCCGTCCGGTTCGAGGACTTTCCCTCGGAGATGGTGATGGCCGATATTCTCATCTGCTCGACCGGCGCGCAGACGTGCGTGGTCAGGCATGACGTGGTGCACAAGGCGCTCAAGGACCGGCGCAACAAGCCGATCTTCATGATAGATATTTCCGTCCCGAGAAACATAGACCCCGAAGTGAACAAGATCGACAACGTATTTCTCTACGACATCGACGATCTCCAGGGCGTGGTGAACTCGAACATCGAGGGCAGGGCGCGGGAGGCGGAAAAGGCCGAAGAGCTCATCATGCAGGAGGTGGAGACCTACCTCCAGTGGGAACGCTCCCTCGACGCGGTGCCGACCATCGTCGAACTCCGCGAGAAGGTGGAGGACATCAGGCGGAGAGAGCTGGACAAGACGCTCTGCCAGTTGAACGGGATCACCGAAGACCAGCGCAAGGCCGTCGACGTCCTGTCGAGCGCAATCGTAAACAAGATCATGCACGCGCCGATCGTGGTCCTGAAACAGGCCGCTTCCGGCAGGGACAGCAGCGACCTGCTTGCTTTTGGTCGCAAGCTGTTCAACCTGGACAAGGAATTAAAGCGGCCGCACCTGCACGAGAAGGGGCTCGGTTCGTCGCTGAAAGAAGAAAAGAAGTAAATGCCGCAGACGTTGTACGCACACGCGGGCCTTTCGCTCCGCCGCGCAAGCGTGCAAGGAGTCGTATGAGAAGACCAAACGTTCAACTGGCTATCTGCAAAATCAACAGGGTTTCCATCAACGCCTTCTGGCACGCTGGTGCGCGCCTGTCGCTCAAGGCCTGCGTGCACTGGTAAAAAAACAAGCTGTGATTAAAATGGCATAAGAGGAGTATTTCATTGAGAAAAGAGATCAGGATCGGCACCCGCGGAAGCGCCCTTGCGCTCTGGCAGGCGGAGTGGGTAAAGTCGGAGCTCGAAAAGAAGCACCCCGGCATGACCGTGACGCTCACGAAGATCAAGACCACGGGGGACAAGATCCTCGACGTCCCTCTCGCCAAGGTAGGCGGCAAGGGACTGTTCGTCAAGGAGATCGAGGAGGCCATGCTGGGCGGCGACATAGACATCGCGGTACACAGCATGAAGGACGTCCCGACCCAGTTTCCCGACGGGCTGCATCTGGGGGCCATCACCAAGCGCGAGGACCCGAGAGACGCCCTGCTGTCGCGGAACAAAGTGTTGCTTAAAGACCTGCCGCAGGGCGCGAACGTGGGCACGAGCAGTCTCCGTCGCCAGGCCCAATTGATGCATCTGCGCCCGGACTTCGTGATCCAGCAGCTCCGCGGAAACGTGGACACGCGCCTCCGGAAACTCAAAGAAGGCCAGTTCGACGCCATCATCCTGGCCGCTTCCGGCGTCAAGCGGCTCGGGCTTGCGGAGAACGTTACGGAATACCTCGATCCCGGGATCAGTTTGCCGGCCATCGGGCAGGGCGCGCTCGGCATCGAATGCCGGGTGGACGACCGGGAGCTGAACGACCTTATTTCATTCTTCAACCACCCCGACAGCCGCACCTGCGTTACGGGCGAACGGGCCCTCCTGCGGAGACTCGAAGGAGGGTGCCAGGTCCCGATCGCGTGCTATGGCCACATCAAGTCAGGAAAACTGCTGCTCACCGGCCTGGTGGGCAGCGTGGACGGGAAGCGCATCATCAAGGACTCTATCGAAGGGGCGCCGGAGAAGGCCGAAAAACTGGGCGTGACGCTGGCAGAGAAGCTCCTGTCTCAGGGCGCGGACGTGATCCTGCGTGAAGTCTACGGGAACGACACGGACTTCAGCGGGAACAACCTGCTGGAGAATTAGTTTTAGGCCGAAGTATTGAACCGTTAAGGCGCGAAGGTCGCTAAGAGAACCGGATTTTTTTCTTGGCATTTCTTCGCGTTCTTTGTTTATGGCAGCGCTTACGTACGTTCGGCTACGTCTTTGCGCGAGAAAGAATTTGCTCCTATGATTCAACCAATCGGAAAAGTCTATCTCATCGGCGCCGGGCCGGGCGATCCCGGCCTGATCACGGTCAAGGGCCTGGAATGCGTGAAAAAGGCCGACGTGCTTATCTACGACTATCTCGCGAACGAGCGGCTGCTCGACCAGCGGCGGCCCGATGCCGAACTCCTGTACGTCGGCAAGCAAGGCGGAAAACACACCCTCCCGCAGGAAGAAATCAACGCTCTTATCGTCAAAAAAGCACAAGAAGGAAAGATCGTCGCGAGGGTGAAAGGCGGCGACCCCTTCATTTTCGGGCGGGGCGGAGAAGAGGCGGAAGCGCTTGCCGACAATAAGGTCCCCTTCGAAATCGTCCCCGGCGTGACCGCGGCCACGGCGGTGCCGAGCTATGCGGGCATCCCGCTCACCCACCGCGGCCATACCGCGAGCGTCGCCTTCGTGACCGGCCATGAAGACCCCGAAAAACCCGAATCAAAAGTGCACTGGGACAAGATCGCCACCGGCATCGGCACGTTGGTTTTCTTCATGGGAATGAAGAACCTTCGGCATATCGTGGAGAACCTTATTTCGCACGGCAGGGGCCCCGAAACGCCGGTAGCCGTCATCCAGTGGGGGACCCGCACGGACCAGAAGACGGTTGTGGGCACGCTGAACGACATCGTCGCCAAAGTGGAGGAGGCGAAGCTCGGGCCTCCGGCCCTTATCGTGGTCGGGGAGGTCGTCAAGCTCCGGCAGAAGCTCAACTGGTACGAGTCGAAGCCGCTGTTCGGCAGGCGCGTCGTCGTCACGCGCTCGCGCGACCAGGCAAGCATATTCGCCGAGCTGCTGATCGACCGCGGCGCCACGACCATCGAATTTCCGACGATCGACGTTGTCCCGCCCGCAAGCTGGGTTGAACTGGACAACGCGCTGAAAGCCGTGGAAGCGTATGCCTGGGTCATTTTCACGAGCGCGAATGCGGTGAAATTTTTCATGGAACGGCTCCGGGGCCTCGGCAAGGACCTGCGCATGCTCAAGGGCGTCCAAATCTGCGCCGTGGGGCCGAAGACCGCCGAGGCGCTCGAATCCCACGGCCTCAGGGCCGACCTGATACCTGCCGAGTTCAAGGCCGAAGGCGTGCTTGTCGCGCTCGGCGGCGTAAAGGTAAAGGGGCTTAAAGTTCTGATCCCCCGGGCGAAGACGGCCCGTGAAATAATCCCCGACAGGCTGAGAGAGCTCGGGGCCGAGGTGACGGTTGCCACGGCGTACGAGAACGTAAAGCCGGCCGCGGACGCTGCGCGGGTCAGGAAACTTTTTCAGGAGAAAAAAATCAGCGTTGTGACATTTACCAGCTCGTCCACGGTGCACAATTTTGTTGAAATACTGGGCCGGAAAGAGTATAAATTATTATTGGAAGGCGCTGCTGTCGCCTGCATCGGTCCGGTTACGGCAAAGACCGCCGAAGAGTACGGCATCAAAACAGACATTATGCCGAAAGAATATACGATCCCCGCGCTCGTCGAAGCGATGGCGGAGTATTTTAAAAAATAGTCATAGCATCGCCACCAAGACACCAATTCACGAAGAAAATTTTTGAGACGGAACGCCTTCGTGGCAAGAAAAGAGGATACCCTATGATCACCCTTACAGACGTTGCGGCGGACAAGATAAAGGAGCTGCTCAAGGCGGAAGGAACGCCCGATCACGGCCTTCGCGTCCATGCGAGCGACGGCGGATGCTGCGGCCCGTCCTACGAGATCATGATCGACGACAAAGCGGGGGACGGAGATATCGTTCTCGAAAAGAACGGCGCAAAAGTGTTCGTCGATGCCTCGACTGCCAAGGCATTGGAAGGCGCTGAGATCAGTTTTATGAACGATGAGCGCGGCGAGGGGTTTGTTCTCGGTTTTCCAAATGGCACGCCCCAGGGCGGTGGCTGCGGTTGCGGAGGGGAAGAGCCCAAGCCGAAGACCAAGCCGAGCAACAGCGGTTGCGGGTCTGGCGGCTGCGGGTGCAGCTAGGAACAGGAAGTTCGGAAGGTGGGAAGGTAAGGAAAAGAACTTAACTTCCTTACTTCGTAGATTTTAATGAGGAGATTCCATGTCTGTTCCTTACTACCGGCCGCGGAGGCTGCGCACGAACGAAAACATGCGGCGCATGGTGAGAGAGACGAAGCTCTCCCCCGATGATTTCATCTATCCGCTTTTCGTCACCCACGGCAAGGGCGTGAAGAAGGAAATCAGTTCCATGCCCGGGAATTACCAGCAGTCTATCGAGAATATCGTGAAGGACTGCGAAGAGGTGCAGGCCCTCGGCATTCCGGCTGTCCTGCTCTTCGGCATCCCGGAGCACAAGGACGAGGTCGGCAGCGAAGCGTACTCGGACGAGGGGATCGTCCAGCACGCGATCAAGGCCATCAAGAACAAGACGCCCGAACTCATCGTGATCACCGACGTCTGCCTCTGCGAGTATACGAGCCACGGCCACTGCGGCGTGGTCAAGAAAGGCGTGGTCCAGAACGACGCCACGCTCGAACTCCTCGCCAGGGAAGCGCTCTCCCATGCAAAGGCGGGCGCGGACATGATCGCGCCCTCGGACATGATGGACGGCCGGGTCGGCGCTATCCGGCGAGCGCTCGACGGCGAAGGTTTTCTTGATACGCCGATCCTGTCCTATGCGGCGAAATACGCTTCGAGCTTCTACGGTCCCTTTCGGGAAGCGGCGGAATCCACGCCGCAGTTCGGCGACCGGCGGTCCTATCAAATGGACCCCCCGAACAGCCGCGAGGCGCTCCGCGAAGTGGCCCTTGACATCGATGAAGGCGCGGACATCGTGATGGTGAAGCCAGCGCTCGCCTACCTCGACATCATCTACCAGGTAAAGCAGCAGTTCAACGTGCCTGTCGCGGCCTATAATGTGAGCGGCGAGTTTTCGATGATCAAGGCCGCGGCCAAGCTCGGCTGGATCGACGGAGAACGCGCCATGCTGGAGTCGCTCATCGCGATGAAACGCGCGGGCGCGGACATGATCCTCACCTATTTCGCCAAGGAAGCGGCGGCGATCCTGAACAAATAATTCGAAAAAGCATGTGACCACGGATAACACGAATCGGGAGAACTTTGTCCGCCCGCTTGCCCTAGACCTTTCCTCTTACTAAAGGTTGACCTCTTTTCATTTCAAGTACAGAGAAAATCCGGACATCAAAACAAGCCATGGCGGGGCAGCCGCAGCGGTTGACGAGAGCCGGTTTCGGTGCTAAGCTATAAAAAAGGACGTTATTTATCCTTTTTTAAGGATGCTGCCACGGGCAGGGGAGGTGCTGTATGATAGCCATATTGGGAGCAACGGGCAACGTGGGCGGCAAGATAGCCGCTATTCTGGCAAAAAAGGACGAACCGATCCGCGTGATCTCGCGGTCGGCAGACCGTCTCCGGCTGCTGGTGAACAAGACCGTCACGGCGTTTGCGGGGGACGCCAATGATACCGAGTTTCTGGCAAAGGCCTTCACGGGCGCCGACGCCGTGTTCGCGCTGATACCGCCGAACCCTACGGTGCCGGATTTCATGCGCTATGAAGGCACGATCGGCCGGAGCATCGCGGGGGCGCTGGAGACCGCCAAAGTAAAGCACGTCGTCTACCTGTCGAGCGTCGGCGCGGAGCTGGCGGTCGAAAAGACCGGGCCGATCAAGGGCCTGCATAACATGGAAGAGCGGCTGAACAGGGTGAAGGGGCTGAATGTCGTGCATCTGCGGGCCGGTTACTTCATGGAGAACCTGCTCTGGAACATTGACCTGATCAGGTCCAAGGGAATCGCCGGCAGCGCGATCCGGGGCGACCTCAAGATCGCCATGATCGCAACGAAGGACATTGCGGAGTTTGCAGCCGAGCGCCTGCTGAGACGGGACTTCACCGGCTCGTCGGTCCGCTACCTTCTTGGCGAGCGGGACGTTACCTTGATCGAGGCTTCAGGCATCGTTGGGAGCAAGATCTCGAAACCCGGCCTGCCGTACGTCATGTTCCCCTATGACGACGCTGAAAAAGCCATGGTCGGCATGGGACTGTCGCCCGATATGAGCAGGATGTATGTCGAAATGGCACGGGCGTTCAATGAGGGGAAGATCAAGCTGGAGAAGCGCACGACGGAGAACACGACGTTGACCCCGATCGAGTCGTTCTGCGACGAGGTGTTCGTGCCCGCGTTCACGCACAAAAAAGCCGCATAGCGGGACTCTTCCGGGACGTATGAAACACCACTAGCCGGTCCTGAGGGACCGGCCTTTTTGCGCGCAACGCCGTATCCTGCTATCGGCAGATTTTATCCAACGAATTGCGCTCTCCCGAGATCGTCCCTATCCCAAAACGGGCAAGTTTTGCAACATGACGGATGTTTTTATCTCCATCCGGCAAGTATCGTTCCCATGACCAGCAGAGACACGAGATAACAGCCGTTGATGATCAGCCACAGCTTCCACGGTTTTCCTTCCCACAGCACCGCGCCCAGCGTGACCGGGGCGATAAAGCCGAGCCAGTTCCAGAACCCGGACATGAGACCCCCGGTAATGCCGCTCATCTCGTAGTATGCCGCGGCGAAAATCAGGGAGTGGGCCAGCACGTAGCTCATGACCAAGGAGCCCACAAAGGCCAGGAGATACGTTTTCTCCATCCCCGGCGCTTTTTTCTTTGCGGAAGTTTTCCTTTTCGGGGCGACCCCCGCCAGCTTCATCCATGTTTTACCGAAAAGCGGACCGTACCAGAGAAACCCTATGGCCATGTTTGCCAGTGCGGCTACGACGACTGCGAGGTAATTGATGGGGACCGGTTTCATGATTAAACCTCCTTTTCAGTTCAGTTTTTTTTGGTGCAGATTTTCAGCCCGATACTGCATTGTTAATTAAAGTATACCGCATCCGCAGATCAATCCCGTAGATTTGTCGCCATCATGTGGTAAAAAAGGATTATGGATGCTGGACCTGGATTTTTCTCGCAGGGAATTATGATATACTTTCTGCACTGTGTCTGTCACGAAAACGCAAAATCAAGGAGGCTTATCATGAGGACCATCTTTTTCGCCGCACTCTTTCTCGTCTGCTTTTCACTTGTTTCATACGCCGCCGACATCACCATGCCCATGTATGCAGTGGATGAGCATGGCGTAGGAAAGCTCCTGGGCACGGTGCGGGCCCTGGATGGTAAAGACGGGCTGGTCCTCGCCCCGGACCTCAAGGGCCTGCCGGCAGGCGGGCACGGCTTCCACGTGCACGAAAATCCGAGCTGCCAGCCCAAGGAAAAAGAGGGCAAGATGACGGCGGCCCTGGGGGCGGGCGGCCACTACGATCCTGTCGGCTCCGGAAAGCACGAAGGTCCCGCGGGAAAGGGCCACCTTGGAGATCTTCCTCTTTTGACGGCAGCAGCAGACGGCAGCGTTACCCTGCCGGTGATCGCGCCGCGCCTGAAAGTTGCCGATCTGAAAGGCCGCTCTCTCATGATCCATGCTGGCGGGGACAACTACTCGGACAACCCGCAGCCCCTGGGTGGAGGCGGAGCGCGGATCGCCTGCGGCGTAGTGCCGTGAGATCCCTCTGGTGAAAAATTCCGGACCGGGTATTCATGAGGAGTATGAAGGGGCGGTTACGGTCCCGTAAGGTTTCTTTAAACCCACTTCACCTTCGGTTCTTTTTTGGGGGGACGCGGTGTGCCCGCCTTGGGATACCCGAGCAGGATAGGGCCGAAGATCCGAAGGATGGGATTCCCCGATGAAATTAAATGGAATGCCGCAATTCTCATCGGATGCGCGGCTCACTGGGTATATTTTTGTGCCTGCATCCACGAATCTATCGCGGGAAACGCCATGGGATGGGCAAAGAGAAAACCCTGGCCGTAGCCGCATTGCAGATTCTGGATTTTGGCCAATTGGTGCTCCATTTCCACCCCCTCGGCAATCACCTCGAAATTCAGGCTTTTGGCCAGGGAAATAATGTGTGTGATGATCTCCTGATTGTCGCCGTTGGCGGTCAGTTTATTGACAAAACTGCGGTCGATCTTGAGCGCATTCACCGGAAAGAGCTGCAAATAGCTCAGCGAAGAATGGCCGGTGCCGAAATCATCGATATGGAGCTGTACCCTCATGTTTCGCAGCTGCTTCATGGTCGCGATAGCGGTATCGATGTTCTCCATGATCATGCTCTCCGTGATTTCCAATATCACCGTGCGCGGATCAACGCCCGTCTCCAGCAAAATTTCCGAGAGCATGCCGACAAGGTCCTGTTGCGAAAACTGTCTGTTTGAAATATTGATGCTCATGCTGAGCAGCGGCTGCGCGGGGTATCGTTCCTGCAGCAATTTCAGCCCGCGGCAGGCTTCGTGCAGGATCCACGTTCCTATCTGATAGATAAGGCCATGCTCCTCTGCCAGGGGAATGAACTCCAAGGGGTAGATGAGGCCCCGCTTCGGGTGGTCCCAGCGGACGAGTGCTTCAAATCCCGTCAATTGCTGCGTTTTCAGGTCGATAATCGGCTGATAGTAGAGCAGCAGCTCCTCGCGGGCGACCGCTCCCCGCAGATCGGCCACCAGCCGCATCCGGTCCAGAATATTGGCATGCATATCGGTATCGAAGATCTCATACGATCCATTTCCCCGTCCTTTTGCCTCATACATCGCGATGTCCGCGTCGCGCAGGACCTGTTCCGACCGTTCATATCGTTCCGCGCCTAATGCGATCCCGATGCTGACCGACGTAAATACTTCACGGCCGCTGATCTCGAGCGGCCGGGTCAATTTCTCCCGGACCCGGTCAGCGACGTTGACCGTGTAGGCAGGTTCGCCGACATTTTCCAGGAGCATCGCAAACTCATCGCCGCCCAGCCGCGCGATGGTATCACAGGGCCGGATGCAATCGGCCAGCTTGCGGCCTACCGCGACGAGGAGTTTATCGCCGATGGTATGGCCGAGGCTGTCATTGATGACCTTGAACCGGTCCATGTCGAGGAAGAAAACCGCGTAGTTGGGAGTTCCGGGCCGCCGATGCGACGCGGTAATGACGTGCTGGAGCCTGTCCATGAAAAGCGCGCGGTTCGGGAGGCCGGTCAGGGGATCATGGAGGGCGTCATAGATATGCTGTTCAACCGACTTTTTCTTCTCGGTGATGTCGGTATAGGTCCTCACAAATCCCTTTGAAGGCAGCGGGGCATGGGTCACGAGGAACCATCGGGTGCTTCCTTGTATTGTTTGCTGAAATTCCATTTCAAAAGGAGCGTGAAACTCAAGGTGGCGTATCGTCCGTTCAAGGAATTCCTGGGTTTGTCCGATGCCGTCAGCCCAGGCTTTGAGAATCTCCCTGAAATCACGGCCTACCTTGACTGTTCCCTGCGGAAAGCGGAAATGCTCCTCAAACTGTTTGTTGAATGCGAGCACGGCATGGTCCGGTCCCACAATGATCAAACCTTGCGTAATATGGTCCAATACAATATTGAGAATTTCCGCTGTCTGAGCGCTGTCGTCTTTCTGAAACAAGGTCCTCTCGCTACCAGGGCTGTTCTCCATATCACCTCGTTGAATAGTGTCATGCTGTTGCGTAAACAGCGGCGGAACGTTATTGGCGGCATTGTAACGTTTCCCATGAAATAAATCAACTACGGACGCAACACCTGAGTAGAAAATATTGTGTTATCGCTATTCGATTTCCGCGGGTACGGTTGAGAGATTTTTTTGACTGTCATTTAAGGGGTGCGTTAAGGCATTTCTATTGGTTTCACAAGCGAGGGGAGACGGACATTTTCATGCGTAATCTGAAAGCCGTGCAGGGGACCACAGAACCTTTGGAAACGTTAGTTAAACGTCTGCGTCTAGCTGTAAATATTTTGAAATGCTAAGAAGAAAGACCTGGCCCTCGCGCCTTGACCCTCGCGCCTCTATTAGTAGATTTTCTTTGTGCGCTCCGTGCCTCCGTGTGAAAATTTGTTTGTTACGGGTTCATTAATTTTTACTTTTTGTCAAATCAATAAACGGCACCGTTGAACCGGGTACCATCTGCATTGGAAGATGTCCATCCCATTTCTCAATCGCTTTGAGCTGTACGTAGTCTTTCCCCCCCTGCGAAGTAACGGCCTTTGAAAACACCACCACCGCCCCTATAACGATCGATAAGAGCAAAACTTCAAATAGGATTCTCATCGTTGCTCCTCCCTGTTATTGATGGGAACAGGCATAAATTCATCATGTATCGGCGACGTCATTTTGAAGCGCTATCCTGCCCGCATCCCTGCCCGAAGAGGCCGCGGAACCCGTATTTCCCGGTAAGGTATCCGGCATGGTCGCGGCGCTGGCCCACGCGCCCGAAGAGCACCCGCGTCAGGAGTAACAGCCCGATGGCCTGGAGATACGTCATGGCCTTGAGCCCGAAGATCTCCGGCATCAGCCAGTTCCAGAGCAGTTGCACGACGTAGCCGAACGCCAGTACGAACACGAGGACAAAGCCGACCCCCCATGCGATGTGCTTGAACCCTTTTTTCTCATTCTCCGGTGCAGCTTTCTTTTTCCTTGGCATGTAGTTCTCCTTTTGTAAAATCCCTGCTACGCATCCGTCGATGACGCTGCACGCAGGGTCTCTCTATTTACCGTAC
The DNA here is from genome assembly GCA_041476485.1 of Nitrospirota bacterium. GTDB lineage: Bacteria > Nitrospirota > UBA9217 > UBA9217 > UBA9217 > JBAZLV01. The sequence goes on from JBGOTO010000010.1 coordinate 15,556, forward strand.
AAAACAATCAAACCTTTATAGGTATCTAATGTTACTATATCATTTAGCCCATCGCCGTTAATATCGCCGATGGCAAGTGCTTGCCGATTATCTACCCCATAGGGGATCGTATACAATTTTTCAGGCAACAAGCTGCCGTCAGCAGCCTGGAAATATATGCCAAGCGCCATCCCCCCATAATGGAGATGGATGATATCCTTTCTGCCATCCCCGTTAACGTCAGCGACTTCGATCGCCCCCCAGCTGGTATAAGCGGAATAACAGACTGATGGATTGAGGGTCCCAAGATTGTTTTGGGCCAAAACGCATATTCCTCCGGATGCGACCACAACATCGTTCAAGCCGTCGCCATTGACGTCTCCTACTCCTATGCTCAACCCTGCAGGCGTATAATAGACCGCCGGGTTGAATGTACCGCCTTTTTTTTGCGTGAGAACCCCGATCTTTGGAGTCAAACCTTGTCCAGTCATAACGATGATATCGACCAATCCATCATTGTTGACATCTCCGACTTTAAGATCATCCCACCCGGCATGATCAACAGGGTATGTCACCGGTGGATTCAAAGTCCCGTCTGCATTCTGCAGAAATACAACAACAGTATTGGTACCCCAGCCGATGCCGACCACATCCAGTCGTCCGTCATTGTTCAGGTCCGCAATTTTTATCAGCGTTGAATTCACCGTAGTATAGATCGCATTGGAGACGAGACCGCCATGGCCATCTTGCACAAAGACCTCGATATTCTTTCCTGAGTTTCCTACGATAACTTCATTTTTTCCGTCGCCATTGATATCCCCTATGGCAACAGTACGGGGAGGATATGAATACGTCCCGGTAGTCGTGAAGGCAACCGGTGCAGAAAGCCCCCCTGCGGAATTTTGGGCAAAAAGAACGAGCTTGTAATCGTCCAAGCCACCACTGTTGCCGGCGGTGACCACAACGACATCGTTTTTGCTGTCTCCGGTCACATCGCCGATGGCAACTGCCTGGGGCCAAGAATTGATTGGAAACGCGAAATAGGGATACACTGTCAGCGTCGTAGAGCCCGAGATATTTCCCAATGTGGCCGTGATCGTGGTTGTGCCACTGGTTACGACGGCAGCATTTCCGATGGAATCCGGTGCATTGCTGATAGTTGCGACGCCAGTATCTGACGAGTTCCAGACTACTGACGCAGTAAGGTCCTGGGTCGCACCATCGCAATATCTCCCTGTTGCCGTAAATTGCTGGGTAGTTCCCATTTCAATACCCCTATTTGCCGGACTCACGTCGATTGATAAGGGAGGTGGGGAAATATCAGCAATAGTGATTGGAACGGAGTTGAACCCGCCGATAATAAACTCAGAACCGGGAGCTGCATTCGAGAAAGATACAGACTTTGCGATACCTACGATTACGAGGTCATCGCCCGTTTTTAAATCGCTTCCAATGATATTGTATGAAGTGGTGCTAATTGGAAGTGTCTGGAGATAGCCAGACGACGACGGCCAGACCAATTCTCCCGTTACAGCATCCTGAACACCGAGACCATAGAAGGCATCTGCGGTCTGAGCGTCAGATGACCAGATTATCGCATTAGTGCAGCGTATCGGCCAGGTGTCGCTTGAAGCAGGTTTGGATATGACCGGGTAAGAGGTGAACTGATTGCCTGTCGCTGTATAAGTATTCTCGCCAACGGTCACGTTGAGATTAACACTATCTCCCGGCGCTACTAGTAGATCCCCGTGATATCCCTGGTCTGTAACATTATACGTTAATGTTATGCCATTTAAAGTTACAATGGCATAGGTAATAGGATTGTTGTTGGAATCTGGATTGTCGTTGGAATCATCGATCACGTAGACGCTGGCCGCACTGGCATTGGTGTTTGCCAGACTATCCAGCTCGGCATAGATGTAAGGTGCTGTCGCTGACGATGTTGCGCTGCCGCCGCTGCCGCCACATCCCCAGACGGAGAAGAATAACATAACGCTGAGTACTGCATATGCAGGCCGATTAAGTAGAAATGTCTGTTTCATGGGGTGCCCGTTGACCTCCTTTGCCTGAGAATTAGCCCGGCTAGGCCAATTTTAGTGAAGAATAGTTTTTTCAAATTTCTGCGTACTCCGCGTGCTCCGCGAGAGACGCTTTTGATTACGGATTGTCCCGAGTATCGGGGCTTGTCCAGGTCAGTCGCATAGTTTTTGTTTGTTACATCCCCGGATGCGTCCCCATCTTGACTACCATCGGGATGAGGATGGCAGCAACAATTCCAAGAACAACAAAGACCATGCCGATCAAAGCGAGGATACCTGCAAATTTCCAGAAGGACTTTTGGTTTGACAGCGCGGATTCCAGATCGGTCTGGCCGTTGCTTTCGAGGAAATTGCCGATCGAGGAGGAATATTTGAACAGGTAAAAGGCGGGCATAAAGTACAGCGCAGCGAACAGAATGTAAACAAATCCCACGAAAGGCGCGGCGCCCTTTTGACTCGGAAGCATGTTTGAAAAGAACATAAGCGCGGCACAAAGAATCATAATCCCGACGCCGACGAACCCCAGTATTGCCAGGAGTTTCGTCCACGGTTTTGTCGAGCGCAGCGAATCGATCATGCTATCGGTCACCTTTACTCCGCCAGCCTGTGCGTCGTCATTCATTGTTATTGCCTCCTCATCAGTTCTTAAGATTTCTGGTCCACTTAATGAGGCAAGCGTACTATATTTTGTTGAAAGGGGCAAGCTTAAAATGCGGAGTTCGGAATGAATTAAATCAGTTCGGCGTGGGATAAAAAAAGGCGGGAGACGTTTCCATCTCCCGCCGGTGAATAGCCGCCTTGCCGCTGAACAGCCCGGTCCCGGTTACTTGGTCCGGACGAACTTTTCGTAACCCCTGCCAAGCTTGCTGTTCTCGTCGTTACTGTGCAGGAGCTTCTCCGGCGCGTAGCCGTTTACGATATAGATCATCACGGAATCGGCGGTAAGGTCCTTGTAGTACATTATTTTATAGTAGGGGCCGCCGGTTTTGAGGAGATGCGCCATGCTCGCGCCGTCCTGCGAAAGCTCGGAGATCGCGGGCGCCAGGTAATGGTTGTTGTTGTTCACGTTCCGCATGGGGCCGGAAAAGGTCTGATGCAGCTTGCCTGCCCGATTGTACACGTTCAGGGTAAAGTCCTTTGCGCTGATCACCAGGGTGCTGTTCATGTACCCCGTGTAGCTCCAGGTGCCGATCAGTTCCGCCGGCACTTTCTGATTAGCCGCGGACTCCTTCAGCAAATCCATCAGGCCGCCCTGCGATACAGCGGGCGCGAAGAACAGCATGGCACAAAACAGTATGATGATTCTTTTCATAGTGAACGTCCCTCCCGTTGGTTTATTCGGTGCTATTCATTTGCGCATTAGGATATAGGGGACCTTTACGCGTTCCGCGCCCGCCGCCGGTATACCATGAAGAGCGCCAGGGCCGACAGCCCTGCCATGACGACGAAGGGATACCTGATCGCGAAAACGACGGGCGCGAGCCCTGCGCGCACCATGGCTTTGAGCGGCCCGCTCCCGGCGATATACTCCGCGACGGGCGGCGAGTATTGGTAGTACGCGCTCACGAACGCCCGGCCGGGCGCATTGGTCAAAAGATGCTTGTCGCGGAACTCCCGAAGCGCCTGCACGTCCTCTGCCATGTCGGTGCCGTATGCCGCGGTCGCGATAAAGCAGCCGCCGCCACCGCCGCCGGCAGCAGCGGCCGAGGGACAAGGAGTGCCGATGAGGGACAGGCCCACGTCGATAACACCAGTAGTGGTTGTTGCATACGTGACCAAAGTATTGCCGCAGACGGAGTTATAGGCCGCCCTCGGTCCGGCTTCCGAGACTGTGGTATTGGCAACGGCAAAATTACTGCCTGACAGGGACCCGTCAACATTCACGTATTGGCCGTAAATGTCGTTCAATGTGGAGCCGGCGTTTCGTGCGTCCGTCCAGACCACGAGGAAACGCATGTTCACGCTGTCATAGACCACGGAGGGCGACCCCTGCGAACTTGGGGCAATCGTTATAGCGAAGTTGGTTCCGGTCGCTGTGCTGAGCAGGGTGCCGGTGGAGGCGGACACCAGCGCGCCGTAGATATCGTTGGCTGTTCCGGAATTACGGTCGTCCATCCACGCCACCAGGAAGCGGTGGTTCACGGGGTCGTACGCCGCGGCCGGCGTCTGTTGCGAATTAACAGAGTTGGATATGACGAAGTTCGTCCCGGTCCCTGTGCTGAGCAGGGTACCCGTGGAGGCGGACACGAGCGCTCCGTAGATATCCGCGCTTGTTGTGGCGCTGCTGCGCTGGTCCGTCCACGCCACGAGGAAACGCTGGTTCGTGCTGTCATTCGCCACTGTCGGATATGTTTGCTGCGCTGCGGCATTGGAAATGATGAAGTTGGTGCCCGTCCCGGTGCTGACCAGGGAGCCGGTGGAGGCGGTGACCAGCGCACCGTAGACATCGATACCTGTTGCAACGTTGCGGTAATCGTGCCACGCCACCAGGAACCGGTCGTTCGCAAGGTCATAGGCGGCAGAGGAGCTTTGTTGAGTCGCCGTATCCGTCGTTATGGAGATTACCGATCCCTGCAGGGTAGTGTCCGCATTCACCAACTGGCCGGCAATATTAAAGTTCGTAGAATCGAACCGATCGGAAACAGCAAGGAACCTGCTGCGATTGCTGTCAAATGCGGCCCTTGCGCTCAGCGCTTCACTGTTACTTAAGTTCGGATTAATGATTTCGAACTCGGAACCTGCAGCCGTTCCTCCACTTGTGAGAAGCTGACCTACTATCGAATTCGTATGACTGACGTCCGTGCCGACTCGGGTAAAAGTCAGGAGATAGGTATTATTTGCAGAATTAAAGACAAGGGAAGGTTGAAAATCCCCGGGATTTGCCGTGCCATAGGCGGCAAAGGCGAGCTGGAGCTCTTTGGCTTTCTTCGCGCTGCTGACGCCAAGCTCATTTAATGGGATGGTGAAATCATAGACCTTGTGCTCGTACGCGACCTTGTCCGTGTACGCGAAGTTTGCCTTGCCCCATTTCGTTTCCGGCACCGAGAGCTTGAACTCCTTCAGTCCCTTCGGTGTGTTCACATACACCTTGGCATAGTCCTTGCTGCCGTCCATAGTATTGTCCGGCGTGAAATCGATCTTCACGTACAGGTTCTTCTCGTCGTTCCGCACCCAGCCATACGTAAAGCCGGAAGGATGGCCGGAGCCGGTTTGCGAGTATTCCTTGAAGAACGGGGCGTCGGTCTTTTCCGAACTCATCCGGTAGGTGTAGAAGCGGGAACTCTTGTTTATGGTCTTGTAAAGGTTCTCCGCCGGGAACTGGAAAGGCGTCTTGCTGATCTCGATGCTTTCCACGCGCGCGGTCAGGCTGAGGGTCCTGTCCTTCCCAGCAACAGGGTAGGCCAGCTCGATGACCTTGTGGAAGGAGTCGATGACGTCGAAGTCCTTTTTCGAGACCTTCTCAAGCGCTCGTGCTTCATCGCCGCCCAGGATCTTCTCCGGAGCTGCGCCGCCCAGCAGTGCCGAGTCTATGTGCGCCGCGCCTCCGCCCTGTTGCGCGATCCTGATACGCGCAGGCTGGCCCGGCGTAACGAGGTCCCCAAGGTCGAGCGTCCGCTCCCGGAAGAACCGGTCATAGGACAGGCTGCCGGCCTTTTTCCAGGCGTTGTCCTTCCAGACGGAGACCACGTATTCCCCGTTCGGCGCCATCTTGTCCGGAGAATTGATGCCGAGCGGCGCCAGCGGCGTCACCTGTGGCCCCGCAGAGGCAAAACCCAGAAATACGATAACGCCCACCGCCGCTAGCGCGGCGGCCCCTACAAAAAATCTAACCGTAATCTTCATGTTTTCCTCCTTTTTTCACTGCAGGATTTGACGACACAAGGATACCGGATTTCGGGAAAAGGGGCAAGGGGAAAATAGGGGTCTCATTGGGGTCACTTCTCGATCCTTGACAAATTTACATTGATATGCCAACTTCTGATCATGGCCAGACCCCTTCGCATCCAGTACCCGGACGCTGTTTACCACGTCACCTGCCGCGGCAACGAAAAGCAGAACATCTATCGGGATGACGCCGACCGAAGCCGCTTCCTGCAACTGCTCAATCAGTCCGTCAACATCTATACCGTAAAACTTCACAGCTACGTTCTGATGACCAACCATTTTCATCTGCTGGTCGAGACCCCGCTCGGGAACCTATCCGAATTCATGCGCCACTTCAATATCGCCTACATCGGCTATTTTAACCGCCGCCATAAGCGAGTCGGCCACCTCTACCAGGGAAGATACAAAGCCATTCTGGTGGATAAAGATGCTTATCTTTCGGTACTGTCCCGATATATCCATTTGAACCCCGTTCGGATCAAGGCTTTGGAAAAGACCGAGCCGCGGGAAAAGTATAAGCGCCTCAAGAGCTACCCCTGGAGCAGTTTACCTGGCTATCTGAATAAACGAAAAAAGCAGCACTTCGTGTCCTATAACGTGGTGCTTGCTGATTTTGGCGGAGACACGGACAAAGCCAGGAAGTCATACAGAAAAACCTTGATCGAGGAAATGATCCAGGGCAAGGGGATCAGCGATCAGATAATAGGCCAGAGCGTCATCGGTGGGGAAAAATTCATAGCCTGGGTCAAGGAAACATATCTGAGCGAAGAAAATGACGGAGAAGCGCCAGCACATCGAGCCATCAGACGGCACGGTTCAAAGGATGAGATCATCCAGTCCATTGCTCGCCAAACCCGCAAAACATTAGAGATGATCAAGACCGAAAAAGGAACTTTGCGTCAGATCACCATGGATTTGCTGTATCGGCATGGAGGTATGACAAATCCCGAGATCGGGCGGTTGTTCGGTGTGGACTATTCGGCGGTGAGTCAGGAGCGACGGAGATTGCGGATGCTTATCGAAAAAGACCGGAAGGTCAGGACATTATTGCAAAGTGTTGAATCTAAAATGTCAAGGATCGAGAAGTGACCCCATTATGCGTTGGATCGAGAAGCGTTGGATCGAGAAGTGACCCCATTATGCCCCATTATGCCATCGGCTAATTCTTCGCCGCCGATGTCGCGCGGGATTTTCATACGGCGAGAAGTTCTTCTTTCACCATATGAAGCCTGATGACCCGCGGCCGTTCATGGTCCTCGAAATGACAGACAACAGCATCCTGGACCATCTTCTTGAGCGCCTCGAAGCTGTCCGCTTCCGTAAAAATGGAGTAACCGAGCGCCCTGGCCTGATACCCGCCTTCGGGAGCTTCTTCCACGATGAAAATAATCTCATTTACCATTTTAGTATCCCTATTCAGGTTTATGTTGATGAATCTCATGAACCACTCTACAAAGTTATGATAGCATAAAACCCGGTGAAATCAAACGGAAAAGTTGCTGGATGAGGGCGAGGGGAGGCATAAATAAAACGAGATGGGGATCTCAGCGCCGTTGAAATGCCGGTTCCATGACTCGACGAACCTGGCTTTCATCGCCATGTCCATATGATCATTGCCCGCCGTTGGCCGGTTCCCCACAATGTTATCCCTATAGTGGACCCCAAAAATCAGACAATAGTTAACGATAGGACCTGCCGAGGGGCAGGTCCTATATTCATCATTTATCTGCAACGTCATTTTGAATCGCTATCCTGACAGCATCCCTGCCCGAAGAGGCCGCGGAACCCGTATTTCCCGGTAAGGTATCCGGCATGGTCGCGGCGCTGGCCCACGCGCCCGAAGAGCACCCGTGCCAGGAGCAACAGCACGATGGACTGGAGGTACGTGATGGCCTTGAGCCCGAAAACCTCCGGCATCAGCCAGTTCCAGAGCAGTTGCACGACGTAGCCGAACGCCAACACGAACACGAGGACGAAGCCGATTCCCCATGCGATGTGCTTGAACCCTTTCTTTTCGCTCTCCGGTGCAACTTTCTTTTTCCTTGGCATGAGGTTCTCCTTTTGTAAATTCTTGCTACGTATGAGGCAAGCGTACTATATTTTGGCGAAAGGGGCAAGGGGAAAATTGACCACAATGCGGAGTGATGAATGCGGAGTGCGGAATATAAAGGCGGAGAGAAGACAGATGATTTACTTCAGCAATTTATCGTACTCGGCATGTGTTCCTATCCAGAACCATAGAAGCCCGTCGTCCACTTCAACGGCAAGGGCGCGGTGCTTCATGCCGACTCGCACCGACCAGTACTTGCCTGTTTTTTTAATGTGAAGGGACGGATGTTAGGGATTCTCCTTCAGGAGGGAAAAATTCTTGTCAGCCAGTTTTTGTATCTGTTCAGGAAGTTTGTCGTAGCACTCCCAGAAAGACGGGCCGGCAAGGTACTTCATGCCGGTTTTGCTTTCCCTTTACGGTATTCTCCAATCGCCTTTTCTGCGACGCGGTCAAGCTTCCCCGAATGGACGTCCTCTTCGATCTCTCGGTCCCACCGCGCGGCGTCGAACGACTCGAACCATGCCCGGAATTCCGCGAGCTGCTGCTGCGACAAACCGGTAATGGTTTTTTCAAGTTCTTTGACCGTGCTCATGCGCTCACCTCTGTTGCCTGGATAGCTCTTACCCGCGACCCATTGTCGTTAGATACTATTATATCACTCTCGTTGACCTGTATAGTACACGTCGCTTTTTTGTCAAGGGTATTTCCTGCGGGTCCCTTGCAAAAGAAAAGGCCGGAAAGCGTTTTCCTCTCCGGCCTTAAAGCGGACATTTTATAACCTCCTCATCCCTTCCGGTTTCAGGAGCGATGCGTCCTTCTCTTGCACGAACTTCCGGATCATCTCCACGGTCTTGTCGCGCTCCGAAGGCATGCGCACACGGATGGGAAGATAGTTCGAAGCATGGTTCGCGAAGAAAAGGCCGCGCGTCATTTCGGTGTGCTCAAGCATCTCCGCGAGTTCCGAGAGCATGGCGAAGGCGGAGGGAAGGGTGAATTTCCCCTGCTGCTGAAGATCATACAGCGGCGTGCCCTTCACCACCATGGTCGTGAGGGCGCCCACATAGTCGGGATCGATGGCGGAAAGCAGCTTTCCGGTGGCCCGTGCATGTTCTTCGCTCCTGTCGATGCCGCCGATCCCGAGCAGGACCGTGACGGAGAGCTTGATGCCCGCGTCCTTGACGCGTCGGCCGGCCTCGGCCATCTCCGCCCCGGTCGCGCCCTTTTTCATCCAGACGAGCAGCTCGTCGTCTCCGCTCTCGATGCCGAGGTACAGAATGCCGAGGCCCGCCTCCCGGAGCTGCCTCAGTTCCTCGACCGATTTCCCCAGGATATTTTTTGCGTTCGCGTACATGCCGGTACGCTGGAGCCTGGGGAACGAAGAGCGCAGGAGCGAGAAGAGTGAGAGCAGGTCGGGAAGGGGAGCAGCGAGCGCGTCGCCGTCGGCAAGGAAGATCCGGCGCGTGTCAATGCAGTCCGGCAGGCAGCCGTTGATGTCCTGTTCCAGCTCAACGAGGCTGCGGATGCGGAAGCGCTTCAGTTTGTACGCGGGACAGAAGGTGCACTGGTTGTGGGAACACCCGATGGTGTACTGGAGGATGAGGCTGTCGGCCTCGCTGGGTGGCCGTATGACAACGCCTTCGTAAATCGGCATAGAATTCTCGGGGAATCGAATCAAATAGAGCATCCGGTATGCGGTTATGCTCGAATGTCTTGACTGTGCCGTCCGGAGACCCTCTAATCCCTGATCTTCATCAGCACATCTGCATTTGCGCTCGTCAACTCGATCTTTGCGTTCCGCTCTCGCATATGAACTTCCGAGAACAGCATCTTGACTGCCACGTTTCCTGTCCGTCCTTCAGCAACCATCTCCTCTTGGGGGAGATTTAAATGGAACATGGGCGAAATTTTACGTTTTTTCAGTTTGAGCATAAGAGGCATCAGATCCAGGGTACCGAGAACATTTTCATCTCGTGCAATAACGAATGTTGCTGTTTTCGATTGGAGGGAGAACTTGTATTTTTTGCCGTTCGCGTCCACGCTGAAATCTTGATTTCCATAGGTTCCCAATCGCAGGTAGTAGTCGTACCCGCTGATCCCCCACAATTCCTGTATGTTAGTCTTCATGCGATTCTCCTTTATCGCTCCCGAACTTTTTTCTGTTGCACGATTTTCACTATTCTTTTTGGAAGCAAAAGCAGAAAAAATATGGATCGGACAACCTGTTTCCGCAAGCTCCTGTCGCCCCCGCGCTCTGTCTTAATTCTTTTTATCCAGGCCCCATTTGCCCTTACCCCGGCAGGCAATATAAAGGAAAACAAAGCAGTAGAGAACGGCCAACTCGCCTTTGTTCAGCGCTGGAAAAAAGTTCTGTCCCATCTGGAATTTCCAGTGGAACTGGAAATAAGCCACGGCCATCTCTCCGCTGCAGAGGAAAGCCGCGGCGCGCGTCTGGAACCCCAGCAGCACCGCCAGCCCTGCAACGAGTTCTATGACCCCGCCGAACCAGATCTGTGACCCCATTGCCGGCTGGAAGTCTGAAAGTATTCCCAGGATCTTCTGGGCGCCATGGAACGAGAACATGAAGCCCGCCACGATCCGCATCAAGGCGTAAGCATGGTCCGTGTACTTTTCAAGCCATTTCATGAGCGCGCCCTCCGAATATACTAGTTCAAAGTTCAGAATTCCCCCGATAGAATTATTCGGGGCAGGCTCCGTTCGGAGTTAAACAACTGATCTCCTGTTAAGGCGAGGATACAACACCTGGGCGAAGGCGTCAAGGGATAATGCCCATAGCGCAGACGGCCCCCTCTTGAGCAACCTCCTCCGTTCGACCTCAGGAATGACGCCCATCGCCTGCAACCTTCGTATCAAAAACGGCAGTACGACTTCGGGCATGGATCGTTGACGTCTGCACGGCCCAGTGCTATCCTATAAATATAGGATTTTAATTGTCCCTTTTCTGCAATGAATTTCAACGAGATGGGGATTTAAAAAGGGTTGGAGGATTTTCAATGGCTGGAGCGACGATCTGGAAAGGATATATCCATTTTGGTGACACGGACGTGGCCGTGAAGCTGCATAGCGCGGTCAGGGAAGAGCATGTCCAGTTTCACCTCCTTCACGCGCGCGACCGGGTACGATTGCACCAGCAGATGGTCTGCGCGTACGAAAAACGGCCCGTGCCGGCGGAAGAACAGACCAAAGGGTTTGAAGTGGAGGAGGGGAAATATATCATCGTCGGTCCGGAGGAGCTCGAAAAAACCGTCCCTGAAAGCAACCGGATGATCGAGGTCCACGAATTCGTCAAAACCGCGCAGATCGACCCCATATTCGTTGATCGCGTCTATTACCTGGAGCCGGATGTTACAGGCATTCAGGGAAAGGGATACAGCGCGCTGGTCAAAGCCATGCAGGAGATGGACGTTGAGGGCATCTGCACCTGGACCATGAGAAAGCGGTCTTATTTCGGGGCCGTGCAGGCGAGCGGGAAAGTCCTTCGTTTGAATACCCTGCGGTATGCCGACGAAGTGGTTTCGGTGAAATCACTTAATTTGCAGGATGTTCCCTTATCGGAAAAAGAACTGAAGATCGGGAGCGAATTGATCGAGAAACTGACCGCTCCTTTTGAGCCGCGGAAATTCGTAAACGAGCATCAGGAGAAGTTGCAGGATATGATCGAGCAAAAAGCCCGCGGTGAAAAAATTGCGGTCCTGGCACCCAGGCGCCTGAAACCCACGGAGTCGGACGAGCTGCTTCAAGCCCTGGAAGCGAGCCTGAAGAAGGCAGCGTGAGGAGAGCATTAAAAAATTTTCTCGCAAAGGCGCCAAGCTCGCAAAGAAAGGCCCGGCCATTTGGTTTAGAAACAGACTTAAAGATTTCCTTTGCGTCCTCCGCGTGCTCCGCGAGAGACGATTTTAGTTCCGGGTTAGGAGGAATAACATGGCAGCGCAGGGAATATGGAGCGGGACGATCAGTTTCAGCCTGGTGGCGATCCCGGTGCGGCTGGTCACGGCAGTGAAGCCAGGCCGCGTCTCTTTTCGCATGCTTCACAGCACGGATTACTCTCCCTTGGCGAGAAGAATGTTTTGCCCGGAAGAACAAACGATGGTCACTCCGGACGAGATCATCCGGGGACACGAAATTCTGCCGGACAAATACGTTCTGATGACGGACGAGGAGCTGGAATCCGTATCCCCGGAGCGGAGCCGCACGATCGAGATCCTCGACTTTATCGATACGAAGGAAGTGGACCCCATCTATTATGACCACCCGTACTATCTCGTCCCTTCGAAAGGGGGAGAAAAAGCGTATCAACTGCTGGTGGAGGTGATGCGCCGGACAAACAAGGCCGGGCTCGCGAAATTCGTGCTGGCGGAACGCGAGTATCTCGTAGCGGTCAAAAGCAAGGACGGAGCGCTGGCCCTGACCACGCTTCATTACAGCGACGAAATACTTCCGGATGAAGACCTGTCGCCGAAGAAAGAAAAGACCGAAGCCGAAGAAGAAAGCCGGATGAAAAAAAGCATCAAAAAAATGATAGAAGACTTTGATCCGGGAAAGTATGCAAACGAGCGCCGGAAAGGGATCATGGAACTCCTGGAAACGAAAGCGAAAGAAAAACCCCCGGTGGAGGCCCCTGTAGTTACGGATGAAGACGGAGAAGGTCCGTCTGATCTGGTCGCCGCGCTGGAGGAGAGCATGCGGAAAGTGAAGGAGGGCCGGTGAGCCGGGCAGTCGTTGAAATAGCCGAGAGAAGACTCTCGTTATCGAACCTGGAAAAGGACCTCTATCCCTCCTATGGTTTCACGAAGGCCCAGATTCTGGAGTACTACCGCGGGATTGCGCCGTTCATCCTGCCCCATTTGAAAGACCGGGCATTGACCCTGAAGCGCTATCCTGAGGGAGTGGAGAAAGACTTCTTCTTCGAGAAGCGTTGTCCCTCGCACCGTCCGGACTGGGTGAGAACAGCGGCCGTCCCCCAGAATGGCGGAGAGCCGATTACCTTCTGCCTGGTGAACGACCTGGAAACGCTGCTATGGGCGGAGAACCTTGCGTCTCTTGAACTCCATGTGCCTCTGGCCCGGGCCGGATCACCGGAGACGCCGGATTCCATGGTTTTCGACCTGGATCCCGGAGAACCGGCGAACATCCTCGAGTGCGCCCGGGTGGCGCTGATACTTCGGGACCTGCTCTCCGGCATGGAGCTTGCGGGCTATGTAAAGACCTCAGGCCAAAAAGGGCTGCATGTATTTGTCCCCTTGAATCGTAAAGGGACGACCTTTGAGGACACGAAAACATTTTCAAAGGCCGTGGCGGAAATCATGCAGAAACATTATCCGGACCTGGTGACCGCAAAAATGGCGAAGCAAGAGCGGAAGGGAAAGGTTTTTATCAACTGGTCCCAGAACGACTCTTCGAAGACGATGATCTGTATTTATTCCCTGCGGGCGCGGGAAAAGCCATTTGTTTCGTTTCCGCTTGAATGGGGGGAACTGGAGAGTTTAGCCGGGCTTGGCGACTCGGAAAGGTTTCAGGTTTCGCATTCGGAAGCTGTTCGCAGGGCCGAAAAAATGGGCGACCTTTTTCAAGAGGTGCTCGTGAAAGAGCAGAAGCTGCCACATTTGTAACTGAAGATTGAAACATTTTTTTGCCACGAAGGCGCGAAGGTTGTGAAGTTCACAAAGTAATGAACTGATTTTCTTCGTGTCTTGGTGTCTTAGTGGCAGGCTTGGTTCTACTATGGGATTAAGGGACTACGCATCCAAAAGGAAATTCGAGAAAACGCCCGAACCGAAGCCGGGCCCTGGCCATGAGGACCGCCTTCTGTTTGTCGTTCATAAGCACGCGGCCCGGGCCCTTCATTACGATCTCCGGCTGGAGCTGGAAGGGGTGCTGAAGATCTGGGCTGTGCCGAAAGGCCCCTCGCTGGACCCTTCCCTGAAAAGGCTGGCCGTCATGGTCGAAGACCACCCGCTTGATTATAAGGATTTCGAGGGCGTTATCCCGGAGGGCAATTACGGCGCGGGAAGCGTCATCATCTGGGACAGGGGCTTTTATCATCACCCATCCACAAAAGAGGAAAACGAAAGCGAGAAACTTCTTCTGGATGGATTACGAAAAGGGAACATGAAGTTCGTGCTCGAAGGGGAAAAGCTTCACGGTAAATTTGCGCTGGTAAAAATCGGGAAGGACGGGAAGTCGTGGCTTCTCCTGAAGAAAAAAGACCGCAATACGGCCGAAGGGGACATTCTGAAAGAGAACCGTTCCGTCGTGTCCCGAAAATCGCTGGAGGAGATGCTCGAAACCGATACAGCGAAATTTTTCAGACAAAAAAAGGTCAGCCAGATCCGTCTTCACGAAGCGATCGAAATAGAAGACCTGAAGGGCGCACCGATCAAACCGATGCCCCATGGTATAAAACCGATGCTCGCGACCGTGGTCGAGAAACCGTTCGATCATCCGGATTGGATCTTCGAGGTGAAATGGGACGGGTACCGGGCCGTTGCCGAAATCCGGGACAAGGACGTTTCACTGTATTCCCGGAACGGGATCTCGTTCGACAAAAAGTTTTCTCCCATTGTGGACTCGCTCCGGAAATTCGGGTTTGACGCCGTCCTGGACGGCGAGATCGTCGTCGTTGACGACCAGGGACGCCCTGATTTTCAGGCGCTGCAGCATTATCACGATTCCAGAAGCGGTCATCTGGCCTACTACGTTTTCGATCTCCTGTACTTCCGTGGACATGATATGACGGACCTGCCGTTGATTAGGAGGAAGGAGCTCCTGAAAAAAATCCTCCCTTCCTCCCAGAAAATAAGACTCAGCGACCACGTATCGAAAGAAGGAGTCTTGTTTTACAACGTAGCCAAAGAAAAGGGCCTGGAAGGGATCGTCGCCAAACATTCTCAAGGCGCGTACGAAATGGGCAAAAGGAGCCGGCAGTGGCTGAAGGTGAAGACGCGGCTCGCTCAGGAAGGCGTGATCGCGGGGTTCACGGAACCGGGAGGAGGCAGACACTATTTTGGCGCGCTTGTCCTGGGCGTATTCGAAGGGGACAAGTTGGCCTACATCGGACATGTGGGAGGCGGGTTCTCGCTGAAAGACCTAAAGGACATCCACGAAAAAATGGAACCCCTGGTCCGGAAAGAATGCCCTTTCAACATAAAGCCGGAGACCAATGCCCCGGTTACCTGGGTAAAGCCGGAGTTGGTCTGCGAGGTCGGCTTATCCGGCTGGACCGAAGACGACGTGATGAGGCAACCCGTTTTTCTACGGATGCGCGAGGACAAAGCGGCCGGCGAAGTGGTGAGGGAAAAAGCCGAGGAAGGTAATGATACCTAAAACAATAATTCTGCCACAAAGGCGCGAAGACACAAAGACAGCTTTAAAATTGACGCGCTGAAGAGACTGTATACAATCATCCGGTATTTCTTAGTGTCTTCGTGGCAAAAATAGGGTGAAGAACTATGAAAATCCATGTCGGTACCAGCGGATTTGGACACAAGGAATGGAAGGTGAAATTCTATCCTGAGAAGATCTCAGCCAAGGACATGCTTCGCTTTTATTCGACACGCCTGGGCACGGTAGAGATCAACAATACCTTCTATCACATGCCGAAAGAAAGCGTTCTTGCCTCCTGGGCGGAACAGGTCCCGGAAAATTTTGTGTTTGCGCTCAAAGTGCCACAGGTCATCACCCATATCAAGCAGCTCCGGAATGTGTTCGAGGAGACCGAGTACCTTTTCAAGTCTCTGTCTGTTCTGGACAGGAAACTGGGGCCGCTCCTTTTTCAGTTTCCCAAGAGTTTTCGCGCGAACGTGTCTGTGCTTAAAGATTTTCTTCCTCTGATCCCGGGCAACATTGCCTGCGCATTCGACTTCCGCAGCCCCACATGGCTTGAAGAAGGCGCTCCGGACCTCCTTCGTGAAAAGGGATGCAGTTGGTGCATCGAGGACACTGACGAGAACCCGGTACAAGAAGTCATCAGCACCGCGCCGTGGGGATACCTACGCCTGCGCCGTTCCGATTACACGGATGCGGTTATGTCTCAATGGCTGGAAAGGATCCTATCGCAAAAATGGGAGAAGGCCTTTGTGTTCTTTAAACACGAGGACGGGCCTGAAATGGCGGTGCGTTTTCAGGAGTTGGTCGATTCAAGGTTCAATGGGAAAAAGAGTAAAACAGGATGAGTAAAGCCCGAAAGATGCTTCATTATCTAAAGAGCTCCTTTACCCGTTTCATCATTTTTTTCTCCGCCGAACAGTTCCACAACTTTCCTCACTAACGCCGGCAGCGACGGGTCCCGCGCTCCCATGAGAAGAACGCAGTCTCCTGGTTTCGCACCGGCTGTTAATCCGGCCAATAACTCTTCGCGATCGCCGAGGGCTCTTGCTGTGAATGGTACGGGGCCGAGGCCCTGTATGATATCTCCCGAAGAAATATCTTTTTGTGCCGTGCCTCCGGCATAATAGATCGGCAAAAGATAAAGCGAGTCCTGCTGCCGGAAGATCGTTCGAAAGGTCGAGATATATTCATCCTTTAAGAATCGGGTCGGACCGAACCCATGCGGCTGGTATACGGCAATGATGCGGTTGGAAAGGCCACGCGCTGCGCGAACAACAGCCGCTATTTTTGCCGGATTATGGGCAAAGTCATCGACCACATGCACGTTCTGCTTGGTCTCGGTCACGGAAAAACGCCGGGCCACACCCTCGAAATTTTTTACCGCTTCGGCAAGCGTTGACGGCCCGCATCCGAACTGCTCAGCCACGCAAAGCGCCGCGCACAAATTTTCAAGATTGTGGTCACCCGGAAGCGGCAGATGATATTCTATCCCGCTGCGAATCAGCTTGACCGAGGTCGGCAAAAGCTGTTCCCGGTCCGGCCGCCACGAGCCGGAACCATTTCGTCCGAAGCGCACGGTTGCGGGAAGGGAAGCAAGGACAGGATCGTCTGCATTGGAAGCGGTCCAGCGGGTTTGCGAAGCGAGCGTTTCGAAAAGTTGTTTTATCTCGTCGATGCTTTTGTGGTCCTTGGAAATATTCAGGAAGACCGCGGCTTCCGGACGATATTTGACCAGCGTCCCGTCGCTTTCGTCCGCCTCCACCACCAGAAGATCGGAGCCGCCGCCATAGGCGTTGCCGATAAGCCCCTGCTTTTCGAGCCTGCGCAAACCAGCGCCGCTGATAAGCGACGGCGACTTTTCGCAGGCGGTCAGGAATTCGAATATCATCGCGGTCACCGTGGACTTGCCGCTCGTACCGGCGACAGCAATCGTCTTTTTTGTCGAAATGATCGAGGCAAGCAGATCGGAGCGATGGACGATGGGAATGCCTTGCTCACGCGCGGCAGCGATGTCCGGATTTGATTCTTCTATTGCCGTCGAGATGCAGACAACATCCGTATCCGCCCCGATACCGGAACCGTCCTGAGGAACGATGGCGCACCCCAGCCCTTCGAGAGATTGGCGGATCGGGGTAGTATCATCACTTGCATGCAAACGGTCGGAGCCCGAGACCGTGATTCCCTGAAAGCGCAGGTATTGCGCGAGCGCGCTCATGCCGCTGCCGAAAATACCCGTAAAATGGACGCTGCGGCATTGGTGTTCGTTGATAACCATGGGAGGAGGATCGATGTACACGAGCGTGCCTTCCTTCACCAATTCAAACAGGCGAATGATGTCGAGGTTGCGCAGGCACACGCACCCGTGCGACAAGGGCGTTCCTATCAGGTCTTGCCGGCCGGTGCCGTGGATATAGATGTAGCGCTCATGGGAATCCACGCCCGCGCCCTTGTTGATCCCGTTCTCAAGGCCTTCGAGCCGCAGAATGCGGGTAAGGACCAGATTATCTCCATTCAGGCTGTGGTCCCAGTCTTCGCCCGTGTCTTCGCGGTCTCTAAAAATGCGGCCCGCCGGCGCGCCGGCCCCGAACTTCTCCTTGATGAGATGAATGCCAAGCGGCGTTTTGAGCGAGTTCTCCCGATTGCCGTTGCCGTAGCGGGACGTTGAGACGTCGTATCTCTCGACAATAGCATCGTTCCGGCAGACGAGGAGCGTTTGGTTCTCAATGGACACCACGAGATAAAGCTCCCGGGGGTTGGTCAGAAACTTCCCCAATTTTCTGTAAATACGGTTTAGTCGAGCTGATTCCATTGAGGCAAAATACTGTATTTTGAAGAAAACGACAAGGGGAAAAAGCCGCGGAGACGTTTTTTTTGCTACAATTAAATCAAAACAATAGAGGATCATTTAAATCCTCATTAAAGCTACGGCTTTGGTAGTATCCTTCGGTATCGTGGTTTGCGTGGGGCTGAAGATCGATTGAGGAAACATGAGAAAACTATTTGTATTTAATCTGGTAACGCTTGACGGCTACTTCGAGGGGCAAAACAGGGATATCAGCTGGCATAACGTGGATGCGGAATTCAATGAGTATGCCGTCGAAATGCTCAATTCCGTGGACACGCTGCTGTTCGGCCGCGTGACGTATGAGCTCATGGCACGTTTCTGGCCGACCTCGGATGCGATGGAGAACGATCCGATCGTCGCTGAAAGAATGAACAATCTGCCCAAGATCGTATTCTCCAGGACGCTGGGCAAGGTCGAATGGAACAACACCCTGCTGGTGAAAGATACTATTGAGGAAGAAGTAAATAAAATAAAAAAACAGCCCGGGAAAGATATGGCGATACTGGGAAGTGGCAGCATCACAACCGAGTTCGCGCAACTTGGCTTGATCGATGAATACCGGATCATGGTGAATCCCGTTGTCCTGGGCAGCGGAAATCCCTTATTCAAAGGCATCAAGGACAGGCTTCACCTGAAACTTATAAAAACAAGGACGTTCCGAAACGGGAATGTTCTGCTGTACTATCAGCCGCAGTAGAAAGGAGAAATACCATGTCGAAAACAACAAAAAATAATCCCGCCGCGAAGCCTTCGGAGCGGGAGCTTGTGATCACCCGCGTTTTCGACGCGTCGCGTGAGCAGGTATGGAAGGCATGGACCGAGCCCGAACGCGTAATGCGCTGGTGGGGGCCGAAAGGTTTCACTTCGCCGGTAAACAAGATCGATCTGCACGTGGGCGGCGTATATTTCAATTGCATGCGGTCGCCTGAGGGCCAGGAATTTTGGTCCACGGGTGTTTACCGCGAGATCGTGGCGCCTGCGCGCCTTATCTATACGGACAGCTTTGCCGATGAGAAAGGCAACGTGGTCCCGGCCTCGCACTATGGGATGGAGGGAGACTGGCAGCTGGAATTGCTTGTGACGGTGACGTTCGAAGAGGTCGGCGGCAGGACAAAAATGATCCTTCGGCACGCCGGCATCCCTGCGGGCAAGATGCGCGAATTGTGCGAAACGGGATGGAACGAATCCTTCGACAAGCTCGCTCATGAACTGTCAAAGGACCGCCTTTCACGGGCAGCCTGAGATGCCGACAAGAGAATAGGAGCTGATCTCTTATCACGCTCGTTTAAACTGATTAAACTGATGGTCGAGCGCATGATGGCCGCGCCCCGCCACGTAACTGTCACTGTTCGCTTTCGGAAAACACGGCAATGCTTGACAGGTGATGCCATGAAGGGCATACTATGCTTCAATCAGGATGAATCCTTCAAAGAAAAGGAGTCTCAATGAAGCAAATCGACAGCAAATTATTAGACAACCTTACCGCGCAGGCGAAGGAATCCCCCCGGAAACGGGCGCATCATAATCTCCATCCCGTGCTCGAAGACCCACTCCAACGCTTATGCATAGCCATAGAGCCGGGGACCTATATTCGGCCGCACCGCCACGCCGGGCCGGAAACCTGCGAAGTTTTTCTGCTCCTGCGCGGTTCCGCAACGCTCCTTTTCTTCGACGATTCCGGCAGAATAGAGGAAAGGGCGGCGCTATCAGCGGGCGGGCCGGTGTTCGCAGCGGAAATACCCGCGAAGACCTGGCACTCGGTCGTACCGCTCGAAAGCGGGACGATCTTCTTCGAGGTGAAGCAGGGGCCGTATGTCCAACCGAAAAATACGAACGTCGCGGCATGGGCCCCGGAAGAAGGCGGCCCCGCGACAGCGCGGTTTGTGGATTGGTTCCGCGTTGCGAAGACCGGGGATCTGCCGCCGCTGCTTTGAACATCAAGCCGGAACTTTTTTCTTGCATTCTTGCCCGCAGTATGTTAAAAAGTAAGCAACACTCTGGGAAATTTCTCGAAGAGTGGGCATTTTTTGCCCACTCTTTTTATTTGGGGTAAACGATGCCGAACGCCGTGGAACAGATACGGCACTTGCTTGAGCCGATTCTCGGGTCCCTGGGACTTTCGCTTTGGGAGCTCGAGCTCCAAAAACAGGGGCCGAAATGGCTCCTCCGGATCTATATCGACCGGGAGGAGTCCGGCGGCGTCACCCTGAACGACTGCGAGACAGTGAGCAGGGACTTGAGCGCTGCGCTCGACGTGGAGGACATCATATCCCATGCCTTCACGCTCGAAGTTTCATCGCCGGGTCTCGACCGGACGCTCTCGAAGCCCGAGCACTTCGCACGCTTTACCGGGAGCAGGGTCAGGATCAAAACCTACCAGCCGGTCAACGGCGAGAAGGTTTTTCACGGCAAGCTATCGGGGATGCTCGAGGAAAAGGTCAAGGTAGAGCTTGAGACGGGCGTTGTATTGGAAATTCCGATGAGCAATATTACCAAAGCATCGCTGGAAGTGGAATTTTAAAACAAAATTTTGGACGCGGATGATCGGCAAGGTACTATCCGATTTTTCCGTAATCATCCGTGTCCCACAAAAGTTATTTCAGGAGGGAACAGGCGTATGAGCCAGGAATTGATCCAGGTGATAGATCAGATCAGCAAAGAGAAGGGCATCTCGAAGGAAATGGTGGTCGAGGCCGTTGAGTCCGCCCTCGTGAGCGCGGCCAAGAAGAAGTACGGCACGCAGCGGATTGCGGTGCAGATAGACCCGAAGCGCGGCGACATCATCATGTATGCGTACAAGAAAGTCGTGCCCGAGGTCGCGAACGCGGAAGAGGAGATTACCCTCGAGGAAGCGCAGGCGCTCTTTCCCGACGCGCAGATGGAGGGTGAAGTCCCGCTGCAGGTGGAGTTCCAGGGGTTCGGCAGGATCGCGGCCCAGACCGCCCGCCAAGTCATCGTGCAGAAGGTGCGTGAGGCGGAGCGCGACGTCATCCTGAAGGAGTTCAACGACAAGATCGGCCAGCTCGTGAACGGCATCGTTCTGCGCCACGAAAAAGGCGCGTACTATATCGATCTCGGCAAAACCGAGGCGGTGTTGCCCGCCCGCGAGCAGATCCAGCGCGAGAACTACCGGCGGGGGGACCGCGTCAGGGCCTACGTGCTCGAAGTGCGGGACACCTCCAAAGGCCCGCAGGTCGTGCTCTCCCGGGCCCATCC
>JBGOTO010000011.1:0-36628 GCA_041476485.1 Nitrospirota bacterium
CTCAGCCGGGTCCCTTTTTTCATGCAGGTCTGCATGACCTCGACGAGCGTGGCAATTCCAGAGCTGTCCATATACCGCACCTGCGACAGATCGACGAGAAGCGCCTTCATGCCCGGCGCGCCCTGACTGAAAAACCCCGCCAGGGCGGTCCTCACGTCCGAGGACGTGTTCATGTCCACGTCGCCTTTCAACTTCAACAGAAAGCCGACTTCGATCCGTTCCGTTACGATTTCCACTTTCATAGAGCAAACCTCATGACCGCGTCCCGCTCTTTTCCTTCACCAGGGTCAGCACCGTCCCCGCCTTGCCGCTCGTGTCGTACTCGACCTTGTCGAACACCGTTGCCATAAAATGCGTGCCGAGCCCGCCCGGCCTGATCTCGTCGAGCTTCCTCGGGGCTATTTTTGCCACGTCCGGTTTTTTGCCTGAGTCCTTGAGCTCGATCGTGAGCGCGCCCAGGCCCACCCGAACGTTCAGGGTTATCGTCTTGGTACGATCGCCTTCGTACGCGTATTTAATGATGTTGGAGCATGCTTCGTCGACGGCGAGCACGATTTTTCGGGCGTCTTTTTTAGGGAAACCCGCCGACAGCACCACGGGATACAGAGCGCTCCGAACCACGTACAGGAACTTCGGATGGCTCGGCACGGTGAGCGTCACAACGTCATTCGTCTGTTGGCTTTGGTCCGTCATCTGTTATTTCAACGCTCCGAAACAGACCAGGGTCATATCGTCGTGCTGCGGGCTCAGCCCCGTAAATCTATTCACGTCGTCTATAATCGCCGCTTTCATGGCTTCGGGATCAGGGGAGCTTTTCCGCACCAGCGCTTCAAATCGTTCATACCCATACAGCTCTTCTTTGGCGTTCATGGCTTCTATGATGCCGTCGGTGTACAAAATTACCGTATCGCCGCGGTCCAGGGTGGCGGTCTCCTGGCCGAATGCGAGGCCGGCAAGGATGCCGAGCGGGGAACCGCCCGAGGTCGAAAGTTTTTTGACTGCTCCGTCCGCTTTTTTAATAAGCGGCGGCAGGTGTCCGGCATTCGACAGGGTGAGCGTATCATTCCGTGCATCGAGCTCGATATAGAGAAGCGTGGCGAACATTCCGCGTCGGCTCCGTTCGGCCAGGAGAACGTTGAGTTTCTCGAGCGCCGATGCCGGGTCTTTTTCGGTGAAAGCAAGTGTCCGAAGGTCGCTCCCCAGCTTTGCCATATAGAGCGCCGCGGGAACGCCCTTGCCCGAGACGTCGCCGATCACGATCCCGGTGCGTTCCGCGTCAAGATGGAAGAAATCATAGAAGTCTCCTCCCACCTCCAGGGCAGGCGTGTAATGGGCGCTGAACGTGTAACCCGCGAGCTCCGGGGTCTTTTGGGGGAGAAAGCTTTCCTGCACCGTGCGCGCGAACTCCATGTCCTTGACGAGCCGCTGCTTTTCCATCAGGCTCTTGTGCATCTTCGCGTTCTCGATGGCAATGGCGGCCAGACTGCACAGCGCAATGAAAAGTTCGAGGTCGTCGGAATCGAACGGCTTGTCGTCGAGCCTGTTGATCACCTGGGCCACGCCGGTAATCCGGTCTCCTACTTTGAGGGGAACGGTGATCATCGACTTCGTGCGATATCCGGTGGCATCGTCATGGCCGCGATGGAACTTCGGGTGGGTGTACACGTCTTCGAGCAAAAGCGGCTTTCCTTCCTCGGCCACCGTGCCGGCGATCCCCTGGCCCATCTTGAGTCTGAACTCCTGTTTGAGCTTTTCCCCCACCGAGCCAAGCGCCACTTCGTAAACCAGCTCGTTCGTCTTCTCGTCTATCAGCATCATGCTCGACGCGTCGGCGTTCATCACCTGCTTGGAGATCGCCATCACGTTTTCGAGGATCCGGTCCAGGTTCAGCGACGAGCTGATGATCCCGTTCACTTCGATGAGCGTGGAGAGCCTCTTCACTTTCTGCTCGAGACGAATGGTTTCCCTGGACTTCCGCATGAGACAAAAATAGCACAAGAGACCGACAGCGGTCAATGGGAAAAAACAGAGCCCAGACGAACAGAGGACAGAGGTCAGACTAATTCGCTTGTCTGGTGTCTGTCATCTGTTTTCTGTCCTCTGAGACTTCTTACCCTCTCCACCACCGGCGGATGGGAATAATAGAACTTCGCGTAGACCGGATGGGGATGGAGATTGGAAAGGTTCTCGCGCGAAAGTTTGACCAGGGCGGACGCCATGGCATCCGGCCGGGCCGTGAGCTCGGACGCGAACCGGTCCGCCTCCCGCTCGTCTCTCCTCGACAGGAACGAAGACAACGGCGTGAGCGGGAACATGACGATTGAGCCGAGAAAACCGACGATGACCATTCTCACATAGAATGAAGCGTCGGCAAGGCCGATCAGGCGGGACAGCCCGTCCCAGGAAAGCGCATGGTACGCCAGGAACAGGCCGCAGAGCGCCGTCAGTTCGGACTGGATGATGCGTTTGAGCACGTGCCGTTTTTTCCAGTGGCCGACCTCGTGCGCGAGGACCGCGAGAATTTCGTCCTGGCTCATCTGGCCGATCAGGGTGTCGAACAGGACGATCCGCTTGACCCTGCCGATGCCGGTGAAATACGCGTTCGAGTGGCGGCTCCGGCGGGAAGCATCGACTTGAAACACCCGGCCCACCTTGAGCCCCGCGCGTTCCATGAGCGTGCGGATCTTCTCTTCGAGCCCCTCCACCGCAACGGGCCCGAATTTGAAAAAGAGCGGCTCGATCACAGAGGGCGAGATATACATGACGAAGACGCCGAAGAGGAGCAGAAAGGCCCAGACCCAGAGCCACCACCACGCGGGACTCGCCTGGATGATGGCAAGGGCGGTGGCGACGACGGCAATTCCCAGGACCGCGGATATGGCCGTTGATTTAAACAGGTCGCCCACCCAGAGACGCAGGGTCATGGTATTAAACCCGTAGCGGTTTTCGATTTTGAAATTGCTGTAGAGGCTGAAGGGAATGCCGATCACCGTTTCCGCGACAAGAAGGACTAGGACAAAAAGCACTCCGCGCCATACGAATGAGCCAGTCAGGGAAGCAACCCATTGGTCATAGACGCCGAGCAGGCCCCCGAAGAGAAAGATGATCAGGAAAATATTGCCGAGGACCGATTCGACAAGTCCCAGCCGGCTGTTCTCAATGGTGTAATCGGAAATTCTGCGAAGAGAGGCGGGATCGACCGTTCCCTCGAACTCCGGAGGCACCTCGTGGCCGTGGGTTTTCAGATAGGACAGGTTCAGAGATCTGAGCCAGTATCTCGTCCCGATAACGACGAGATAAGCAAATAAGAGCGCGATTGACATGGTCCCATGATACAGGCATTGTCAAGCCGCGTCAAGGGTCGTGAAAATCGCAAAACGTAGGAAAGAAAAAATGGAGGATGTCAATAAATCAAAAATCGTAACTACTCAGGTCTGCTGCGGAGCGCAGGCGCAATAAAGCGCGCGGCGACCGATGCACTGACATCAAGCAAGGCGGGGCTTGTGGGTCGGCTTCGAAATTCCCTTAATTATTCGGCGCGCCTTGCGCAAAGGGAGGTAGCTGACCTGAGTAATCACCAAAAATCTTATTTCGAGGAATGGGACAAAAGGGCTATTGCCTTGGTCCTGCTCTTGACT
This sequence comes from Nitrospirota bacterium, assembly GCA_041476485.1. Lineage (GTDB taxonomy): Bacteria > Nitrospirota > UBA9217 > UBA9217 > UBA9217 > JBAZLV01. The sequence continues at coordinate 3,639 of JBGOTO010000011.1, forward strand.
TTGAGCTTCCGGTAGACGCGGTACAGATGAGTTTTGACCGTGCGCTCGCTGATGCTGCTCTTATCGGCAATCTCCCGGTTCGAGGCCCCCTGCAATACCAGGGTAAGCATTTCCATTTCCCTGCTGGTAAGGGGGGAGAGCCCCGGCACCTGGGCCTGCAACGTTTCAGGCAGGATCATCGGTTTGGACATGGCCTTCTCGAGGATCCTGCGCTCCGCCCAGATCTCTCCCCCATGAACGGCACGGACGGCTTTTATCATGACCGCGGGCGAGTCCGTGATTTTGATGTATCCCCGTATGCCGGTCCTGATATTGGATATGAGATCTTCATCAACCGGTGTTTTCTTCAGGAGATGCATGACCCGGGTATGGGCGGACTTGAGCTGGACCGACCGGATGAACCGGGAAAGAGTATGCTCTTTCAGGACGTCCGGGTCCAGAAGCAGGATGTCGGGAACGTTTGACAACTGCTTCATGGCGGTCTCTCGTGTCGAGACGGACGATAGAATATCGATATCCTCATATTTTGCCAGCGCCGCAGACAAGGCCTGCAGTTGGTCGGGTACTTTTTCGGCAATCATGATACGAATCACAGACATGGCGAATTCCTTCTATTCCAGCTTAATTTCTTCACTCGGTAATAGTTTAGAATGGTATAACGTGGTTGTCAAGGGAAGAGAGTAACTATTTTCAATGGAAATACGCCGAGGTGAACGTGTTTGGTCCGGGCATGCCGGTTCAGAGCACGTTGACGCCGAACTTCCCGAGCATTTCGCCAAGAAGCGAGAGGGGGAGCCCGACGACATTGAAGTAACATCCTTCTATCCGGTCTACCAGCAGGGCGCCTTTCCCCTGTATCCCGTAGGCGCCCGCCTTGTCGAGGGGTTCGCCGGTCTTCACGTAGGCGGCAATTTCGCTACCCGTAAGTGTGCGGAACCAGACCCGGGTGTCGCCGGCGCCGGTCAGGACCGTTCCCGTTTCGGCGTCCAGAACAACAAGGCCGGTGATGACCCGGTGCACTCTGCCGGAGAGCAGGGAAAGCATGCGTTCGGCGTCTCGGGCATCCGCGGGCTTACCGAGGATGGTCTCATTCAAGACAACGATGGTATCGGCCGCAATGACGATGCCCTCGCCTGCCCTGGTTGCTGCGGTCCGGGCCTTGTCGAGCGCCACCCGTACGGCGTACGCCTCAGGCGTTTCTCCGGGCAGAATGCGCTCGTCCACAGAGGCCGGCGCCGAGGTGAAAACAATGCCGATCTGGCGCAGAAGCTCTTTCCTGCGGGGGGAGGCGGATGCAAGTATGATGGTGGTATTCATATTTCATTTTTGACTATGCGCGACAAAGTCGCTTGTGGTCATGAATTCGTTCCGACGATCTTTCCGTGCTGCATCAGCACCACCTCATCGGCAATGCGGTCGGCCTGCTCCTTGTCATGGGTGGACAGAATGATCGTGGTTTTTCCTTCTTGTTTCAAGGAAAGAATGAGCTCTTCGACAATCTTCGTATTTTCTTCGTCTATCGACGCAGTCGGCTCGTCCAAAAATATGATTTCCGGCTCTACAGCCATGGCTCGCGCGATCCCGAGACGCTGCGTCTCGCCACTCGAAAGGGTGAGCGCGTGCTTGTGCGCTTTTTCGAGCAGCCCCACGGCGTCGAGCGCCGCGTCCGCCTTCCGGGCAATAAGCTCTTTTCCGAGGCCGCGCACCCTGAGTCCGTAGGCGACGTTCCTGAAGACCGTGGTGTTGAATACGCCGACGCGGGGCAAAACCAGGGTCATCCTGCGCCGGAGAGCAATATCGTGAGGGAGAACGGCCCCTCCCGTGCTGTAGATGATGTTGCCATCGTCAGGCGCTTCGAGAAGCGCGCACACTCGCAGAAGCGTGGATTTCCCGCTCCCGTTCGGTCCCATAAGGGCATACGCGCCGCCTTGGGCAAAGTTGCAGGAACAGTCCCGAAGGGCCGCTTTGCCGTTATACCGTTTCTGCACAACGGATATTTTCAGGCTCAGATCCATTGTTCGAAATGAACGCCCCCCTTCCTCTGGATCATGTGGAGAACGACATTTATCAGTAAGGAAAGAACAAGAAGTATGACGCCGAGCGCGACCGCCAGCTCGAAATTTCCCTTGTCCGTTTCGAGTGCGATTGCCGTGGTCATCACCCTCGTGAGCCCCGCGATATTTCCGCCGACGATCAGGACCGCGCCCACCTCGGCCATCACCCGCCCGAAGGCGGCGACCACGCCGGTCAGGATACCGTACCGCGCTTCGGCGATAATTGTGCGGGTCACCTGGAGCGGCGAAGCGCCGAGTGTCGCGGCCGCCCGGCGGATGATCGGATCGACGCTCACGACCGCGGAATGAGTGAGCGATGCGACGATGGGAAAAGCGAGAATGGTCTGGGCGATCACCATGGCCCCGGGCGTATAGAGCAGGCCGAGGAAACCGAGCGGGCCGCTGCGCGAGAGCGTGAGATACAGAATGAGCCCCACAACAACGGGCGGCAGCCCCATCAGGGTGTTCATCAGGCTGAGGACCGCCCCCTTTGCCGGCACGCGCCTGAGCCCGAGCACCGCGCCGGTCGGCACGCCCAACAGCGCGGCAATCAGCAGGGCGAGGCAGGAAATCTTGAGGGACAAATAAATGATGCCGAATAACTCCGCATCGAGGTGCAGGATGAGGCCAAAAGCTTTTGTGAATCCTTCAAGAATTAAATTCATGAGAGCTCTATCGCGCGTTCGGGAGGAATAGCTGGTTCCCGTTCTTGTCCTTAAACGATGCGATGGCTTCCTGCCCCTGTTTCGACACAAGCCAGTTCACGAACTCCATGGCTTCTTTATACCGCGCATGCTTGTGCTTTTCAGGATTCACGGCCATCGCCCCGTACTGGTTGAACAAGAGGGGGTCTCCCTCCAAAACGATGATCATCTCCAGCCTGTCCTTGTCTTTCGTTGCCAGCCAGGTGCCGCGGTCGGTCAGGGTATAGGCGCGCTTTTCATTCGCGATGCGCTGCGTTTTCTCCATCCCCTGTCCTGCTTCAAGATACCAGGACCTGCCTTTGATCTCAATCCCTGCTTTATTCCAGATCGAAAGTTCCTTAACGTGCGTGCCGGACTTGTCGCCCCGCGAAATAAAGGGAACGCCTTTCCCGGCTATCCTCGAAAACGCCTCTCGTGCTGATTTTACACCTTTGACGTTCGCCGGGTCTTCGGCCGGGCCGATAATGACGAAGTCATTGTACATAACGTCGTGACGGTTGACAAAATAGCCTTCGCTGACGGCCTGCAATTCCTGCTCTTTGGCGTGCACGAAGACGACGTCCGCGTCGCCCCGCTTGCCGAGCTCGATTGCCGCGCCGGTGCCTACTGCGATAACGTCGACTTTGATCCCTTTCTCTTTTTCAAATTGGGGCAATAGGTAATCAAAGAGTCCGGAGTTCTGGGTGCTTGTGGTGGAGGCGCAACGGATCCGGGTTTCGGCGAAAGAAGCGGATGGTATGCAGAACGAAAGGACGATAAGCGAGAACAGGAATAATCTGCCTGGTAATTTCATGCCGTAGAACCTCCGAGAGCACTGTTAACTACGGCATGAATTATATCATATCGCTTCGGTCAGAGGAAGAAGGAAAATTTCCACTCAGGCCACGGCGTCTCGTGCTGCCGGCTTCATCCCGTCTTATTGGGCAATGCAATTCGTTCCATTCATTTTCCCCACGAGTATCCTGGTTGAAAAGAGTTTAACACAGTCGGAGTACGGGTCCACGGATGAATCGAACCGGATCGTACCGTTGAGCGACGCCAGGCCGTTTTTTCCAAAATAAAAGGTCGTGTGGCCCAAGCCCAGACTGGGGTGAAGCGGGAAGCGCGTGGTCTTCCGCATCACAAGCGTGTCTTGCGTCGCTTGAAGGTGCTCATCCCCTTCCGGCGAAGGATGGGTGTCCTCATAAATCTCATATTGGTTAACCGGGTTCGCCGTCAGGGTCACGAAAATCGCCCGGTTTCTCTGCATGGCGCTCACCCTGGCGTTCATCAAATCCACATACAGCTCTTTTGTCTGGCCTTCCACCTGGCATCGTACCAGCCAGTCGCGTACGGAAAGAGCGGCAATGCCGAGCAGAACGCCGAGGATGGCCATGACGGTGACAACTTCGATTATTGTAAACCCGCTGTTTTTCATGATCGACCTTATCTCCTTTACTAGGGGGCGCCAGTATATTCAAAAGTCGCCCCCAGGATGACTACGGACAGCCGAACACTATACAAAAAGCTTAAATTATAGGCCTGATTCTACCGGGAGAGGCTGGTGAGTGTCTATACCCGGTACAGGGTATTTTCGGGGTATACGGAAACCGGATAATGACGCGGTCGTGAGCAACGAACAGGTGAAAGAAATCGAATGGTTCGCTGAATCCATGGATGGTTTAAGAGGTCAAAGACGGAGGAGGAAACACAACGGGATGAAACGATTGTGTAATCACTTCATTTTACTGAATAGTAATGTTCAAAACATATTTCGCACTGCCGCCTTGTCCGTCCGTCACGACGACGGACACGGTCTTTTTGCCTTTAAATTCAGCCGGCACGATCCAGGTCAGCAACCCGCTCGCTTTGTCGATCGTCATGCCTTCCGGCGGCGCTTCGAGCGCGTACGCGAGGGTATCGCCGTCCGGGTCCGAGGCCTTCACCTGGTACGTGTATCGCGTCCCGTCGAATTGAAATTCCCGGTGGTCTTGGATCATCGGCGGCATATTCTGGATTTCCCTGTCCAGCACAACGGGGCGTCCATAACTCTCCCCGTCATAGGGCGTTACCTTCACGGAGATCCGGTCTCCTCTTTTGAGCTGCGCTTCTATCCGCTCGGTAGCGCCCGCGGGCTCTCCGTTTTTCGTCCATTCATACAGAAACGTGACGGTGTCCCCGTCCGGATCGCTCCCCGCAACCGCTACGTTCAGGGTGTCGCCCGGCTTAAAGACCTCCGGGAGAATTTTTATACTCGCGATCTCGGGCGGAGTGTTCCCAATGTCGATCTTGTTCGAGAGTATTTCACGGCCCTGGATGTACGCCCTTGCCTGGAGCGTGTCGCCCTTTCTCGCCTGAGACAACGTAAATTGATTCGGCAAGGCGCTTTCCACGGGCACTCCGTTCAGAAGCCATTCTATCTTCGCGTCATTTACGGAAAAGCCCGTAAGAATGAGGTTTACCGTTTCATCCCGCGACGCCATTTTCGGTGAGATTTCCAAGGCAAACGTTCCCGGTGCAACGGAAGACAGCGGTTGCGTTGTCCCCGTCGCGCCGGTAATATTGGAGGGGTTCCGGCTTTGCTCAGCCTGCTTTCCGGAAGTGCAGGAAAGAACGAAAAAGAGGATTACTATCCAGATCAGTTCGCGCATAAGACTGTTGGAAAAAAGGGGAAAATACGAGTGCTGCTTTTTTGTCGGGGAGACATGCTGATTCGCTCCTGCCTTAATTTTCATACAGAATGGACAATTTCGCCCGCTCGGCAGGGTTGGAGCTGTTTTCCGTGTCCACCTCAATGGTGTACAGATAGGGCATGCTCACCACCGCTATCGAGCTGCTCCCGCCCCCGCCCCCGGTCCCGCCTGTTATCACGCTGCCGGTATAAAGCCCGGTGGAGCCGCCGGCGGAATTTCCCTCTATCGTATTGACTATTTTAGCATAATAGGTGTAGTTCCCGACTGGCAGCTTCATGTCATAGGTAGCAGAGTCCTTCGGATCAATGGTAAGGCTCTTAGTACAACCTGTTGACCAATTCGACGAATCCACCTTGAGTTTGGCGGCAAACCCCGTCGTGTACGTCGCTCCGCTGAGAACAGCGGTCCCGCTGCATGACGACGAGACATTAAGAGACGGGCTCAGGCCTGTCAGCGTTGATGTATCTCCTGCCGCGATAACTTGATAAAAAGCATCGCTGCCGCCTTTCGCCGCTTCAAGGGCCGTCTTATATCTTTTCTGGAACCCGGAAATTTGTGTTCCGGAAGTGACCATATAGAGCAAAGCAGTCATGATCGCGAGCACGACCGCGGACATCACCAGGACCATGATGAGGGCGACCCCTTTTTCGGATTTCATGCGGTCCGGCATGGCAATTTTCTCCCCTCTCTCGCCCGCTGACCTTTCTTTTCTCGTATCCACGTTTTTCATATGACCACCATGCCTCTTAAAACTTCAGAAGAGGTTATCCAGTTTTACGACCAGGGTGTAAATTTTCCACCGGTAATTCTGCCAGGGTGTGATGCCCGCGGCAGAAAAATCGAAAGGTCTTCCCGAACTCGAGCCGATTTCGTTTGTGCTGCCGCCGACATAAATCGGGTTTGTCGGATACGTGAAACTTGTGTCCCTCTGGCCTTCGTGCGCGAGAATATACACTCTCACCTCTTTGACCTTATCACGAATAGCCCGCGCGTCGGGCCAAATCGTGGCATTGGTCACAATATCGTCTGTAACGGCAAGTGCCGAAGACCCGCTGCCGTTCGGATCATACCGGTAGATCACCTGCATATCGGCAACGCAGTCGAGCAGCGGTAGTACTACCGTCGTCAGGTTTCCATCCTTCTGGCTCACGACCGCTTTATATAGAATGCCGGTGTTTGGGGCGCATCGCTGGGGCATCCCGGTGGACGGCCGATCTACATAGTAGTCAGCCCTGTTAAAAGGCATCCTCAGGGTCGTCAGGGCCGGGGTGTTCGTGCCGACATCGATGCCATAGACAATTCCCGTCGAGGTCATGCTCGTCGCCAGGGAAGCAGTGGACGTGGTATTGGACTGCGCGGAAAAAACCCCACCTGACGATACCAGGCTCCTTGCTTCGTCTTCCGTGTTGAGCGATCCCGGCGTAAGAACGATCACCCAATCAGTGCTGATAAAATTATCGGGTGTTGTTGTGGCCGCCGATGTCCATACGGTTAATCCATTGGCCGGTGTAAGATATGCCCATTTGTTGGACGCAGTATTCGTCGCGATATTGGCCGCCTTTATCACCAGATAATCCGTGCCGATCAAACCCGGTCCGGCTGTAATGTTATTTGCGCTCACGATCCCCCGGGGGGCATTCGGCTTATCATCCAGAGAATGAGGGTTGGACGCTGTCTCTTGATAAGCGACCAATCCGTTCCACGGCAGGCCGTACCCCGCTTTTCCGAGGTCCTGCCGGAGGATTTCAAGGCCGATGATCCCCTCTATATTGGTTTCGGCGATCCTGCTCTGCTGCCGGTACGTGGACAGCATGCCGATGACCATCTGCGTGGTCCCCGCCAGGACGAAACCGAGAATCGCAATGACGATCAGCAATTCCATCAAGGTAAAGCCTTTATTTCGCCTGTTCATTGCCGCCTCACGATCGTGGTTACGTTGTGCGTATACGTCGGCCCCGAAATGGGAAAGGGCCAGGAAACTTTCATGTCTATCTGTTTCGTGTCATTCTTCGAGCCTACCGGCGTTACATTGTGCGTTTCTGTATAGGTCCAGGTGGCGGCCCGGAAAACCCGTGATCTTGTCGTGCCGGTATTATCAGTTACAATGCTGTCAAAGGGCAGGTCCCGCAGTTCGTTCATCCGCAGGTCCGCGATACTCACCCCCTCGTCCCGCACGGAATTCTGCAGGTTCGCCCTCATCCCCACCAGCGCCGTCTGCATCACCGCCAGCGATACGATCGCAAGCAGCATGAGCGCGATCATGATCTCTATCAGCGTCATGCCCTTTTTATTGTGCAATGCAAGTCGAAGTCGTTCCATTCCATTTCCCCATAAGAATTCTCGTAAGAGATATCTCGACACAGTCGTAAGCCGGGTTTGCCGTTGATTGACACTGGATATCAACGGTGGCAGTGGCAAAGGAGGCCAGGCCGTTTGCGGTAAAATTAAAGCCCGATATGGTCGGGTTCGACGCTATAAATGTAGCGGGCGTCAACACAAGTTTATATTGCGTGGCCGCCTGCGTCACGAGCCGGTCCTTTGTCGTTTGAAGAATCCCGTCGCCGTCGGGCGTCGTAGTGAGAGTAGCAGCGCTATAGTTGTCCTCATAGACCGCATACTGGTTCGTTGCCAGGGTCACGTAAAAAATCCGGTTTCTCTGCATGGCGCTTACCCGCGCGTTCATCAGATCGGAGTACAACTGTTTTGTCTGGCCTTCCACCTTGTACCGGTCCACCCAGTCGCGTGCGGAAATGGCGGCGATGCCGAGCAAAATGCCGATGATGGTCAGCGTGATGATAACTTCGATCAAGGTAAAACCTTTTTCATCCCTCATCTCTTCATCTCTCCCGCTTATGAAGGACCTTCTGCACCGGAAGCGGCGGCACCATAAGAGACAAGCCCTGCGCCGTCGGAGGCACGCCTTCCATTGCGCCTGACCTTCTCCCGCCCTTGTCCGAAAATATAGTTTTCAGGTTCAGTTGCTCGATGACGCCCGTGGAGACCTGGATCAATGCCGTTCCGTACAATGAAGTCGCAGCACCACCGGTGTCATATTGGACCGCCCATATAAAAGTCTTGCCCCCGATTGCGCATATATCGTCATAGGGCTTATAGGTTGTGAAGAAGGTGGCATTCATGGCAGGCGCCGTCGTAGGGTCGGTTATGACCCGCTCCGCGCTATAGTTTCTCGCTACGTCGTCAGTGGTTGTGCCGTTGTTGTTCTCGTCATAGGTGAAACTGCCTGCAAGATCAAGATTGATAAACCAGCCCTCCGGATCGCAAACGGCCCCTGATGTTGCATCCGATAAGGCGGCTTTGGTACGGGTTAAAGGTCCCGTGCCGTCCAGACAACCCGGCAGATAAGCATTGTTGTCAAAGCACGGCTCAACGATGCCGAAAAGATTTCTTTGTGAGCTTGCATCATCTGTTAATCCCGCGGTGGTTCTATAATAGTATCTTCCCGTGCCGAAATAGAGCCGCAGTTTGCCTGTGCCTCCCCCCGAGCACGTGGAGTCAGCGTAGGGATTGAGTAAATGCACGACTGCTGAGGTGACCGGGCCGATGCCGTCCATTACCGTGCTGAATGCCCAGTTCCCGGGATTAAGCGCTGTCGTCCCCCCGGTCCCGCCGCTTACGTTAGTGCCGGCAAGGTCCTGGTTGGTGAGGAGCCTCAACACGCCCCCGTCCGTCCAGGTATAGTTGCCGCTTGTGCCGGTACGTTTTACATAAGGAATATATACGGCCCGGTCCTGATAATCGTTACTTGCAAAGGGATTGTTGTCGAAGACTGAACCAATCATCGAGCCCGCGAAGGCAAAGGGGACCCCCGTATCTATGGTCCGGGCCGGCACGCCGGTTTTCAGATCGAGCACGAAAAGTTTCAGGTTCTGGTCGGAGCGGCCCAGGAACTTCTGGGACGCGGTATCTATCGGCCCTGTCGGGCCGGAGCCGAACACGACAAACCATCTTCCATTGTTCGCGCTCGTATCAAGGGAGCTCTTCGTGTCGCCTGCGGCCACGGTCCGGTTGTTTATCCTGACGATCGCGGGACCGGACGTGGAGAAACCGAGGCCCGGGTCCGTAAACTCCCACAAAAGCTGCGGATTGTTCTCGTCCGTAACGTCGAGGGCGAAATAAGAGGAATAGCCCAGGCCGCTGACAGGCGTATTCACGCAGTCCGCCGTATTCCCGTCACTGTTGCACGTAGCGCCCGCGTTTCTGCACGCGCCTCCAAACCTCATCCCGCCTATAAGAATCGTCCTCCAGGTGGTTACGCCCCTCTGGCAGGTCCAGTAGTCTCCCGTGCAGCCTGTCGGCACGCCTATGCTTGCGTCAACGAGAAAAGGCGTGAGGTCAACGGTGTGGAGATGGCAATAATCCGGGTCCTTCAGATACTTGAGATACGGCAGCACGTTCTTGGGGATAAACGCCCACATCTCTTTCCCTTTGTTTGCGCCCGTAAGCGTCGCAATCTGCGAGGAATGGTTCGTGTCATGGAGGTATTGCAATAACCCGAGCTTGAACGCGTGGAGCATGCCGTCGTTCGCGCCCACGTATACCATGCCTCTGCTCGTATACGTGGCCGAGGTGTAAAAATCCTTATACGTAGAGTCGCTCCATTTACCGTCATAGCCGTTCAACTGGACCCATGAGGCGATCTTCGGGGTCGAGTCTATGATGTCACCGAGCTTCCAGACGTTGGTTGTGACGGTTTCATCCATCGTAACTCCGCTTACGGTAACGCTCGTGTCCGTTACATTGCCGTCCGCGTTCAGGTCGATCTGTACCGTCCTGGGCCGGTAAGACTCGGTCACCGTCCCGCTTGAATAAAGATAATCCGCAATGTCGGTGCCGCGCACCCAATTGATGATATTTGCGGCAAGCTGGTTGTTCTCGGAAGAGACGGCGGATGCATCGGTGTTCAATAAAGGCCTGAGCGCGGCGACATTATTGGGGCTGCTGGCCGAAAATTTATTCGCATTGGCGGTCAGCAACTGCGATGTATCGACCGGTGTATAAATTGTTCTGTCGGCGGGGTCCCTGTCCCACAAAAGCGTGCCCGCTTCCCAGAGACTTGCAATATCCTCGAAGTCGACCGTCTTGACCAGGGTCCCCGGCACGCCGGCGCCCGACGAGTTATAAAGCCTCGCCTTTGCCTTCTGTTCACCGATATCAAAATATAACTGGGTTATGTAGTCTTTACTGCTGCCGCTTGTGTCAAGGTCCTCGATATAGTCTCCATCATCTTCCCTGATACTGCTGTTATTGAACGTCGGGTCGACAAAATACCATAGGTTCTGGAGCCCGCCGACCCAGGGGATGCTGGCGCTGAAAAATTTGCGGCTCGGGTAATAGGTCGCCTGGACGAGATTTGCACCCTTGCCCTCGCCCGACGCAAGGACCGATGCGGCCGTGCCCGAAGTTGCTTTCGCAAGTATACTCTGGACTGCGTCCATAATGGCTTGCTTGATGTCTGACGCGTTGCCGGCGCTGACAAAGGTGTCCGGCACGCCGTCTCCGTTAGCGTCCCAGTCAGGAGACGAGGGGGGAAATGCCGCGCACAGACTTCCCGACACGGTACCGTCAGAATCGGTGCACGTCGGCGTGTTCGGTGGAAACCCGGTTAGATTGCTCGGCCAGGTCAGTGCCGAATTCTCAAAAGAGCCGTACATGGCCGTATTTCCCATGGCCTGGACCCCGGCGCTGCCGGGTTGCATAAAAAGACCGATGGTGTAAACGCCGCCCACCTTGGTGCTGACCGTGGGGGAAGTCGCAAGGTTCGTAAAGCCCTTATGCATACAGTAGGCAGGCACGACGGGGTCTGAGGATTCATTTGCAGTAGAAGAGACAGAACAGGTAGTGCTGGTCCCAATTGTTTGGTGCGGCGTGTTCCACTCTCCGTCCGACATAAGCAGCACAAAATTTCTCGTACACGTGCTTTGCTGGCAGTTGGTCCCTCCCTTGCCGTCACAGACGTACAGGGGGTTTTTCCATCTGTCCCCGGACCCGCTCTGCACCGCGAAACCTCCGTATTGCGGGGCGCTCTGGGCAAAATAATTAAAGGCGTCCCACAGGGCCGGGCCGGTGGGCGTGCCCCCGCCGGGGTCCTGTGCATTCAAATTCGTTATGGTATTCGAGTAGGGAAACGAAGCGCTATTGTTGTTGGAAGCTATAAAATCGCCGATATACACTTTGCCGGAATTTACCCTCGAGCCGGAAAAAGTCATCACTCCCAGTTTGGGCTGCACCAGCAAAGTCATGAATTGGTAAGCGAGGCCATCGTTAACCCTGCTCCAGGGGACCGCCACTTCTGTTCCATTGTCCGTCAGAAGGATGCAGCCGCCGAACGTTGTGCCGTCCGCATTCACAAGGCTGTTATTGCAGACAGCGCCGACCTTGGTGGAATTTCCCGTCTGGTTCCATAATTCAGGATCGCAATAGTTATTGTTGAAGGTACCGCCGGTACACGAAGCGGGCTTGCCTCCCGTCATGGCCCAGCGGGTAAGGTCGATCCTGTGCATATTTTTATAGTTAAGGTAATTACCGGACAGAACTCCGCAATCTCCGGAGGACACAGTCTTTAGGCAGCAACCAAAGGGCTTAGAACCACTCGACGAACACCCGAACTGCGCGAGACCGCCGCCGTATTTGGTCCCATTGGTACAAAAGGTATTGTTTTTTACACATGAAGTATTAGGAGAGCCGTTAGGGGTAGCGCATTGCTGGATACACGCTCCTCCCGTGGGCGTTTTTTTCTGGTATACACCGCTAACAAGTTTATACGATTTAGCAGGGTCAAAATATCCTTCATACGTTGTCGAGCTGTCATAGCCGGCGTCAGGAGGAGCAGTGGAGCTGTCCGAAGTTCCATAGGCGCTCCAGCTCATGCTTCCGCTGACGTCATTCACCATCAGGATATTGGGCGATCCTCCCGTGCCGATAAACGGCGGGACCTGGCAATAATCGGTCATTGCCGCGCCGAAACTAACAGAGGAGAAGCCTAAAAGAAGCAGGCCGAAAAGAATCGGGATCGAGAAAAATATGAAGCCGTTTGAAGTATTTTTTTTCATGTCTATTTCCTCCCGCCGGGAAACATTTTATACACTTCCCCGCTTTTGCAGGTCGAACTATCGATGGAAAAATCGATCTTTTCATTCACAAAGTCGTCCAATTGAGAAGCATCGTCCACCGTGAACTTCCTGAGCCCGTGACAGCTCGAGGACTTTACGTCGACAAGCACGGTCCTCGTAGTGTGGTCAATCTCTTTCACAATGCCGGTCAGGAAAAGCTCGTCGCCGGCATAAGCATGTACAGGAAGGACATACAGGACCAGGAATACAACCGCCAAAATAAAGAGCACCCCGTAGTGCGTTTTTCTTATTTCCATGACACCCTCCCTGCGAACAAAGGTTATGATTGCGTGTCCTGCCTGCTAATTACTATGCGGCCTCATCGCCGCGCTCGCTCGTTCACCAGCAACCTGCTGTTTTTCCACTATCACTTCCGCCATCAAGAGGTCATAAGAGTCCCAGATGTGGACCCGGCATTCCGGGCACCGCTCCCAGACAACGCCATCGGGATGCATGGTAATTATTTCCGCGCCACATTCCGGACATATAAGTTTGAACCCGATCATAGGTTTCACCTTCGGAAGCTATCATATCTATCAAGATTGAATGCAACACTCATACCACGCAATTATATCATTTTTTCAGCACGTTATATGTTATAAAATTGAAATAATGGCAGGACAAGTTCTCTGGTAGGTAACCAGTTACACAACCACGATCCCCGCATACCCGACCACCTGCTCGTAGTCCCCGCTCACCTCGCCGGAGTTCGTGTACTTGATGAGCTCGGCCCTGGTTGCGCCGAGAAGTTTGCAGGCGACCAGCATGGCGACCGCCGGGCCGTACCCGCACATGGTGATGCCGTAATCCTTCACCGTGCGATAGAGCCCTTCGGGGTCGAGGTCCAGAATAGCTTGAATGGCCTTGAAGTCTTTTTCCTTTGCCGTTGCCGCCCGCTCGTAATGGCTCATGTCCGAGCTTGCGATAATGAGCGCCTTTCCGCACTCCGCATTCCGCATTCCGCATTCCGCAATTGCACTTCCCACCGCCCTTCCCACCTCAATGCACGTTTCGAGCCTGGTATCGAGCATCTGGATCGGGACGATCTTGAAATCGTCTTTCAAGTACTGGATGAACGGGAGCTGGACTTCGAGGGAATGTTCACGGAGATGGGCAAGGGAATCTTCATGAATGCGCGGGGACTTCGCAAGAATGGCGCCGGCCAGGGCTTCGTCTATGGCGACCGCGCCGAGCGGCGTCTCCCAGCCGCCTTTGGCCATAAGGGAAACCGGCGCGCCGAGGCCGGTGTGGTTCGGCCCGAGGAGCACGAACGTGCCCGGCAGTTCGATGCTCGAGTACACGGCGCCTGCCGTCGAACCGGAATAGATCAGGCCCGCGTGGGGAGACAGGATGCCGAGCGCTTTCGTCTTCGGCGCATCGGGGAGGATGAACTGCCGGACCTGTTTTTTGAGCGACTCCGGGGAGTCTTTATAGAATTGTCCTGCGACTGCCGGATGACGGAGCATGATGCACCTTCAGCGCGTTGATGAACGACTCACTATGATGGACGATGGATGCATCCTTCGTCCGTCATCCTTCATCCCTCGTTACTTATTCGACTCGAGTATTTTGTCGGTCGTTCCTTTCGTCCGCATCTCGGAATACTTCTGGAGCACGTCGAGGATATTTGGCCTCTGGGCGATGATTTCACGGAGCTTCTCCTCCGTCACTTCGAGGATGATCGAGTCCTCCGCCGTCTCGACCGTGGCCGTCCGGGGCTTCCCGGTGAGAAAGGAGATCTCGCCGAAGAAATCACCGGACTGGAGCACGGCAAGGTCCACCCGCTCGCCGGACAAGAGCGTCGTGAACACTTTAACGGAGCCGTTTGCGATTATATAAACCGATTTTCCCGCATCGTGCTGTTCGACGATGATGGCCCCCCCCGGCAGCGGGTGGACGTTCATTACTTTCGTGAAGTCGTTGAATTCCTCCTGGGTGAACCCGGCAAAGAGCGGGATAACGCTGCTCGTCGGCTTTTGCTTCTGGGGTTCCACCGGCTCCGCTTTGACTTCCTTGACCGTTTTGTTGGAATGGAGGCCCACCAGTCTTTCCTGGGCGGGCTGATAGGCGGGGTCGATCCGGAGCGCCAGCTTGTACTGGGCCAGGGCCTTTACCACGGCGCCGCTCTGCGCGTAGAGGTCCGCGGCCCGGACATATTCTTTGACGGCCTCGGATTTCTGGCTGAGCTTCTGATAGGCGTCCCCCATACGCACCCTAATTATGGGATCGGGGTCTAAGGCGAACAGCTTTTCCATTTCCGGAATGGCGGCCTTATAGTTGGATTTGCCTATGTAGTTCTGGATCGTCTCTATTAATTGCGCCTTTTCCGATGCCATGAGGATCTCCGTTCTTCGCAAAGGGCAAACAGTACGGGAACAGGGCGGCCGTGTGTCACACGATGTCTTTTACCTTTTCCAGCGTGCTCTGGACGCGCAGCTCGTGGTACTTTTGAAGAACTTCCCGGATGCGGGGGCTCTTGCCGATCATGTCAAGCAGGTCCTCTTCCGCGACCTCGAGCACGTCCGACTCCTCGACCGTCTCGACCGTCGCCGTTCTCGGTTTGCCGGTAAGGAACGCTATTTCCCCGAAGAAGTCGCTGGGGCTGAGAACGGCGAGGTCCACTTTTTTGCCCTGGACAGTGGCATAAACCTTCACGCCGCCGCGGGTAAGAACAAAGACGGAATGCCCGGCTTCGCCCTCCCGGATGATGGGCTTGCCGGCCGGGTACGTATGAATCATCATGCGCTTGGTGAATTCATTGAACTCTTCCTGCGTAAAGTCGGAGAACAGGGGGATGACGCTCCGGGTCGGCTGCGGCGCGCCTTCTTCGATAGGCTCGAGCTTCAGTTCGCTGACCGTCTTGTTGGAATGGAGCGATTCCATCTTCTCCTGCGCCTGTTTGTTCGACGGGTCGAGCCGGAGCGCCAGTTTGTACTGCGCCAGGGCCTTGACCACGAAACCCTTCTCGGCGTACAGGTCGGCGGCCTTGACGTACTCCTTTACCGCTTCGCCCTTCTGGTCGAGTTTCTGGCGCGCGTCGCCGATCCGCACCCGGACGATGGGATCGGGGTCGAGGGCGAACAGTTTTTCCATTTCCGTGATGGCGGATTTCCAATCCGACTTCCCGAGATATTTCTGCACGCTATCGGCAATTGCTGCTTTTTCGGACGCCACGGGCCGCCTCCTGATGTCTGTCGATCTTATTCGACATGAGTTTTTTCAGAATTTTCAAAACGGGTATATTTACTCATAAACGCGAGGTCGACCGTGCCGACGGGGCCGTTGCGCTGCTTGCCGATGATCACTTCGGCGGTCCCTTTTTTGGCCGGGCAATCACATGCCGTATGCGGCAGGCAGGTGCACTTGTTGTAGACCTCATCCCGGTAAATGAATAATATCACATCCGCGTCCTGTTCGATGGCGCCGGACTCGCGGAGATCGGCCAGCATCGGCCGCTTGTCCTTGCCCCTCGTTTCGACCGCCCGGTTGAGCTGGGAAAGCGCGATCACGGGCACCCGGAGCTCCTTGGCAAGGGCCTTGAGCGAGCGCGATATATTCGAAATCTCCTGCTCGCGGCTGTCGGTATTGCCCCTCCCGCGCATGAGCTGAAGGTAGTCCACAATGACGAGGTCGAGCCCCTGATCGGCCTGGAGCCTCCTCGCCTTCGCGCGCATTTCGAGCACCGTGATGGCCGCCGTATCATCGATGAAGATCGGCGCTTCGGAGAGCCTGCCGGCGGCCATGGTCAGCTTGGGCCAGTCCGGCTCGGCCAGGAACCCGGTCCGCAGCTTGTGCGCGTCCACCCGGGCCTCCGAGCAGAGCATGCGGAGGACGAGTTGCTCCTTCGACATCTCGAGGCTGAAGATCGCTACGGATTTTTGACGGTCGAGCGCCGCATGGGACGCGATGTTCAGGCAAAGGGCCGTTTTGCCCATGGACGGCCTTCCGGCCACGATGATAAGGTCGCTCGGCTGGAATCCGGAGGTCATTTTGTCGATATCGACAAAACCGGTCGGGAGGCCGGTGACCATCTCTTTCCGCTCGTAGAGCCGCTCGATGGTCTCGAAGCTGCTCTTGACGATGTCTTTGAGCGCGACGAAGGAATCGCGCATCTTGATCTGGGATATTTTGAAAATGGATTCCTCGGCCCGGTCAAGGAGCTCGTCGATGCCGGCGACGGACCTCGTATCGTCATAGCTCTGGGTGATGATGTCGGTGGAGGAATGGATGAGCTGGCGCAGGACGGACTTGTCGCGCACGATCCGCGCGTGGTACTTGATGTTCGCAGCCGTCGGCACGAGGCTCACGAGGTGCGCGAGGTACGATGCGCCGCCCGCGGCTTCGAGCCCCGTCTTGCCGCGGAGCGAATCCATCAGCGTCACGAGATCGATCGCCTCGCCGGCCTCGTACATGTCGAGCATCACGCTGAAAATCCGCCGGTGGCTGTCTTTATAAAAATCGTCGGGCGAAAGAATTTCGACGACTTTGTTGAGGGAGTCGTTTTCGATCAGGACGGCGCCGAGCACCATCTGCTCGGCCTCGATGTTCTGCGGAGGAAGTTTTTGAAGGGAAACTTCGGTTTCAACGGCCATGGTTCAACCTCGCGCGCGGAAAAAAAATAAGCCAGAAGTCAGAAACCAGAATTAATCTCCTGACTTCCGTCTCCTGGCCCTGAATTTCTGCTGGATCGTGTGTTACTCCTCCGCAACGACGGAGACCTTGACGTCTGCGACGACATCGGCATGCAGTTTTACGGACACCGTAAAATCGCCGAGGCGTTTGATCGGCTCTTCGAGCGCAATCTTTCGCTTGTCGATCTCAATGCCTTGTGCTTTGATTGCTTCCGCGATGTCCATCGAGGTGACGGCGCCGAAAAGCTTGCCCTCTTCCCCGACCTTCGCTTTGATGACGATGGAGATTCCCTTGATCCGGTCGGCCTCGGCGGTCGCTTCCTTTTTCAGTTTGCGGATTCGGTCTGAGACCATTTTCTTTGCATGGTCCATGGCGCGAAGGTTTTTGGGCGTGGCCTCGATGGCCTTTTTCCTGGGGACCAGAAAGTTCCTCGCATAACCGTCGGCCACCTTGACGAGGTCGCCGATCTTGCCTACTTTATCAATATCTTCCCGTAATATTACCTGCATTGCTGAGACTGCTCCTTTCGAACGTCAAATGAATGCCCGATACTACCAAAACCGGGGCATAGTGTCAACAGGGAAATTCTCCGTAAAATTTGGAGGCGGTTCTTGCGAAAACCTCGTTGCGGAATTGTTCGTGCCGATTTACTCGCACAAAAAAGCTGTAGAGAACAGCGCAGACACGGCCCCTGCGCTTATACAGCTTTGTTAAAAGGATTTCTCGGAGAAGCGGTGGGTATCCGGGATTTTTTTTCGACAAAGGTTTCGAGGGCGCGTTGCGCTTCAGGCGTGAGCGACAAAAAGCGAATGCCGTACCACTTGAAGTCGGCACGGGCGCCTTTTTTGATGGACCTGACGACCTCCCCCATTGTCTCCACCGGCGTCCTGTCGGGAAGCACAAAGGAACATTCCATTTTGTCCCCTTCATCAAGGTCCCTGTCCGACATGATAAGCATGCCCGTAGCGCTGATATTTTCCGAACTGCAATAAAACGGCTTGCCCAGGAGCTGCCCCTCCACGCGGACGGGGAAATTCACCCGGTAGGGGCCACGTGCGGAAATATCAAGAAGCTGCCGCGCTTTGTCCGCAAGGGAGGCCGTATGGACCGGCAACGACAGGACTGCGTTCGCCCTGCTTTTTTCGCACCGTTCGGCGTCCTTCTCCGTATCGGGGCAGTAGATGACTATCGATACCGCGCGCAACGCCGACTCCGCCCTGACGAGAGAACAAAGCTTGTCCCCGCTCATGCCGGGCATATTGAGCAGCGTAATAATGAGATCGGCCTTTTCTCTGCGATGGATCTCCAGCGCTTCGTCGTTTGAGCCGGCTTCGAATAGCTCAACATTCGTGCGTTCCAGAAAGCCGGCATCCTGGTCTAAAAGCGTCCTGATACTGTCCGCAATGATAACTTTTTTCATGAGTCAAGCACTGCCGCCGACAATGCCTCCCTGTTAACCGCTGCATTTCATTTCTACCTATATTTTACCGCTTTTTTTCGGGTTCTTGATAAAAAAAACGATATCACGGAAGGATGCGGTTTTACGGTGTTTTTTTCTTCATCAAGGCGGGAGGGTTCAGGCGGCCGCCGTCCCCTTCTCAGAATCAGGCAGAGAGATATCAACGACGGTCCCGACGTCCTTATGGCTCATTATTTCTATCGTGCCGTCCATCTTTGCAAGCACTTTTTTTACGATCACGAGGCCGAGCCCGGTGCCGTGGACTTTGCTGGTATAAAAGGGCTTGAAGAGGTCCTTCAGCTTTTCCTCCGGGATTCCGCACCCGTTGTCCTCCATCCGGATCTGGATTTTGCCGTCGAGCTTGGAGAGGCCGATCGTTACTGTGGGGTTTTGCCGCCCGTTCAAGGCGTCCGCTGCATTGGTCAGGAGATTGATCATCACCTGCTGGAGCGCCCGCGGGTCCGCATGAAAGAATTCGGCATCCCGGTCGACGGCAGTGACGATCTCTATGCCTTTTGCCTTGAAATCCTCTCCCACGAGAGCGAGGAATTTCTCCAGGAAAGCCCGCACCGGCACGGTCTGCAGGTCGGGCTTTTCGAACATGTTGAAATTCTTCAACGTCCGCAGAAGATACTCTATGCGCGAGACCTCATGCAGCGCGCGGTCGAGATATTTTTCGATGGCCGGCTGGTCGATTTTCCCCAGCTTGTCCTTGAGGAGGCTCAACGTCATATTGATGGTATTGACGGGGTTGCCGATCTCATGCCGGACTCCCGAAAAGATATAACCGATATTGTTCATCATATTCACGGACTCGGCAATGGATTCGAGCCTCGCCTTGTCCGACACGTCGCGCTTCACCGAGATGTAATTGATGATGTTCCCCGTCTCGTCTTTGACCGGAGAGTACGTGCAGTCCTCAAGATAGAGGGCCCCGTCCTTTTTCTTGTTGAAGAACCTGCCAGTCCAGACGCCGTCGCGTCGGATCGCTTCGCGGAGTTCCTCGTAGAACTCCTCGTCGTGTTTTCCGCTGTCGAGGATGTGCAGGGCGCCTCCGATGGCTTCGCTCTTCGTATAACCCGTTAGCTGCTCGAACGCGGCATTGACATACTGGATGAAACCCCGGGTGTCCGTAATGACGACCGCGTCGACCGTTGATTCCATTGCCGTGGCAAGGAGGCTCCGACCCTCCTCGGCCCGCTTGCGCGCGCGCCGGACCTCGGCCTCGCGAAGCTCGCGCTCCACGGCAGGCACCAGTCTCGTGAGGCTGCCCTTGATGATATAGTCGTGCGCCCCCGCCTTCATCGCTTTGACCGCGATATCTTCGCCGATGTTGCCCGAAACGATGATGAACGGCAGGTCAAGCCCGCTTTTTTTGAGCACGGTCAAGGCGTCGAGGCCGCTGAAGCGGGGCATAACGTAGTCCGAGATCACCACGTCCCATTCGCGCGACCCGAGCGCTTCCCGCATCGCCTCGGCCGATTCTATGCGCTCATACGCGGGCTCGTATCCTCCGCGCCGCAGCTCGCGAACGAGAAGGAGGGCGTCGTCTTCGGAATCTTCTACGATCAGTAAACGAAGGGGTTTGGTCATAGGCAGAAGCAGTTTATAGTCTCAAGTCTCAAGTTTCATGTTTCATGTTTCCACGCTGACTCATTTTTTATACTTTATGCCCTTGATCTTCGAGCTGCGCAGGTAATTCATCAATCCACCGATCATCTTGCTGACCTCGGCGGCAAGCATAAATAATCGATCAAATGTTTTCTCGTCAAGATATTTCTGATCTATGGCTACATAAAGTTGGGATTTCACCTCGCCGACCGACCCTTTTGCCATCGCCAGAAATTGCGCGAACTCTCCTGTGCCGCTTCTTTCGAATCCCTCCGCGATATTTGACATGACTGATACACTCGCCCGACGAATCTGGTCGCGAAGGCCAAAGTCTTTAGAAAAAGGACCTTGTTTGGAAATCCAATAAACTTCTCGCGTTAGTTCACGTGATTTTTGCCAAGCACCTATGTCTTCAAAACTCTGAAATGTGGCCACCATTCCTCCAGAAAAATGAAGTTTCAAGCTTCGAGTCTCATGTCTCAAGGTTTGGTTTCGTTGGTGACTCGAGACTACAAACTTGAGACTTGAGACAGCTTTATCACGGCGATTCGTTCAGCACCAGCCAGTAGAGCCCAAGCTGCTGCACGGCCGCGGAAAATTGATTGAAGTCCACGGGCTTGCGGATGTAACTGTTCGCGCCGAGTTTGTAGCTGTCTATGCGATCTTTATCCTCGCTCGACGTGGTCAGGATCACGACCGGTTGAAGATGCGTCCGTTTATCGGAACGCAAACGCTGCAGCACCTCCAGCCCGTCCATTTTCGGCATTTTCAAATCGAGCAGGACCACCTGGGGCCTTATCGTGGCATCGCGGCCCGCGTATTTCCCTTCGCCGAACAGGTACTCCAGCGCTTCCACCCCGTCCTGCGCCACCACCACTTCGTTCAAAATATTGTTTTTCTTGAGCGCGCGCAGCGTGAGCTTCACGTCGTCCGGATTGTCTTCTGCCAGTAAAATGACCTTGTTCTTCATTCTGTGCTCCTTTACTTTTTATTTGATGAACTGAAGTCGCAGCGATACAGGGCCGCCGGGAGTCTTTTGTCTATTGTATTCATTTTCCCGGCCGTGTCAAACTATAGTTTTTTTTGTAACTACTCAGGTCTGCCGCAGAGCGCAGGCGCAATAAAGCGCGCGGCGACCAATGCACGGACATCAAGCAAGGTGGGGCTTGTGGTCGACTTCGAAATTTCATTCAATTATCCGGCGCGCCTTGCGCAAAGCGAAGCAGCTGACCTGAGTAATCCCATTCAGGACACGGTAAAATAAAAAGTCGCGCCTTTACCCACCTTGCCTTCCGCCCAGACGCGGCCGCCATGACGGTGTATGATGCGCTGCACCGTGGCCAGGCCGATGCCCAGCCCGGGAAAATCGGCCGTCCCGTGAAGACGCTGAAAGGCGGTGAACAGCTTGTTCGCATAGGCCATATCGAACCCCGAGCCGTTGTCCCGCACGAAGTAAGCCGTCTTCCCGTCAACCTGTGTCCGGCCGAATTCGATCCGCGCCTCGTCGCGTTTCCCCGTGAACTTCCATGCGTTCGCAAGAAGGTTCTCGATAGCGGCCCTCAGCATCACCGGGTCGCCCTTTTCCGTCACGCCGCCCACGATGTCGAACTCCACCCGCCGGTCGGGCTCCGATTTTCTTAGTTCCTCTGCCGCGTTTTTTGCCAGTGTGCTCAGGTCCACCGTGCCGGTTTTGAGCTCACCACGCGTCAGACGCGAGAGATTCAGCATCGCGTCGATAAGCTGCCCCATCTTCACGGCGCCCGCGCGCACGCGCTCAAGGTAATCCTTGCCCGCGGCGTCCAGCTTGTCTGCGTAGTCCTCGAGGAGCGCGAGGCTGAAACCGTCTATGCCCCGGAGCGGCGCCCTGAGGTCATGAGACACGGCATACGCGAACGCCTCCAGCTCCTTATTGGATGCCTGGAGCTGGGCCGTACGTTCGATCACGCGCGTTTCGAGCTCCCGGTTAAGCTTTTGGATTTCTTCTTCGGCCTGCTTTCGCTCAACGATTTTCCAGACCGAATCCATCAGGAGCGTCATTTGGTTGACATCCCCGTCGGTGTAATCAATGGGCCTGTTGGCAAAGCCGACAACGGCGACGATGCGCCCTTCGCTGAAGACCGGGACGCTGAAGAAGCGAATCAATGGATTGTGGCCTTCCGGATAGCCTTTTTTCAAGGGATGGGGAGCGGCAAAATCATTGAGGATGACGGGCTTGCGCTGCCTGACCACTTCGCCCCAAAAGCCTGTTTTGCCTAAATGGTAAATCGTCTGCGGGTTGGCAATCGTGCATTCAGCCATAACGTCTTTCGACCACGCGTGAAGGATAAAATCCTGCGTAGCTTCCTCATAAAAATAGAGATAGCCGAATTTACTCCCGGAAAGAGCAATCGCCTCGTCAAGCGCAAAATCCAGCAGTTCCCGCAACGACGCCGCGGGATATTGCGAAATCCGTAAAATGCCGGCGGTACGCGCTTCGTCGAGTTTGGCGAGCTCCTCCGCTCGTCTGCGCTCCGTGATGTCGCGGGCCGCGGCAAACACACCCAGAACATTCCCGGCTTCATCGCGGTACACCGCGGCGTTGTACAGGACCGGCGTGATACGACCGTCCCCTCGCCTGATTTCCAGTTCGTAGTCCTTGACCGGACCTTTTTCGAATACCCGCAAATACCCGGCCTTGGCCTTTTCCGGGTCCGTGAAGTAATTGGAAAAATCCGTGCCGAGGAGTTCGCCCCGGGACCGGCCGGTCGCCGCTTCCGTTGCTACGTTCACGTCGGTGATCTTGCCTCCGGCGTCGATGGTCACGAGGGGATCGAGGCTGGCCTCAAGCAGGCTCCGGTGGTAGGCGCTTGCCAGTATTTTTTTCTCGGCCTCTCTCCGCCACGTGAGGTCATGAACAAGGGCCTCCGTCATCACGTCAATGGTCCGTGAAAGCTGTCCGACTTCGTCTTTTGCATCGGTGCCGACGCGATGGGCCAGATTGCCGGCGGCTATTGCTTCCGCGCCTCTTTGTAAAGACACGATGGGGCCGGTCATGGTTTTAGCGATTGCCAGGGCCGCAAATCCCGCGAGAACCACGATAAGGACCCCTACGAAGAGAACGACGATTTTCAATCGGGTAATCAGCGAGAACGCTTCTTTGGTCTCCATCTTCGTCACGAGTCCCCATCTCAGGGACGGGATATAGCGCCAGGCAGCCAGGACCTCCCTGTCTCCGTAGTCAAGAGTGATGCCCGAGCCGTTCTCTCCCTGGACCGCTTTCTGCGCAGGCATTCCCGTTGCCGCATGAAATGAAGCGGTTCTTTTCAAAACAGCATCGGGGTCAAGAAGCAGCGGGCTCAAGAACACCACCGATTCCGCTTCTTTCCGGGCAATCAGCACTTCGCCCGTCTCACCGAGGCCGGTTGCGTCGGATATGAATTTGTAAATCGGCTCCATGTCGATTTCAATGACGAACTCGCCGATGAACGTTCCCTTGAAATCGAACAACGGCGCGGCCCCGATCATTTCCAAGCGATCATGAAAAGCCTTATTTCTGAAAACATCGGTAAAGTAAATTCCTTTTGCGGCTTTCGTGAAAAAATCGACTCCGGGCAGGGTTTTGCCGATAGACGTTTTCCCGGCATCGTTGCTTGCATAGACCACCCTCCCCCTGGTGTCCGTCAAAATTACGTTCAAGTAGCCGTAGGACCGTTGAAATTCCTTCATCTGCCTGTCCAGATCTTCCAGGGCCATGCCGCGGGACAAATCCCCCCCCTCTTGCAGAAGCCTGTTCAGTTTAGGCAGGTTCGTCTTGATATTATAAAAGCTCTGGGCGGCTGTTATGCCGCTCGATCTCTCGCGAAAGAACGTCTCGATCTTGTCCTTCTTCAGGTCGGCGATGTTGTTTAATTGCGCAATCCTGACTTCCTGGATGGATGTTCTGGCGTCCGCGAAAATAAATATCCCGTATACGAGAACGGGAATCACGGCAAAGAAAATCAAGAGAAGAAGCAGTTTGGTCTTGATAGGCATAAAGGCTTCACTCCGCAAAAATCAGACTCACATCGTGGTAGTATCGATACCCCGGCTTCTCATCCCCCCGCGGTCATCAAGCGATTCTTCCCTTCCCGTTTCGCCCGGTACAGGGCCTTGTCGGCCATGGCGATCAAACCTTCCGCGGACACGTCCTGTTTCGGAACCACGGCGGCTACGCCCAGACTGAGCGTAACAAAGCCGCTCGTACCGCTTTCTTTGTGAAGTATTTTAAGCGCTAAGACCTTTGTTCTTATTTCCTCGGCTATTTGGGCCGCCTCCGATGCCTTCATCATGGGCAACAGGAGAACGAACTCCTCTCCCCCGTACCGGGCCGCGAGATCGCCTGCCCGGCGGACGGCGTTTTTAAAAGACGTCCCTATCTTTTTCAAACATTCGTCCCCTTCCAAATGGCCGTAGGCGTCATTGAATTTCTTGAAATCATCGATGTCCGCCATGATCAGCGCCAGCGGGTAGCCGGCGCGCTGCGCCCGCCTCCACTCCCGCTCAATCGTCTCATCAAAAGAGCGGCGGTTTGCCAGCCCCGTCAGCCCGTCGGTTGAAGAGAGCAGGCGCAGCGACTCTTCGAGCTTGTGCTGCCTGGTGACGTCTCTGAAAATACCGCAATACTGCGCGATTTCTCCACGCTCGTTCTTGATTGCATTAATGGTCGTTTCCTGGGGATAAATTTCTCCGTTTTTGCGGCGGTTCCAAAAATTGCCCTTCCACGTTCCCGTTTCCCGAAGAGCTTTCCACATCCGCGCGTAGAACCGGGCATCCTGTAAACCGGACTTAAGGATATTAGGCGTCTTGCCGACAGCTTCGATTTCGCCGTACCCGGTGATCTGTTCAAATGCCTTATTCACCGACTGGATCACGGCTTCCGCATCGGTCACGACAATACCCTCCGTCGTGTTTGCGAAAACAGCGGCCGCAAGGCGCTGCGAACTTTCGGCCCGCTTGCGCTCGGCTATGTCCCGCACGGCTGCGATTACCATGGTCCCTTCATCGGTTTCGAGCGGGCTGAGGTTGATCTCGACGGGGAATTCGGTCCCGTCCTTGCGGCGGCAGGAGATGTTGCGGTGTGCGCCCATGGGGCGAGCCTTCGGGTCCTTGAGGTACTCGTTTCTCCACGCAACGTGGGCTTCGACTCGTGCTTCAAGCACAAGGACTTCAACCGGCCGGCCCAGCAGGTCCTCCCTCGTGTAACCGGTCATGAGCTGAAAGTTGTCGTTTACCATCACGATTTCGTGACGGCTGTTCACGATGACCATGCCGTCCGGCACGGATTCGAGGAGCCGACGGAACAGCGCTATGTTTCGCGGCGCCGGTTCCCCGGTTTTCTTGCGACGAAGCGAACTGTTTTTTGACTTGGGCGGAGTTTTTTTCATGAATACTGTTTGTCTACTGCTTTACCGGGATGAGTATCCCGACGGTCCGGTTGTCCTCCGAAAAATACTCCTTTGCCACCCGCATCACGTCTTCCCTGGTCACGGCGCGGATCGCGCCCACGTACTTCTCGAGCAGTTTCCAGTCCGCCACGGTCTCTAACTGGCCGAGGAGCATAGCCTGGTAGAAAATGGAGTCCTGTCCCATGATGAAGTGTGCCTCGATCTGGTTCTTGGCCTTTTGGAGCTCTTCATCGGTGACCGGCTCGGTCTTGAGCCTGCCGATCTCGGCATAGAGCGCTTTTTCCACTTCTTCCGTCGTCTTCCCCGGCATGACCCCGGCATAGGCGATGAACAGGTTCGGGTCCTTCGAAACATTGTCGTACTCGCCGCCGGCATATAACGCAAGCTGCTTCTCGTAGATGAGGGACCGGTACAGCCGGGAACTCTTGCCGGAGGAGAGGATGCCCTGCAGGACTTCGAGCGCGTATGAGTCCGGATGTTTCAAGGTCGGCGTTTTATATCCGGCGAAGACCGCGGGAAGCTCAGCCTGTTTTTTCACCATGACCCTTCGCTCGCCGCGCTGCGGGGGCTCCGCGGCGCTCACGGCGGGGACATCGGGGCCGCGCCGCATTCTGCCGAAATACTTCTCGATCCGGGGGAGCAGTGCGGCCGTATCGAAATCGCCGACCACGACGATGGTCGCGTTATTCGGCACATAATAGGCGCGATAGTGCTTATAAAGGTCGTCGCGCGTGAAGCTGTTTATGTCCGACATCCAGCCGATCACCGGCCACTGATACGGATGGGCGCTGAACGCCACGGACATCATCTGTTCTTCCATGGTATTGACGGGGTCGTCCTCGTACCGCATGCGCCGCTCTTCCTTCACCACCTCGCGTTCCGACTGGAGTTCCCTGGGGTCCAACAGCAGGCCCTGCATCCGGTCGGACTCGAGGTCGAGCGATATGCCGATGCGGTCGGCGGCAAAGGTCTCGAAATAGGCCGTGTAGTCCCGGGAGGTGAAGGCGTTGTCGTTCCCGCCGTTGCGTTGAACGATCTGCGAGAACGTTTTTGGACCGTGCTTTTTCGTGCCCTTGAACATCATGTGCTCGAGCATATGAGACATACCTGTTTTGCCGAGGCACTCGTTGCGCGAGCCGACCTTGTACCATATCTGGAAAGTGACCACCGGCGCCTTGTGCACTTCTTTCATGAGCACCTTGAGCCCGTTCGGCAGCACCTTCTCGGTGACCTTCATGTCCTGGGCGAAGCCCACGGTCGCAAAAAGGACCATAATAAAAATGAACGGAATGAATCTTCTGACAGAGTTCATAATTCCCACCTCAATCGTGAATTTAAAATTTATCGGGTAAAGCTACTTCACTCCCGTATGCCCGAATCCTCCCGCGCCCCGGGCGGTCACGGACAGCTCTTCCACGTTCTCGAACGTCGCCTTTACGAGCCGGGAAAAGACCATCTGGGCGATACGGTCGCCTCGGCGGACCGTGAAAGGCCTCTCGCTGAAATTGAAAAGGATCACGCCGATCTCGCCGCGGTAGTCCGCGTCGATCGTGCCCGGCGCGTTCAGCATGCCGATGCCGTGCTTCAGCGCAAGCCCGCTCCGTGGCCGTACCTGCCCCTCGTACCCCTCGGGGATGGCGACGGCAATGCCCGTCGGAATGAGCTTCCACTTCCCCGCTTCGATCACTGCGTCATTGTCCACGGCGGCGTAGAGGTCCACGCCCGCGGAATGCTCGGTCTGGTAGTGCGGGACCGGAAGGCCGCCGGCGTTCTTGAGTTGCGTTATATAAACGACGAGATGATTGCTCATAAAATAGTCAGAAGTCCAGCACCGTATCCGGCACGTCGGCCTTGCTGAGCGGCCCGAGGATCGTCAAGGCGATATTTTCCTTCGTGAAGAGCTGCTGCGCGAGACCCTGCACCTGCTCCCGCGTGACCTTCTCCACGCCCTTGATGATATCGTCGATGGACAGGTACTTGCCGTAGTAGATCTCCTGCCGAGCGATGCGGCTCATGTGGCTGTTGCTGCTTTCGAGCGAGAGGACAAGGCTTCCCTTGATCTGGTTCTTCACCCTCGTTTCTTCGTCGGGCGTGATCCCCTCTTCTCTGATTTTTTTTAATTCCTTCAGCACGAGCCGGGCCGCTTCGAGCGCGTTCGCCGGGTCGGTGCCCGCATACACCGTAAGCAGGCCCGTATCGCGGTACGAGGTCACGTAGGAATAGATGGAGTAGGCCAGGGCATGCTGCTCGCGCACCTCCTGGAACAAGCGCGAACTCATGCTGTTGCCGAGCACGGTGTTGAGCGCGGATATCACAAAGCGGTCTTCATGGGTATAGTTCAGGCCTTTGCAGCCGATGCAAAGCTGCACCTGTTCGAGCTGTTTTTTCTTTACCACCACGGCAGGGAAAAATGCGGGTGTTTCTTCTTTTTTGGGTATCCCGGCCCGTGAGAGTTTCCCGAAGCTTGCGTTCAGGAGCTCGATCAACCGGGCATGCTCGAAATTTCCCGCCACGGAGATGACGATCTCTTTTGTGCTGTAGTAATTGTCGATATAAGAAATGATGTTCTCGTGCTTCAGCGCCTTGATGGTCTCCTTGGTCCCGAGAATGGGGCGGCCGAGCGAATTGTCCGGCCAGACTGTGCTCGTGAAAAGCTCATGGATGTAATCGTCCGGCGTGTCTTCGACGCTCTTGATCTCCTCGAGAATGACCTTGCGCTCCTTTTCCATCTCCGCGGGGTCGAATTTGGAGCCGAGCAGAATGTCCGACAGAATGTCGATGGCCACCGGCAAATGCTCATCCACGACCTTGGCGTAGTACGTGGTCGTTTCCTGCGACGTGAAGGCGTTCATCTCCCCGCCGAGAGAGTCCATCTCGATCGCGATGTCTTTCGCGGTGCGCTTCTCCGTGCCTTTGAAAAACAGGTGCTCGATAAAGTGCGAGATGCCGCCGACTTCCGGCGGTTCGTGGCGGGACCCTACCTTCACCCATACGCCGATGGACACGGAGCGCGACTTCGGGAGGGTTTCGGACACGACCCGTATGCCGTTGGCAAGGGTGTCTTTTCTATACATTTATTTTTCTTTCTGGTTCTGGCCGCCGTGTCCGTGCTGCGCGGCCCGTTCCTGGGTCAATTTTTGCGCCAGATGGCTCGGCACGTCTTCGTAACCGGAGAACTCCATGGTGTACATGCCCCTGCCGCTCGTGAGGGAGTTGAGCGTCGGGGCGTAGGAAAGCATCTCGGACATGGGCACCAGGGCCTTGATCGTCTGTCCGTTGGCCTGGGGGACCACACCCTGCACCTTGCCGCGGCGCGAGTTGAGATCGCCGATCACGGTCCCGAGCGAGTCGTCGGGGGCCACCACTTCAACGCTCATGATCGGCTCGAGCAGCACCGGCTTGGCGGCCTCGACGGCCTTCTTGAACCCCATGCTTGCCGCCACCTTGAACGCCATTTCCGAGGAATCAACCGTGTGGTAGGACCCGTCGTAGAGTTTGACTTTGATATCGACCATCGGATATCCGGCGAGAGCACCTTCGTGCATGGCCTCGACCACGCCTTTTTCGACCGCGGGGATATACTGCCGCGGGATCACGCCGCCCACGATCTTGTCTTCAAAGACGAACCAGCTGCCGCGCGGCAGTGGCTCGATCTCGAGCCAGGCGTCGCCATACTGCCCGTGGCCGCCGGACTGCTTCTTGTATTTGCCCTGGGCGCTCGCCTTGGTCCTGATCGTTTCCTTGTAGGGGACCTTCGGGGTCTTCATCTTCACGTCAACGCCGAATTTACGTTTAAGCTTCTCGACGGTCACTTCGAGGTGCACCTGGCCCATGCCCGACAGGACCATCTCCTTGGTCTGCTCATCATAGGTAAAGCGGAGCGTGGGGTCCTCGTCCAGCAGTTTGTGGACGCCGATGCTCACCTTGTCCTCGTCTCCCCGCGTTTTCGGTTCAATGGCAAAGGACATCACGGGATCGATGAATTTCGCGAATTCGAGTACGATCGGCTGGTTCTCGGCGCAGAGCGTGTCACCGGTAAGCGTTTCTTTGAGCTTGGCCACGGCGCCGATCTGCCCCGCGGAAAGGGCCTGCACGGAGACTTGCTTCTTGCCCTGGACGTGGAACAGGGACCCGATTTTTTCCTTTGACTGCTTTGTCGAATTATAGACAAGGGAATCCGCCTTGAGCGCTCCTGAAAAGACCCTCACCATGGAGAGCTTGCCCGCAAAGGGGTCGATCACGGTCTTGAACACAAGCGCGGAAAGCGGCTCTTCCGCGGAAGGCTTGCGAATGACTTCCTTGTTCGTCTTCGGATCTGTCCCTTTGATAGCCACCGTGCCGGCGCGCTCAACCGGAGACGGCAGGCATAAAATGACGGCGTCCATGAGTTGCTGGATGCCCATGTTCCTGACCGGGGACCCGTAGAGGATCGGCAGGAGCCCACCGGCGAGCGTGCCGTGCTTTAAACCGGCGACAAGGTCTTCCGAGGGGAGATCTCCCTTATCGAGATATTTTTCGAGCAGGCTGTCTTCGGATTCCGCGATCTGCTCCACAAGTTTCTTGCGGTACGCCGCGGCGTCCTGCTTCATAGCTTCGGGGATCTCTTTTTCCTCGACCTTGCCGCTGTCGTCCTTGGCAAAATAGAGAGCTTTCATTTTTATGAGGTCGACAACGCCGCTGAAGTTGTTTTCAAGACCGATGGGAAGCTGGAGCACCAGGGCGCCTTTGCAGAAGGACTTTTCCATGTCTCCCACGGCGCGGAAGAAGTCGGCCCGATCCTTGTCGAGCTTGCTCACGAAAGCGATGCGCGGGATCTCGGAGTCGCAGGCGAACTTGTAGATTTTTTCGGTCTCGGCTTTGACGCCGGATATGGCGGAAACAATGAGAACGGCGCCGTCTACGGCGCGGAGGGTGCCTTTGGTCTCTTCGAGGAAGTTGATGTACCCGGGGGTGTCAATGATATTTATTCGGACGCCCTTCCAGTCCGTGAATCCGAGGGCGGCGGTGATCGTGATCTTCCGGGCTGTTTCTTCGGGCTCATGCATGAAAATCGACGTGTTGTTATCGACGCTGCCCTGGAGGTCTACCGCCCCTCCCGCGTACAGCATCGCGTCGGCGAGCGAGGTTTTGCCTGCGGAGCCGTGAGACAGGATGGCGATGTTGCGGACTTCCTTGACGTCAGCGTTTTTCATAAGACTCCTTCCGGGGGAATTTATTTGTATATCTTATGAACTACCAAATATCGGACTTTATCTTTCCTCCCTGCTTGATCAGCACATCCACAACGGCTTCATTGAAATAGTTGGTCGCGTCACGGACCGTTTCATCGACCATGGATTCATAATATTTTTTTCCCTCGGCGAGCTCTTCCGTCAGCACTTCGAAAAGCGTGTCCTTCTCGATGCCCTCCTTGACCTTTGCCTGGTTATACAGGACAATGTCCGACAGGATGGTCCGTGCGAGCCTTCTTGCTTCATCAGGGGTCTTAATCGATCTCATATGAAAAACACCTGAACGAGGAACCCGTCATCCGTCACGAGAGTATCTCGACGATGACCGGTTTGTATTCCTGCGTTTTTTCCACCTTTTTATTATACGCCCGAATAAAGAAAAAGGATAGCAGCATGCACGCCATCCCGGCAACGAACGCCCAAAGGTCGGAGTTCGCTTCGCCGGAGTATCGTATCGCCAGGTTTTTTGCGATGATGGCGCCTCCGACCAGCGCAACCATGGGGATGCCGTACAGAATGATGGACGCCTTCAGATACACCTGCGGGGCCAGGACAACCTTCACCTTCTGGCCCTTGGCCGCGCCCAGCGGGTTCGTCGCTTCCATAAGGGACCGGTCAGCGTCCTCGGGGTGACAGACCCCCGCCGCGGAGCAGGATTCACAGGCGCTTTTTTTCAGGATCGCGACCTTGGCATTCCCGCCCACAACTTCAACGACGATGCCTTCTTCTTCGATCATGATTTTTCCTCATCTGGACCGAGGCAACCGCGTTGCCGTTGGGAACGCCGACATGGTCGGCTCGCTCCATAATTTATTTTTTCCTATGCAGCAGCTTGTACTCGATGCTGTCCACGAGCGCCTGCCAACTCGCTTCGATGACGTTCTCGGACACGCCGACGGTGCCCCATTTGTTTTTTCCATCTCCGGATTCGATCAGGACCCGCACCCGTGCCGCCGTGCCGTCGGCCGCGGTCAGCACCCGTACCTTGTAATCCAGCAGCCGCATGTTTTCCAGTCCCTTGCCCGGAAAATATTTGGGCAGGACTTTACGGAGCGCTTTGTCCAAAGCGTTGACCGGACCGTTTCCCCAGGCGGCGGTATGTTCCACGTTCCCGCCGACCTCGACGGTGACCGTCGCCTCGCTCACGGGGTGGGGATCGACCTTCCGTTTCTCCGTCAGGATGCGGTAGTCGATCCGGTCGAACATGGTAAACACCGATTCGTAGTTCTTGCCGGCCCGGAGCATCAGCAGTTCCAGAGATGCTTCCGCCCCTTCGAATTCATATCCTTCGTTTTCGAGCTGTTTGACTTTCTTCAGGATCTCCTGGAGTTCTGGACTTTTCCTGGTGAGGGGTACGCCCAGCTCAGCGGCCTTCTGGAGGATGTTGCTCTTTCCCGACATATCGGACACCAGAATGCGCCGTTTGTTCCCCACGAGTTCCGGCATGATATGCTCGTACGTCCGGGGGTGCTTGACGATGGCATCGACGTGCACGCCGCCTTTGTGGGCAAAAGCGCTGTCGCCGACGTAGGGCTGCCATTTCCGGTGCGGCAGGTTCGCAAGCTCATCCACGTACCGCGACACGTCGCGGAGCCGTGACAGGTTCGCGTCAGGGATGCAGTCGATCCCCATCTTGAGTTTGAGGTTCGGAATGATGGAACAGAGGTTGGCGTTCCCGCACCGCTCGCCGTAACCGTTGATGGTGCCCTGGACCTGCACGGCGCCCATCCTGATAGCCATCAGCGAGTTTGCTACGGCCGAATCCGCATCGTTATGCGCGTGAATGCCGAAAGGCGTTTTGATCCGTTGCTTTATCTGCGTAATGATTTCTTTGGCCTGGTGCGGCAGCGTTCCGCCGTTCGTATCGCACAGCACGATGCAGTCCGCGCCCGCCGCTTCCGCCGCAAGGATCGTTCGGACGGCATACTCGGGGTTTGCCCGATACCCGTCGAAAAAGTGCTCGGCGTCGTAAAAGACCTCATCCATATGCTTTTTCAGAAACGCAACCGTGTCCCTGATCATGGCGACATTTTCGTTCAGCGTGGTTTTGAGCGCCTTGACGACGTGCATATCC
>JBGOTO010000012.1:0-33284 GCA_041476485.1 Nitrospirota bacterium
CGATGCCGTCCATGGAGGTTTCGATGGCCGCGGCGTGGTGCTTCAGTACGGCTTCAGACCTATTGCGGTTGGCCACTATTCTCGACAGGACGAAACCGAAGAGGAAAAAGCTCATGACCATCATCAGCCGAAGAAACGTATCGTGGGATGTCACGTTCGTGAGCAGCTGAAAAAAAGGCCCCTCATGGGCCAGGAAGGAATCAAAAGCCGCGTCGGCAACCCAAAGGAAAACGATGCCGGTGACGGTTATGATAAGTATTTTATGTTCTTCTTTGACCATGTGACGGCCCTTGTCATGCCATGCTGAACTGAGGCTGGAGCATCATGATTATACCGGTAAATATTCGCGAGTCAATTGAAAAGAACGGAAAACGGGATAAGGTGTCACCGCACGATATACGCCAGAGCTCCCTGTTCGATGGCGGAATAGACCGATTGCATGTCCTTTTTCGCAAGAGACAGCGCAAGCGGCTTCGTCTTCCGCTGCGGGGCCGCGGCTTGTTTCGTTTGCATGACAAGGTCCGTGCCGAACAGCATTCGGAAGCGGCCTCGCTTCCCATCCACTTTCTCAGTCAAGGCCAGCTTTCCGGTCAGCATCGATCCGTCGGCAAGCCTTCGGGAGGGGAAAAAGGGAAAGGTCTTGAGCACTCTATTTTTATACATGAGCTGCCCGGTCCTTCCCGTGACGTTCAAAACGAGATACTTCGAATCCGCCTCGTACATCGCCTTCCGAAAAAGCAGGTAATCCTGCTCGCGCCGGAGCGTTTCGATCTTCTGGAGCAACATCCGCCGGGATTCCAACAGGGTTGCGGTCTCGTCTCCGTTTCGCGCGCCCCCGTCGGCGCCCATAAGGAAAACGGAAAGCACGAGAAACAGGCATGCAATTATATGGTTCCTATACGTGCGCATCAGTAAATATACACCTTCGTTCCGGTCTTCACCGATTTATATATCAGGTCGAGATCGTCGTCGCCGAGCGAGATGCACCCGTGGGTAAAGTGCGTGCCGAGAAGATTGGTCCACTTGGTGCCGTGAATCTTATAGCCGTTGCCGAGGAGCAGCGCGTATTTGCCCAGCACGCCGTGCACCAGCCGGTCGGGATCGCCTTCGGGGGGGATGGGCATGTTTTCTTCCACGTAAGACCAGTCCGGCCTTATCCAGACCGGGTTCCGCTCTCTCCCGAGCACGGTAAAGGACCCCATCGGCGTCTCAAAAAACCAGTTGTTCCCCGTTTCAGCCTTCATGAACCCGCGGCTGCCGGTTCCGCAGACGGCCGTGTGCAGGACATCGTTCCCCTGCCGTAAGCTCAGCCGGTTGATTTCGGTATCCACGACCAGATAGGGCTCTTCGTCCTCAAGCGCTTTCAACATAAAACGCAGGCCCTGGTTCTCCGCCTCAAGCCGGGCCGCCTCTTGCCGCAGCGACTGCACGTCAAGCCTGAACGCCTCTTCCGTCTGTGCGGCATTTTCATCCGCCCGGAGCGGCCCTTGCGCCGCCAGGCACACCGCCAGAAAAACGCTGATAAAAATTATTTTTAGTCTGATCCGCATATCAATATTATAAATCTTTATTTAAGAACCCTGAAGAAATATCTTTCCGGGATTCAGGATATTGTTCGGGTCGAGCGCCTGCTTGATCCGTTTCATCGCGCCGAGCGTCTCCGGCCCCAGTTCCATCGGCAGATATGCTGCCTTGGACATGCCGATCCCGTGTTCCCCGGAGATGCTCCCGCCGAGCCGCAGCGTCGCCGCAAAAATTTCCCGTACCGCGGTCTCTGCCCTCGGCCTGTCTTCTTCGTCTATCATGATGTTCGTATGAATATTGCCGTCGCCCGCGTGGCCGAAGCTCGCGATCAGAAAGCCGTACCGCTGCGCTATAGCGCCGATCTCCCGCAGAAGCTCGGGGATCCTGCTGCGGGGAACGACGATATCTTCATTCACTTTCACCGGCTTAAGGGTCTTGAGCGCCGGGGATATTTCGCGCCGCGCTTTCCAGAGATGCTCCCGCTCCTGCTCCGACCCGGCCCTGTTCACGCGGAGCGCGCCGGCGGTCTTCATGATTTCCGCGATCCTCTGCGCCTCGTGCCGCGTGGATTCCGCGGTCCCGTCCACTTCCACGAGCAGCATGGCTGCCGCGCCTCCGGACAGGTCCTCCTGCAGATAGGTCTCGACCGCTTGTAACGACGCCCGGTCCACGAATTCGAGGGCGCGCGGCATGATTCTGCTCGCAATGATCTTCGATACGGCCGAAGCGGCGCCCTGGACATCGTTGAAAAAAGCGGACAGCGTTCTGACCGTCTCCGGAAGGGGCAACAGCTTCAAAATTATTTTGGTGACGATTCCAAGCGTGCCTTCGGAGCCGACAATGAGCTTCGTGAGGTCATACCCCGCCACGCTTTTTATCGTGCGCGCGCCGGTACGGATGAGCTCGCCGGTCGGCAAAACGACTTCAAGGCCGAGGACATAATCCTTGGTCACTCCGTATTTCACGGCGCGAAGCCCGCCGGCGCATTCGGCCACATTGCCGCCGAGGGTGCAGGTTTTGTGGCTGGCCGGGTCCGGCGGATAGAACAGGCCCCGGGACTCGACCTCGCGCTGGAGGTCGCCGGTTATGACCCCCGATTCGGCCACGGCGATAAGATTGTCCTCGTCGATCTCGATAATCCTGTTCATGCGCTCGAGGGAAAGCACAATGCCGCCGCGCACCGGCACGGACCCGCCCGACATGCCGGTCCCCGCGCCGCGCGGGACCACGGGGACCCGTTCCCGGTTTGCGAGCAGGAGAATATCCGAAACTTCACGCGCAGTCGCGGGCCGGGCCACGGCCCAGGGGAGCGATCGTTGCTGAGTGGCATCGTAGGAATACGCGAGCAGCTCTTCCGCTGAAGTGAAAAGGTTGGCGGGACCGACGATGGTTTTCAGTTCTTTGATGAGGGACGGCTTAAGCATATACCCGGTAATCGATTTCAGGGAACAGGTTGTCTTTGTATTCTAAATCACCGAGCCGGCCTTCGTCAATACTGTTGTTTTGAATATCATGGTAGAGCATGGTGAACCGGAGCAGATGTTCTTTTGTCCTTCTGACCGCGTATTCCACGTGACTGCCGGTCTTGAGGATAAAAGCCCAGTCCGAGCTCTGCGCCAGGAGCAGTTCCCGGGCCGCCTGGGCGAGCGCGCGCCGCTGCACGCCTTCGCTCTGGGGGAACGCCTGCGCCAGCTCCACCATGCGGTCCGCGGCCTTGTGCAGATGCCGGTAGATCCAGTCGTTCGAACCGTCGAGCCACACTTCCGCGTACCCCTTGTACCCCCAGCTTGAAGCGGACGGCGTCGAGACCTGGCATTTCGGGTTCTCTTTCAGGTACTCGGACGGCGTGATCAGCCGCACGGTCTTCTGGTCGAACACGGTCTTCCGGATGAGGTAATCCAGCCAGTTCGGCCCTTCGAACCACCAGTGTCCGTACAGCTCCGCGTCGTAGGGCGCAACGATGATCGGCTTTCGGTCCTGAAAGACCCCGGCAAGCCACTCGGCCTGCTTCTCCCGGTTGAACAGGAAGTTGCCCGCGTGCTGGGCCGCCCGTTCGAGGGCCCATTGGCGGATGTAGGGGTCCTTGTGGTTCGTCGTGCCCGTGATCTTGTAATACTTGATTCCGAGGTTTACGCGCACGCCGTCCGGATGAAGATAGGGCCTGATATATTCGTAATCCAGGTCGAAGCCCACGTCCCGGTAGAAGTCGCGGTAGTTGTGGTCCCCCGGATACCCCTCGATGGAGCTCCAGACCTGCTTGGAAGATTCGATGTCCCTGCCGAAGGCCGCCACGCCCGAGCGGCAGTAGATCGGCGCGTAGACCCCGTACTTCGGCCGCGGCGACGCATGGAACACGCCGTGCGAGTCCGTGAAGAAGTAGCGGATGCCGGCCTCCTTCAGAATTTCGTCGAGCCCCTCGGAGTATCCGCACTCCGGCAACCAGATGCCCTTCGGGGCCCTGCCGAAATGCGTTTTGTAATGCTCGACCGCGACCAGGATCTGCGCCCGAACGGCGTTCCGGTTCGGCATGAGCGGCAGGAAC
The DNA here is from genome assembly GCA_041476485.1 of Nitrospirota bacterium. Lineage (GTDB taxonomy): Bacteria > Nitrospirota > UBA9217 > UBA9217 > UBA9217 > JBAZLV01. Next base: position 4,067 of record JBGOTO010000012.1, read on the forward strand.
CCGTGGGTCGCCGCGCAGGTGATGATCTCGACCTTGCCCAGGTCCTGAAATTTCCGGAACGCGCCCACGAGATTGCGGCCGTACTTTTCTTCAAAAACGTATCGGGCGTTCGTAAACAGGTCCCGGTACATATGGGCGATGGGGTTGAACTCCGGCTGCTCCCTGGTGCGCTCGACTTCCTTTTCGGCAAGCTCGATGAGCCTGTTGATGTGCCGCACATACCGCTGCTGAAGCAGCGGGTCGGTGAGCATGGAAATGAGCGTGGGCGTGAGGCTCATCGTGATGCGGAAATCCACGCCGTCGTTCACCAGACTGTCGAAAACATTGAGGAGCGGAACATAGGTTTCGGTGATCGCTTCGTAGAGCCAGTCCTCTTCGAGGAACCGGTCGTGTTCCGGGTGCCTCACATAGGGCAAATGACTGTGCAGCACCAGCGCCAGATAGCCTTTTTCCATCCGTCCTCCACTTTTCCTGGCTTTTTGTCTCAGTGACTTTTTCTTCAAACCGCTCCAATCAACAGAAAAGTCCATCCACGTCGGATGGACTTTTTCATAATGATCTTTTACCGCTCTCGATCTTTCCAGGCATGATGCGGGACGGAGAACGTTACTTCCGTTTCGCCTTCGGGCGTGAGAACATGCCCGGCGAGGTGATCTCCAGCATGCGCCGGCGCTTCACCAGCTCCTGCAGCTGCGGAGAGGAAAGCCCGCTCGGGACGCCGTAGAGCTTCATGAACTCCTCATCCAGGAGCATCCACTCGTCGTCGACGACGTCGGACACGCTGTCACGCGGCATGGTGATATAGTTCGACCGGGCAAGCGTCAGGAACCGCCCGTCGGGTGTGAGCAGGCCGAGATCGACGCAAAATGAGTGGCTCGGCCTTCCCAGATCGAAATACCAGTTTCCGATGCGCTCGAAGAGCTCCTGATCGAAATACGCAACGGCGTTCCGGCCGTCGAACTGGACGCCCGTGATATCGTAAATCCGGGCGCAGAGCTTGCTGTCCAGGCCGAACCACGCCTTCTCCCGCTCCAGCCGAGCCTGCGTCGCCTCCCAGTAGGCATACGCCACAAAAGGATCGCGCGACAGGAGTGCGATCTTGTCCTCCCCGTAGCCCTGCGGCAAATCTCCGTACGTTGCGACCGCCGGCTGCTGTTCCGGGCCGGTGTAGTACTTGGACTCCGAAACCCGTTCCTGCGCCATGAGCGGCCCTTCGGCAGCGGGAGGCATCTTCCATTCGCGCACCCGCGCGGCCGCTTCCGGCAATTTCCCGGTCCGGACGCGTTTCACGGGCGCCTTCGTTCCCGCCGCGCTCTTTTCGGCCCTCACGGTCTTCCCGGCTGCGGGTTTTTTCGCAACAGCAGCTCTCTTTGCCGCCGGCTTCTCGACCGTGGAGCTGAGGGTCAACACATCGATAATTTCGGATTTCTTCGCGCCCGCAGGCAGTGACACGTTCCTCTTTTTCGCAAGGGCTTTGAGTTCAGCTACAGTCAGCGCTGTCAAATCTGATTTTATCATCTCAACCCCCTTTCGTGTCGTTCATTTCCTGTGTACCATTAAACTATAACACAAAACACCCCATTGTCAAACTGAAACCCGTGCCGCAAAGGGGCCAAAAACAAAACCGCTGTCCCAACAGACAGGACAGCGGCCAACTGGTAATTCTTCTGTTCCTCGTTTTTAGCAACTGCACGTGCCGCAGGAGCTCTGCTGCGCCCCGACGAATACGTAACCGTGGCCTTCCTCATAATCGATGTTCGTGTTCATCAGCATATCGTACGCCCGTTCTTCCAGGAAGAGCTTCAAGCCCTGCACCTCAAGGGTCTTGTCGCCCTGCTTGGCTGCTTTGGCTATGTCCATAGCCAGAGAGGGGCTTCAGCCGCCCGGGACGACGAATATCCTCACTCCGTCTCCGGCAGTTCCCTGTTTTTCCACGGCTTCCTTGAATCTTTTTACGGCGCTGTCCGTCAGCTTTACCATACCGCCTCCTTACGAGTAACGATCTGTCATACTTGTTAAACTATAGCAGCATATGCACATATTCGCAACTCTTTTTTATAGTAGAAGTCAACTCCTCGGCCAGTACATGATCACGCCGACGCCGATGAGGCAGATCATCCCGCCTATCAGGTCGAACCGGTCAGGCAAAATTTTGTCCACTTTCCAGCCCCAAAGAACGGACATCACGACGAATATTCCGCCGTAGGCGGCGTACACCCTGCCGAAATGGGCGGGCTGCAAGGTCGGCACGATGCCGTAGAGGACCAGGATGGCTCCCCCGGCAAGGCCAAACCAGACGTTTTTCCCCTCCCGCAGCCAGAGCCAGACGAGGTAGCCGCCCCCGATCTCACAGAGGCCGGCAACGATGAACAACAGCGCCGACTTTGCAATCAGCATAACGCCTCCTGTTTATAAAGGTTCCGCCGCCTCGACCTTGCAGTACTGGCCTGCGTAATACTTCCTCTGAAAATACCGCGCGACGTTCACCAGGCCGATCAAAACGGGGACTTCCACCAGCGGCCCGATGACCGTGGCAAATGCAACGCCGGAATTGATCCCGAAGACCGCCACGGCCACGGCAATGGCCAGTTCGAAGTCATTCGATGCCGCGGTAAAACTCAACGTCGCGGACCTGGCATAATCAGCGCCGATCTTTTTTGCGATCCAGAAGGTCGCCAGAAACATGAATACGAAATAGATGAGCATCGGGAGAGCCACTCGCAGGACGTCCAGCGGGAGCTTGATGATATACTCGCCCTTGAGCGAGAACATGACGATGATCGTGAAGAGCAGTGCGATCAGGGTGATGGGGCTGATCTTCGGGATGAACTTCTCGTGGTACCATTTCTTGTTCTTGATCCTGATGAGAGTGAGGCGCGTGATGATACCGGCAAAGAACGGAATGCCGAGGTAAATGAAAACGCTCTTGGCGATCTCGGCGATCGAAACGTCCACCGCGGCGCCGGAGAGGCCGAACAGGGGCGGGAGGACCGTTACGAAGAGCCAGGCGTAAATCGGATAGGTCAAAACCTGAAACAGGGCGTTAAAAGCAACCAGACCCGCAACATAATCCGGATCGCCGCAGGCAAGGTCGTTCCAGACAAGCACCATGGCGATGCACCGCGCGAGCCCTACGAGAATCACGCCGACCATATAGTCCGGATAGGCATGGAGGAACACGAGCGCCAGAATGAACATGACGATGGGCCCGACGATCCAGTTCTGGATGAGGCTGACGGCAAGGATTCTGTAGTTGCTGAACACCTTCGGCAGGTCCTCGTACCGCACCTTGGCGAGCGGCGGAAACATCATGAGGATGAGGCCGATGGCTATCGGAAGGTTTGTCGTGCCTTTGGAAAAAGAGTTGATGAATTGTTCCGCTCCGGGGAACAGATAACCGAGGCCGACGCCGACGGCCATCGCAAGAAAGATCCAGAGGGTCAGAAACCGGTCGATAAAAGAAAGCTGTTTGGCGTGCGCTGTTTGCATTATGTAAGCTCCCAAGCTCATCACTCGCAGCATTGATTTTTTCCGCAAGCCACAACGCTCGTTTCGCGCCGATGAGATAGACGACCGAAGGTATAAAGCGAAACAAAAACGTACAGCTTACTTCTTATCAAAATCTTCTTCTTTCATTCCCTGTATGCCGTCGGTCATAAAGACTTTTCCCTGTTCATCGACGATGATGGCCTCGCAGCCGAATTTCTTCACGATTTTCAAGCCTTGTTCGGGACCGAGTATAAACGGCACCTTGGTCAAGGGATCGATGAACGCTCCCTTATCTCCGATCAGGGTCGCGGAGATGACCCCCCGGGATGGTTTTCCCGTCCGGGGGTCGATGATGTGGTGGTATCGCTTGCGCTCCCTGATGACGAACCGCTCATAATCGCCGGAGGTGGAAATGTACTTGTCGCTCAGGTCCAGCACCGCCAGGGTCTTGTCGGTCTCCCGGGGGTGCTGCACGCCGATCCGCCAGGGTTTGCCGTCTTCCCGGTGGCCCAGGACCCAGATGTCCCCCGCAACGGCGATTATGGTGTTCTTGATTCCGCGCTTTTTTATTATTTCCGAAGCCCGGTCCGCCGTGTATCCCTTCATGCCGCCGAAGTCCATAATCATACCGGGTTTCTTCAAAAAAATCGTCGACGCCTTCTTGTCAACGACGATAGTGCGATAGTTCACGAGAAGACGGACCCGCGCTATTTCAGCGTCCGTCGGGACTGTTCCCTCTTTGAGCCGCATTTGCCACAGGACGACGAGCGGCCCGATCGTGATGTCGAAGGCCCCGTCCGAGAGGTCCGATATTTTCCGGGCGGCCTCCACCACCTCGATCATCTCCGGAGAAACTTTAACGGGATGCTTGCCCGCCGCAAGATTCACCCTGGTAAGTTCGCTGTCGTTCTTATACAACGACATCATGGCATCGAGCCGCCTCAATTCCGCCATTCCGGCATCGATGGCCGCCTTGCCCTCCTCGGTTGACCTCGCCACGACGGTGATGGTCACCTCCGTGCCCATGATCGTCTCGGTCTTCTGCACGGTCTTCGGACCTGAGCCGGCGCATCCGGACACAAGCGTCATAAGGGCGAGCAGAGCGATTATGGAACGATTCACAACGATACCTCGGTTTCTGTGAAGTTGGGAGGAACTTCCGGCCCTGCCGGCGGGAATAAAAATGGGGGGCTACCCTTTACCGAGCTTTCTCTTGATGATCAGGTTCCTGGAGGCCGTGCGCACCGCTTCGGGAACACTGCGGCTCTTTTCCAGAATGCCGAGGTCCCGGTCGGACAGCCTATTGACAAAGGGAAGTGAAACGCCGACCGGCGTCTTGGGGTTGTTCACCAGCGCGCTGATGACCGAGGTTTTTCTCGTCCACTCGGAGTTTGTCCCAATCTTGCGGATAACGTCCTCGCTCAGGTTCGTCGATTTGGCGAAAAACTCCACCTCGCCGATGGTGATCCGCGGATTTGACAGGACTGATGTAGCGATTATTTTGCTCGACTCGCGGATGAGCAGGCCGCGGGCGTCCTTGGCCCCCGCTAAAGCGAGCTTGATTTTCTGCGCAGGGGTCATCCGCTGAATGGTCTGCTGTATATTAAGCTTCTTCTTTTCTCTCTCCGGAGCAGGACCGGCCGCACCCGCGTCTTCGTCTCCCATCACGACCTCGACGACCCGCGTGCCGGCGATGAAACTTTTGATCTCTTCCGGTCCGGTGAGGGCGATAAACGCCAGCGTCGTTTCGGACAGGTTCGGACAGCGGATGAGGTCGCGAAGGACCTCATCGTCATCGTAATATATTTCCGCGATGCGTTCGAGGATGGAATCCGGCGTGGATACATTGAGGATGATGTTCCGGAGGGCGATGGGCGAACAGTGTCCGATGTCCAGGGGGAGTTGCCGCCTGAAGCGTGAGAGTATGACATTCCATTTGGATTGGGGTTCCATCTGCAACCTCGCGGTCTCCCTGGCTCCGGGACACGTCGTTGTATGCGGAAATTTTTTACAACGAAATCATTACTTGCCCAGCAGCCGCTTTTCCACCAGCGAAGCCGTGCCCCTGGCGCGGAAGGCCGTGATGAACTCCGCGGCCGATCGGTAGGCCGAGTCCTCGATCACCTTCGCGCAGTCCCTGGGAATGGAATTGATATCGGACAGGAACTGCTTGGTGGCGAATTTGATGTCCTTGCTCTCTTTCCGGCACCAGTCGCGCATCTTGTCCATGAGGTCGGGGGGCAGGCATTCGTGGCATATGTTCTGCCAGTTGGTGCCCACGTTGCCCTTGCGTATCCCGTAGTCGGCAAACTGGCCTACCATGTCGAGCGGCGTCCCGGTGATGCCGTGCTGCGCAATGCAGACGCCCCACTTCTTGATCGCGTTGTAGATGTCCCCCGTGCGCTTGAGCTCGATATGGACTTCCTCGCCCGGCGTGTAGTTGCCGTGCTTGGACCCGTTGTTGGTGGCCAGGAGATCGGCATGCACCCCGGCCTTCTCCATGCCTGCGATGAACTCCACCGCCTCGTCCACGGTCGTGAGCTCGCCGCCCTCTTTCGTCGATTTGATCTCGCCTACTTCCGCCTCGAGTCCGGCTCCGGCGTCGAGCACCATGCGGCCCAGCCCGGCGCTGATCTTGATGTTGTCATCGGTCTCGTTGAACGAAGCGTCGATGGCCACTGAGGTAAAGCCCGCCTCGAGCTGCGCTTTGATCAAGTCCCGGGATTCGCCGACGACTGCAGGATCGGGGCTCTTCGTGGTCACGTGGTCGCCATGGACAAAGAAAGGCCTGGTGAGCTTCACTGTCTCCGCATAGCCGAACACGACGTCCGCGAACTGGGCCGGGGTCATGCCGGTATAGCCCCCCTTCAGATTGCTCTCGCTCTTTGCGAGTTCGTAGCACACGATTGCGTCCAGGTCCTGGGCCGCGCGCATGATGCCGGGAATCACGTGCTTGATCCGGGTATTGCACGCCATGATGATCACCTTGTCGTCCTTCAGCACCCGGAAAATATCGTGCGAGGACAACACATTCAGCTTGCTCGCGCCTCCCAGTTTTTTCCTTGCATTTGCGGGCATCAGGTCTTGCATCGTCTTGGCCATTGCTTCCTCCGATAGGGTATTTAAAAACGGCGTTTCCGCGCGAAAAGATTATACTGAGACGGCCTGCGCTTGTCAAGCGATGGAAGGAAAAGTCGTTTACGATACGACCTGGTACCCCGCCTCCGCCACCGCGGAGGAAAGCTTGTCCTGCGTTGCCGAGGTCTCGTCGTAGGCGACCACGGCCTCTGCCTTCTGCAGATCGACCTGCGCGTCCTTGACCCCGGGCACGGCCTTTAGCGCCTTGGTGACCCGCATCACGCAGTGTCCGCAGGTCATTCCCTGAATTTTGAGCGTTATCGTTTTCATAATCGTTCTCCTTCTTTTTCGTGATGAAGGTTTTTATCCTGTATCCTGCATCCGTCACTTCAGTCCGTACTTCTCCATGCGGTAGATGAGCGTGGGTCTCGTGATCCCGAGGTATTCGGCGGCCCGGGTCTGGTTTCCCTTGTTCCTTTCAAGCGCCTTGACGATGAGTTCTTTCTCCAAGCCCTCGAGGGAAATCCCCCCTTCCGGCAAATTGAGGATGATGTCCAGGGCGCCTCCGCCCGGCATGGCATGTTTGTCCGGCAGTTCCGCCGGGGTGATGACGTCGCCCCGCTTCAGCACCGACGCCCGCTCGATAACGCTCTCCAGCTCGCGGACGTTCCCGGGCCAGGAATAAGAAAGAAGGGCGCGAAGAGCTTCCTGATTTATGCTCACGCGGGGGCCCTTGTTGAATTTTTTGAGAAAATGGTCCGCGAGAAGCGGGATATCATCCCTGCGTTCCCGGAGCGGAGGCATGCGCAGCGCAATGACGTTTATTCGATCATACAAGTCGGCGCGAAAGTTCCCTTCCTTGATGGCCTGCTCGAGGTCCCTGTTCGTGGAAGCGATGACCCGTGCGTCTACGGGAAGGGATTTCACGTCGCCGAGCCGGTCGACGGTCCGCTCTTGCAGGACCCGAAGTATTTTCGCCTGAAGATCGATGCGAAGGTCCCCGATCTCGTCCAGTAAAATCGTTCCGCCGTCGGCAAGCGCGAATTTGCCTTCCTTGTCCCTAACGGCGCCGGTAAAGGCCCCTTTCACGTGGCCGAAGAGTTCGCTCTCGATCAGGGTCTCGGGAATGGCGGCGCAGTTCACCGCGACGAACGGCCCTCGGGCCCGGGAGCTGTTGAAATGGATGCCTTTCGCAAGAAGTTCCTTGCCGGTCCCCCGCTCGCCGGTAATGAGAACGGTGGCGTCGCTCGCGGCCACGCGGCCGGCCAGGTCCAGGACTTCGCGCATAGTCTCGCTGCTGCCGATGATGCTCTCGAAGCGGTACCGTTCCGTGACTTCGGCCCGAAGTTCTCTGTTCTCCTGTTCAAGGCGCATCATCTTGAACGCCCTGTCGAGCGTAAGCAGCAGCTCGTCGCGGTTAAACGGTTTGGTGATGTAGTCGAAGGCGCCTTGTTTCATGGCCAGGACGGCGCTCTCGATCGTGCCGTACGCCGTAATGATGACGACCGGTGTCCCCGCATCGCGCTGACGGACTTTTGCCAGGACCTCCATGCCGCTCATGCCGGGCATGGTGATGTCCGTAATCACCGCGCCGAACGGGCCTTTCTCGAACAGCCGCAGCCCTTCCTCGCCGCTTGCCGCGGCCTGGACCGCGTACCCCGCCTCGGTCAGGCCGAACTCCATGACCCGGCGGAGGCTGTCGTCATCGTCTATGAGGAGAATGGATGGTTTTTTCATGTTTGGACCAAGGCAACCGCGTTGCCGTAATTAATTTACGCCACGCCTCGGCGTGGCTCGCTCCATATGCTCTTTTACGCCGGTATTCTGACCGTGAACGTCGAGCCCTTTCCCGGCTCGCTCGCGACGTCGATCCTGCCGCGGTGGTTCTCGATGATCCGGTACGTGATCGCGAGGCCCAGTCCGGTCCCGTTTTTCTTGGTGGTGAAAAAAGGGTTGAAGAGCTTCTTCCTGTGCTCTTCCGTGATGCCCTCGCCGGTGTCGGATATTTTCACCTCGATTGCGTCATTCCGCAGCCCGCTCTCCACGGTCAGAACGCCGCCTTGGGGCATGGCCTGGATCGCGTTCAAAACCAGATTGAGGAACGCCTGTTTGAGCATGCCGGGGTCGAGGTTCCGTTTCCCGATGGACCGGTCGAGTTTCTTTTCCACCGTAACGCCCGTCTTCCTCGCTTCCTGCATGATGAGGGTCAGCACCGACTCGACGGCCTCGTTCACGTCGGCAACCCGGAACTCCGGCTGTTTCGGGCGGGCGAAACCCAGGAACTCCTGCACGATCCTGTTCAGCCGTTCCGTTTCTTTTTGCAGTATCTGGATAAACTCGTACTTGGCGTCGTCCGGACCGTAATCGTCTTTCAGGATCTCGACCGCGCCCTTGATCGAGCCGAGCGGGTTCCGTATCTCGTGCGCCATTCCGGCGGAAAGCTCCCCGAGCGCTGACAGGCGGTCGGCGAGCCGCAACTGTTCCTCGGTCTGGAAAAGAACGTCCGTCTGCTCCTTGAGCTTCCGGTGGGACTCGTCAAGCCGGGACAGCGCCTCCTCATAGCGCATGCGCTGGTTGCGCTCCATCTGGCTCATCACACCGGTCACTCCGCCGATCAGAAGAAAAAGAAACAGCTCGGTGTAATTGTAAATATCCAGAAAAGGATCTGCCCAGTGCATGAGCAAGTGCGGCGCAAAGAACGCCGTCGAGAGTATTGAGACGATTACTCCGCCCTTGATCCCGAACCAATACGCTCCGAGGATGATCGGCACGATATACAGATGCCCGAGCAGGCCGTGCAGTATGCCCGCCATCGCGCCGCCGGCAAGGTAATGGAGGAGGGTGATGAGCGCAAGCAGTCCCGCAAGGACATAGACCTTGACGCCCGTATGCGTCCTGAAAGGGAACCTAATCATGCGATTTCATAATGGTACTACTGAAGCTGAATTTAAATTAATCTAACTGAATCATCCCTGTTTGTCAAGAAATCACTGGCACGGTCCGGTGAGGACAAATTTCATTGCGGGATCTTTATTGCGGATGGCGGTAAACTTTTCCCGAAAAACAGTGTCTCAATAAGTGCAACCACACCGGGTGCCTGTCAGGAAAGGAGATGAAGGTAAGGTATTGATACATTGTCAAGCAATTCTGCATATATTGCCAACAGGAGCCTTTTTGGCAGCCGATTGTGCTTGACATGCCTCGGCAAATTTGATAGAGTGCCCCTACTTTAAAACGAAGGGAGGTGAATACAGAATGAAGAAGATAATTGCACTTTTCACGGCAATGGCGTTTGCTCTTACCCTCGGCGTAGCGTTTGCGGCAGAACCGATGTCATCGGGAACGTCGACTGCTCCGGCGAAGAAGGCGGAGAAGAAGGCAAAGAAGGCCAAGGCAAAGAAGGCAAAGAAAGAGAAGAAGGAAATGAAGACGGCCCCCACGGGCACGAAGTAATTCCTTCTATACCGCTAATTCATTATATAGAGCGGAAAAAATGTAATTTTGGATATCAAGCAGGCGGAAATCCCGCCTGCTTTTTTTATGGCCTGCGCCGTCATGATTGACCGCGGCCCGTTTCCCGCCGCTCCTCACTCCCATACGAGAAACAGCCTGTTCGTTCTCTTGAGTTCCCTGATCAGCCCCTCGATGGTCCCCGGTCCCTGATCCACGGTATCAGGGGCGAAGTCATGGACTTCTTCGGCAAAGGCCTTGAGGTCCCGGGGCAGCGTTTTAAACTCGATCTCGACCCAGCTGCTCCCGGCCCCGATGATGACGAAAGGACAGCACTTCTCCCACTCTTTCAGCCGGTCGAGCACGTCCTGATGGGAGATGTCATAGTCGTCTCCGTCGGTATGCATGATACGGAGTATTTCATATTGGTCCGGACCTTTGATGACGCCGATTTTGTCGGTCCTGAGGGCCGCATTCATCTCCACGATAAAAGGTATATAGTTGAGGGGCGCCAGCTTCAGGCGGAGCAAAGCGAGGACGCGGTCCGTTTTGTCCCGCGGCACCGAAACAACGATGCCGGGGGCCATGATCTGAAAATCATTTTCATCGTAGCCGATCAGCCGCTGGATATGCTCCTGCGTCTCCTCTTTAACAATAACGAGCACCTGCCGGTCGAATTTGATGGTCCGGGCGACTTCTTCGGCGTACGGCGAAAGGACCGCCGGGGTGCCGGTCTCCCTGCTTATCACGCTCGTCGTAGCGCTGCTGGTTACGCTGCCGGTTGGTTTGCTGACCACGCTGGTTGTAGGTTTGCTGGTAACAGTTCCCGTTACGCTGCTGGTCACGCTTGAAGTCACGTTGTTGTTGCTCGCTCCCATAAACAGGAGCGCGGTCCCGGCTATGGCCAGCGTCTTAATCAACTGTCGGCGGATGCTTTTCATACCATTCTGCTCCTCTCGGCAAGAAAATAGTAATGAGGGGACGTGACATAACTGCAATCGTGATGTCCGAGCACAGTAAAACTATTTTATCATGAAAAGCAGGTTAAAAACAATAGGAGATACGCTCGTAAATTTCGGACTTCCCGTAACTACTCAGGTCTGCTGCAGAGCGCGGGCGCAATAAAGCGCGCGGCCACCCGATGCACGGACCTCAAGCAGGTGGGGGCTTGTGCTCAACTTCGAAATTCCCTTAATTATCAGGCGTGCCTTGCGCAAAGCGAAGTAGTTGACTTGAGTAATCACGACGGTCCTTAGATGTTCCTCGAAGGACAGATGTCGGAGAGGACGCATTCGTCGTGCTTCGGCTTCCTCGCCTGGCAGATTTTTCTGCCGTGGAATATCAAAAGGTGCGAGAGGTCCCCCCATTCCTGTTGCGGCGTGATGGAAATAAGGTCGTTCTCGATCTTCACCGGATCTTCGTGTTTCGTCAAACCGAGCCGATAGGCCAGCCGCTTCACGTGAGTGTCCACGGCGATTCCTTCGTCGATGCCGAAAGCGCTCGACAATACGATGTTCGCCGTTTTCCTGGCCACGCCCGGCAGCGTGACGAGTTCCGCCATGGTCTTCGGCACTTTCCCGTTGAATTTTTCGAGGATCATCTTTGCCGTGTTGTTGATGTTCTTCGCCTTGTTCTTGTAAAAATTTACGGACGCGACGTCTTTCGCCAGTTTCTCCGGCGTGGTGTTCGCAAAGTCCTCGAGGGTCCGGTATTTCTTGAACAAGGTCTCGGTCACCTTATTGACCTGCACGTCCGTGGTCTGGGCGGAAAGAATGGTCGCTGCCAGAAGTTCGAAGGGGGTTGAAAAATGGAGCGCCGTCTGCGGTGTGCCCGCATATTCTTTTTTGAGCCGCATCACGATTTCCGCCGCCTGTTTCTGCTTGTCCATAAAACCTCCTTCGGACTTCGTGCCGTGTTATTGGCCCGGTTCCTTTTTCCCGGCTTTGATGCGTTTCAGAAGCACCGGGAAAAGCGTAATGAGCGCCAAGGCCGCGAAGGCAAACAACATATTTTTGGATACTATTCCCGAAGGTGAGTCGATCGTTCCGAGCTGCCTTCCGGCAAAGGCAAATACGGCGGTGGCGGGGATGATGCCGAGCGAGGTCGTCCAGACGAAGGTCTTCAGCGGCACGTTCGTGAGGCCCGCCAGAAAATTGATCACAAAAAATGGGAAGACCGGGATGAACCGCAGCGTTAAAAGATACCGGGCGCCGTTTTGCTCGAACTCCTCGTTAAACCGTTTAAGCTGGAGGGAATACTTCTCCTGCAAACGCTTTCCGAGCAGATACCGCGCTGACAAAAAAGCCAATGCCGCGCCTGTCGTTGCCCCGACGTTCACGTAGGCCGTGGCGGCGACCGTATCGAACAGAAACCCGCCCGCAAGCGTCAGGATCACGGCGCCGGGGACGGAGAAGGCCGTAGCGAGTATATATACGACGATGAAAAGCGCAGTGGACGTGGCATAGTGGTCCTGCACGAACGCCAGCAAGACATCCCGGTGCTGTTTCAGGTTCTCAAAGGTCAGGACCGTGCCCAGGGGGGAATAGCGGAGTGCGGCGATCGCCGCGATGAAGAGGACGAGCAGGAGTATCTGTTTTTTCTGTTTCGTCATGCCTGTTTAAGATTTAGGAAAAAAGCTGTCTCGGTGTCTGATAAGATACGCCATGGTCCGCGATTTGTCAAACGCCGTGTTTCTGTTCCGCTCGAAGAGGTCCCGCAGATCGTCCAGCGTGTCCACGTCTTTTCGCTCCGGGGCCCGGTGGGTCCGTAGCGCTGCTTCGTTCAATAGGTCCATGGTCTCGCGAAAGACCGTATTTGTGCTCCAGGCGATACCTCGAAATACGCGCGGAAAGAACGAGCCGACAGTGAAACCGATGAGGTAATATCCGCCGTCCGCTGCCGGGCCGATGACGGCGTTGCCGTTCGCGAGCGACTCGAAGGCCTCCCGAAAGACAGCGGACGAAAGATCGGGGATGTCGCTTCCGATGAGCACGGCGTCGGTAAACCCTTCCGAGAATATCCGGATGAAGGCGTTCTCCATTCTCGCGCCCAGATCGTCACCTTCCTGCGGCATGGTATGGTTCTTTTGACCGAGCCAGTCCGAAACAATCTTACCCGAATCAGGCGGGTGATAGCAAATTCTGAGGGGATACCCGCTTTTTTCTATGGTGTCAATGGCATCAAGGACAAAACGTTTATAGAGCTCGAGTGCGGCCTCTTCTCCCACCGTGGCAGCGAGCCGGGATTTCACTTTCCCTTTGATCGGGGCCTTTATAAATAAAAGAACGATCGACTTGTCGGACATACAAACTTACGTTTTCCCGTACTTGATGAACGTGCCGTCCCGGTACTCATCAAAAGCAATCCTCAGTTCGTCCTCGGTATTCATCACGATCGGGCCGTACCAGGCCACCGGTTCATGGATGGGTTTTCCCGAAATGAGCAGGAAGCGTACGGGATTGTTTTCCGTGGAGACCGCGATCTGATCTCCATCGCCAAAAAGGACCAGGGACCCGTTGCCGATCATGGGCTCGGCCTGCATATCGAAATAGTTCGTCCCTTCGACCTCATAGGAGAAAGGCTCCTTTTCCGGACAGAAATAGCCCTTTCCCTCGATAACATAAGCGAACACGGTGTGCCCTCGCTTGGTCTTATGGATAAATTCCGCATGTGCCGGGATGGTCACGTCGAGATATTCGGGGTCGATGACAATGTCTTGAACGGGCCCTTGCCGGCCATCTATCGTGCCGCATATGATCTTGATCTTTGCGCCGTTCGGAAGGTGCACCTCCGGGACCTGCGCGCTTTTCACGTCCCGGTAACGAGGGGCCATCATCTTGCGGGACTTTGGAAGGTTGGCCCAGAGTTGAAATCCCTCCATCAACCCCTCTGCATCTCCTTTGGGCATCTCCTGATGTATGATGCCGCTCCCCGCGGTCATCCACTGCGTGTCGCCGGAAGAAATAACGCCTTTGTTCCCCATGCTGTCGCCGTGCTCCACATTGCCGTTCAGCACGTAGGTGATCGTCTCGATCCCCCGGTGCGGGTGCCACGGGAAACCCATGAGATACTGCTCCGGATTGTCCGAACGAAAATCGTCGAGAAGCAGAAAGGGGTCGAACAGCGGGACCTCGCGAAACCCGAAGACCCGCTTGAGGTGGACACCCGCCCCTTCGATCGTGGGCTTGCTTTTTAATACTTTGCCGATCTTCCTGGTTTTAGCCATACGATACCCCCTGTTTGTTGAACGTTTTTTAGGGACGACTCTCCGCAGGATGGTTATTTTACATCTTCTCTGTGAGGAACGTTCCCAGCTTCCTGTCGATGGTGCCGATATGCTCCGCCAGCCAGCCGGAGAGCTTCCGTTCAATCTCGATCTCCAGGAACGCGGTAAATTCGCCTTCAATTTCCATATCTATCAGTTTTTCCTTAAAACTCAAAAGCTCCTTCAGGAACCCTTCGTGTTCCTTCTTTTGCTCAAGAATGCCGGGATAGTCGTGTTGCTGCATCAGGGCTTCTTCGGCGGTAAAATGCGCGTCAACATACTCTTCCAAAAAAGCGAGCGTCTCGAGCAGAGCGCCCCTCCCCTGGCCGTTCCGGATCGCCCAACGAAGCGAGCCGATGCGCTGAAACAGCTCTCTATGCTGATTGTCAATCTGCTCGACGCCGATTGATAAATCCTCGCTCCATTCATGTTCATCCATACCATTGGTCTCCTGTGCGCTATTTTGGATAACGGCAACCACGAGCACCGTAAAAAAAGCATAGCAAATATCCTTCGGGGTGTCAATCAGCCGGGGTCGCGCAAAAAGAAGTTGGCCAAAACAAAGACGCTCCTACACCTGCCACATCATGGCCTCGAAGTCTTCGGTAGGCGCCTTGAACTGGATGTAACCGCGAAAAGGCCATTTCTCGACTTCAGAGCCGAGATGCTCCACCGTGACAAAGAGCTGGACCTCGTCGTTCGGCTTGACGCCGAGCAGGTCAAAGGGCAGCGCGAGCTCGATAATGTCGTTCGCGGCAACGGTATCCACTACGGCGACCTGTTTCCGCTCGCTGTTTTCACCGCGGAAGAGCGCGGCGCTCACGCGCCGCTCCTGCGGTACGATCCGCAGTTCCACGTCGAGGCCTTTGGGGTTCAGGAAGTTGATGAAGAAGGCGAGGTCGGAAACCTTTTCATCGTTCAGGCTTCCGCTCGGGTCGAGACGGAGGAAAAGGTTCTTGAGGTCGAACCCGTAGTAGATGTGCGTGATGATGGAGGCCCCCCGGTGCATGGCGCCCCCTCCCTGGCTCACGTCATAGAACCCGGCCGGCAGCCATTCGAAATAGTTCGTGACCCGGCCGTCGATGACGGGCGAAATAAACGCGGTCAGTTCCACCGTCGGCAGCGCCTGCCGGTCCTCGCGAAGGATGGATATCTGGAGCTCGTCCGGCACGTCGAGGCCGATAGTGCGATAAACGTTCATCAGGTGCGTCCTGAAGAGAAGATCGAACTCCTCGTCGTTCTCGGAATAGTGGTCGTCCCCGTACCACCAGCACCAGTCGCTCCCTTCGGCGATATAGATCTCCTCCCATGCCTTGGCGAGCGTGTCCGGGTCCCCGTTGCGGGCCGCGTACTCCGTAAGCGCCCGGCGCGTCTGGGCGAGCAGGTCCCAGGCCCGGTTGTCCTCTTCGTGCCCGATCCAGACTCGGAAGTTCGCGTTGATCCAGGAGCCCGCATGCAGCCGCTCGATGGTCGCCTGCGCGGGGTTCTCCTTGAGATATTCCCCGACGGTTACGCACCGGAGCCCCTGTTCCTTGCTGAGGCGTTCATACAATGAAAGGAAAAAATCCCTCCCGTCGTTCTGGTAATATTCCCAGGCGTTCTCTCCGTCCAGGATTATCGAGACCAGGTGCGGCCCGTCCTTGACTCCCCGCCGCACGCGGTGAAGCCGGTCAATGAGGTCGTTCACCGCGTTCTTGTAGTCCCACTTGGAATAGACGAAACCGACAAGGTCGGAGAGCGTGCGGTCCCGAAACACGATCGAAACCCGCTTCTCGCCCTTGCCGGCCAGATAAGGCCTGTAGAGCGCTTCGGGGTTCTTCAACACTCCGGCGAGATCGCGCTCGAGATTCGCGCCGAGCGACCGGGCGAGCACCCCCTCGTCCGTACCGATCCACTGGATGCCCTCCCCGGCGAGGAGCGGTATGATCTCTTCCGCCACCGACCCCTCGGCGGGCCACATGCCCGCGGGCCGCGATCCGAAGAGCTTCTCGTGGTAGGCGAGCGCCGCCTTGAGCTGAGCTTCTGCGTCCTCGGGATGGGCAAAGCGATTGACGGGAAGGCGGATATCGGGAACGGCCGCCTTTGCGAGGTCCGTGTCGTACAGGAGCGGCAGGATCGGGTGGTAGAACGGCGTCGTGGTCAGCTCTATCCTGCCAAGCCCGGCGAGCCGCTGGTATTCAGGGATGATGAGTGCCATGACTTCGCGCTGTTTCTGCACGAGAAGCGCCTTCTCGTTCTCCGTGAACCCCGATCCCTTTTTCACCATGCCCCTGAGGAGCGGATCACCGTCCTTAAAGAGCGGGTCGAACCAGGCAAGGTTGAACCAGACCTGGAGGTCGAGATAGTCCTGCGTGGTGTAGTAGCGCACGGCGTTCCGAAGGTCTTCCGGAGAAACGCTGTGGCCCCTCCGGTCGAGCAGCTGCCAGTAGGCCGGGTAGGGCTTGATCATGGTGTCCCAGTTCGCCATAAAGAAATTCTTGAGCAGGAACAGCTTGTCGTCCGGACCGAGTTCCGCCGCCGGCTTGAGCGTGAGGGCGAGAAACCGGTCCGTGGCGCCGTTCTCCACGTAATCCCGGATCTGCTTCAGGAGCGAGGGCACGAGATTGAAGGTCTGGTGAATCTCGGGGAAATCGGTCAGGAGCGCGGGCATGTCGTAATAGTCTTTGATCCCGTGCATCCGCACCCACGGCAGGATATAGGAGCCCGTCACGTCGTCCTTATAGTAGGGCTGATGCATGTGCCAGACAAAGGCTATGGAGAGAGGATGGTCGGACATGGGAAAGGTGGAGAATCAAAATTCCAAGCGCCAAACGGATGGAAAATTGGAGTTTGGTGTTTGGATAGTATTGGTAATTTGGAATTTGATTATTTTCTTACGGTTCCGCGTAATAGTACACTATCTCCCCCTTCCGCGCAAGTCCCAGTTTGTCCCGGGCGATCCGCTCAACGTACGCGGGCTCGTTCTTGAGAGCGTAAACGTCCTTCCGGAGTCCGGCGTTGTTCTGTTTGAGTTCGGCAGTCTCTTCCGTGAGGGCGTTATACTGCGCCTTCATCCGGTAGTACTTTACCAATCCCATCTCGCCGAAGATGAACGATGCGAGGAGGTAGAGGGCGAAGAGGACGCCTGCCGCGACGAGCAGCTTTTTTCTGCGGGCGGTCCGGGAACTCCGGTTGGTCTTTATATAGTTCCGTTTACGCATGGATAGGGCCGTTTCCAGCCGCGTCGTCCGTCTTGTATCGAGAAAAGACGGCCTCCGGCGCTTCCGGAAAAACAAAACCACGAAGACCGGCTTCGTGGCGGAGATTCAATCTTAACAAGGATATAAACAGCATACCACATTTGTTATTTCTTTTTGGTGGTTTTTTTCGCCTTCTTTGCCGGGGCCTTTTTCTTGGTTGCCATGGATTTTTCACCCCCTTTCGCCTTCAAATCGATTGATGGATAAACGCGTAAAATTAAAGCCGTTCTCATTCGCAGGCATTACTGAGGCCGCTGTTTTTGTCGGTAAATACGCCGGGAGCACGAATGCTCCCGGCGGCCCCGTTCCAGGGACTTTCATATAAAAGCTACTTTTTCTTCGCTTTTTTCTTGGCCTTCTTCTTGGCCTTCTTCTTGGCTGCCATTATTTGTCCACCCCCTTTCGGCATACCGCATTCATGATCCAAGCGGCCTTATCTTGAAACAAGCTGAGGTACATCATTCAGCAGTGACAACTGCGAGTATTTCTCCCGGATCCTTCCGTTTACCAGGGCGATAAACTCCTCCGCGTCCTTAATGGCCTGCCCCGCCTCGTACCGGGAGATGATCCTGCCGGCATCTTCCATGAAGCTTTGATACTTTCTCCGCATGCGGTCGAATTTATTGATGAGGCTCTTGTAGCGCTCCCCCAGAATAACGCCCACTGCCGTAACCACGATCTTTTGAGCGTCCTTGCCCCGGGCCGCTTTCGGCCTGAATCCTTCGGAGAGAATGAGCGCCCTCGCGGAGCGGGCCATGGCCTGGTAAGCTGCTGCAAAAGCCCATTCTTCGTCCTTATCAAATAAGAGCCTGCTCGTTGACAGGTCGCGTTCCACTCTCGTCACCAGGGAGATGATCTCGGCGACCTCGGTGGTCCGCTCCTCCACAATCCCCATTTCCTTGAGTTCGTTATAACTCATCTTCCTTGCCTACCAGGAAAATTTTTTTCCCTTTCAGTATCTCCCGGATAAAGGGGTCCTTCGACTCCTTGCGCTTCCGGTACTCCTGCTCGTCAAAAACCAGATAGTCGATCTCCCGCTTCAGCTTGTCTTCCAGGCCCATGACCATATCGTTCAATTCGGTGATGTTCGCCTGGCCGATCACCATCAGGTTGATGTTGCTGTCCTCTTTCTCAACCCCCCTGGCGTAGGAACCGTAGATGAATGCGGCCTGAACTCCCTTGAGCCTTGAGAGCGAGGCCTTCATGGCGCCCTGCACTCCCGTGGTCTTGAAGATCAGCCCTTTCATCTCCGAGAAAATCGGGCAGTTCTTGTTCACGAAGTAGTACTTCTGAACGCCCCGCTTCTCTCTTGCCAGGAGCCCCATCTTTACCAGGTTGTCCAGCTCCCGCTTGATCCCCGCCGCATCCTTGCCGATGTGGCGCGCGATCTCTCGCAGATAGAAGCGATCATCCGGATTGTTAAAGAACAGGCCTAAAAGCTCCGCTCTTGTTGAAGAGAAGAGTTTTGTCAGCACGTTTGCTCTCCTTGTAGACAAATATACAACAAGAGTGTATGTTTTGTCAACAAAAAAATTTAAGGAATTATATTTCCATAGGTTAGACAATTTATCAACACACTAATCAACACAACTTAAAACTTTCACAAAAAATAAAGTTTATTAGATAAAAAAACCATTTTTACCAGACAAGCGTCTTTCGCCCGCCCCAAGGGTGAAATTCCTCACGGACCGCGTCGTGAAAAATATTTTACCGTGTCTCTGCTCGCTATCGTGTAAATTCCCGCATAAACAGCTGACGCTTTCAGTCTATTTTATGACGAATACATGCCTCTTCTGATCGGGAAAAAGAGGAGTTACTCGCTCTTCTTTGCACGGAACGCCTGGCGACGCGGCGCGGCTGGTGTTAAAAAGTCCATACCAGCCGTCGCGGAGTTGCCGATTCAAAACAAGGTACATATTTTTTCTTTATCTCCCGGCATCACCTATGGTATACTGCATAAAATAAAACGTTGACAAAATGTCCGCAGCGGCGATCGGAGAAGTATGAACTTCAGTGAATTGGATATTCCTTACTCAGTAAAACAAGGCATCGAGCACTCCGGCTTTACGGTGTGCACTCCCGTACAGGAGGCGGTGATCCCGCGGGCAATACGGGGGGAAGACGTCGCCGCGCAGGCCCAGACCGGCACCGGCAAGACCGCCGCTTTTCTCATCTCGCTCTTCACCCGCATGGTGCGAAACCCCGCAGTGGACCACGCCGACTCGCCCCAGGCGCTGATCATCGCGCCGACGCGCGAACTGGCCGATCAGATCTACCACGAAGCGGAGCGGATCGGGAAGTTCACCGGCTTCCGTTGCCTCGCCGTATACGGCGGCATCGACTATCAGAAGCAGATGGACACCCTCCGGAACGGCGTGGACGTGCTCGTCGGGACGCCCGGCAGGCTGATCGATTACTACAAACAGCGCGTGTACAGCCTCAAGAAGACCCGCTACCTCATTATTGATGAAGCGGACCGCATGTTCGATATGGGGTTCATCGACGACTTGCGCTACCTGATCAAGAAGTTGCCGCCCTACGCCAAGCGCCAGTCCATGCTTTTTTCCGCCACCCTCTCCTACCGCGTCATGGAGCTCGCTTACGAACACATGAACCTCCCGGAGAAAATTTCCATCACGCCCGACACGATCACCGTGGAGCAGGTCGAGCAGGTCCTGTACCACGTGGGCAAGCACGAGAAGGTGCCCCTGCTGCTCGGGATCCTCCGGAAAGAAGCCCCGTCCCGAACGCTCATCTTCGTCAATACCCGCCGCGCCGCCGAGATGGTCGTCGAGCGTCTGAACCGCAACGCCTGGAAAGCGCAGGCCATCACCGGCGACATCGAACAGAAAAAAAGACAGCGGATCCTGGCGGACTTCAAGGAAGGCAAGCTCCCCATTCTCGTGGCCACCGACGTGGCGAGCCGGGGGATCGACGTAAAAGACGTGAGCCACGTGATCAACTACGACCTCCCGCAGGATGTCGAGGACTACGTCCACCGGATCGGCCGCACGGGGCGCGCCGGGGCGAGCGGCAAATCCGTCAGCCTTGCGGACGAGGAGTACGTATACTCGCTCGAAGAGATCGAAAAGTACATCGGCCGGAAGATCCCCGTCGCGTGGGCCGACGAGAGCATGTACGCCAAGGAAATCAGGCGCACCGCGGAAGAAAAGCAGCGGGCCGGCGTGCGGCCGCAACAATCCGTCCGCCCTGTTCCCAACAGTCGCCGCACAGGCGCAAGGACAAAACGGTAGGAGGAACGGCGTTTCAGAATGTGGTATAATGAAGGAGAGAAATTTCAGGGTGAACCTCTGAAATGAAATCCTGCCGTCCCGTGGGAGGTATCCGATGGCCGCCGTCCTGTCCGACACCAATACCGAACGTCCCTGGACCAAATTTTACGAGCCGGGAGTCCCCGCCAGCCTCGCCTATCCCGATTTGACGCTCGGCAACGTTCTCGCCGCGACCGCATCGAAGTTTCCGGCCCACACCGCGATCCTGTTCTATGGAAAAAAAATAACCTATGCCGAGCTGGACGGACTTGCCGACACGTTCGCGAACGCGCTGACGGGGCTGGGCGTGAAAAAAGGAGACCGGGTAGCGCTCATGCTCCCGAACATCCCCCAGATGGTCATCGCGTATTACGGCGCGCTCAGGCTGGGCGCCATCGTGGTTACGACCAACCCGCTCTATCTTGAGCGCGAGCTTGAGACACAGCTCAAAGACAGCGGAGCTCAAACGCTCGTGGCGGTGGATATGTTCTATCCCGTCATTTCACGCGTACTGCCGAGAACAAGCGTCAAGCATCTCATCCTCTGCGGCATCAAGGACTTCCTGCCTTTCCCGCTGAATCTCCTCTACCCGATCAAGGCCAGGATCGAGAAGCAGTGGGTGAGCGTCAAGCGGGTGCCGCCGATAATCGATTTTATGGCTTTCCTTCACGCGGCCGCGGCAACGCCGACAAAAACCGATGTTTCCCCGGATGATGTTGCGCTCCTGCAATATACGGGCGGCACGACCGGCGTCCCCAAGGGGGCCATGCTGACACACCGGAACATGGTGGTGAATGCCGCGCAGTCCAGGGCATGGTTCACGCGCGCGAAAGAGGGAGAGGAGACCGTTCTTGCGGTGATCCCCTTCTTCCACGTTTACGGCATGACCCTGGCCATGAACCTCGGCGTGTTGATCGGCGCCAAGCTGATCTTGATCCCGAAATTCCATACCAAGGAAGTCGTGGGGTTCATGAACAAGTACCGGCCTTCGATCTTCCCCGGCATCCAGGCCATGTACCTCGCGATCGCCAATTATCCGGGCATCGAAAAGTACGACCTCACCTCGCTCCAGGCCGCGCTCAGCGGAGCAGGACCGCTCATGCACGAAGTGCAGGAGCGGTTTGAACAGCTGACCAAGGCGCGGATCGTCGAGGGATACGGCCTTTCCGAGGCGTCTCCGGTGACCCACGCCAACCCCATCTATGGCACGAGAAAAATGGGAAGCATCGGTTTGCCCTGGCCGGACGTGGACGCGAAAATCGTCGATCTGGAGACCGGAGCAAAAACCCTCCCCGTCGGTAAATCCGGAGAGCTTGTGGTCAGGGGCCCGCAGGTGATGAAGGGGTACTGGAACAAGCCCGAAGAGACGGCCCAGGCGCTCCGGGGCGGATGGCTCCACACGGGCGATATCGCCACGATGGATAAGGACGGCTTCTTCTATATAGTAGACCGGATCAAGGACATGATCAAGACCGTGGGCGAAAACGTCTACCCCCGCGAGGTCGAAGAAGTATTGTATACGCATCCCAAGGTGAAAGAAGCAGTGGTGGTCGGCCTCCCGCACCAGCAGTTTGCCGGCGAGAAGATCAAGGCCTATGTTGTCTTAAAAGAGGGAGAGAACGCCACGGCGGAAGAAATCATCCAGTTCTGCAAGGAGCAGCTCTCGAAGTTCAAGGTCCCGAAGGAGATCGAGTTCCGCGACCAGCTCCCGAAGACGCTGGTGGGCAAGGTGCTCAGGCGGGTGCTCAGGGATGAAGAAATGAAGAAATCAGGAAAGTAAGAATCGGAGCGTATTCACGCATGAGGTTTTCATGAAAGACGTCGTCATCATAGACGGTATCCGCACTCCTTACGTCAAGGCAGGCGCCGCGTTCAAGGACGTGCCGGCCGACACACTCGGCGCCTTTGCGATGAAAGAGCTCGTGACGCGCACGGGCATCGATCCGCAAACCATAGACGAAGTGATCGTCGGGAACGCAGGGATGCCGGCCGACGTTGCGAACATCGGCCGCGTGATCGCCCTTCGTTCAGGCATCCCCGAGCGTGTCCCTGCCTACAGCGTCCAGCGCAACTGCGCCTCGGGCATGCAGGCGGCGGCAAGCGCCTATACCCAGATCCTCGCGGGCATGAGCCGGGTCGTGCTCGTGGGCGGCGTGGAATCCATGTCCAATTACGCCTATTATATGAAGAAGAAGCTGCGCGACGCCATTACGGCCGCTCAGCGGGCCAAGACGCTGCCGGCGAAGGCCCGCGTCCTCCTGTCCCTCAGGCTGAAGGACCTTGTTCCCGTCATCGGTCTGATGGAAGGCCTCACGGACCCCATCTCCGGCCTCGTTATGGGCGAGACCGCCGAGGTGCTGGTGCGGGACTTCGGCATCACGCGCCGCGAGCAGGATGAGTTTTCGCTCCGGAGCCACCAGCGGTGGACCGCCGCGAACGAGGCCGGAAAATTCAAGAACGAAGTGGTCCCCTTCTACGTTCCGCCGAAGTTCGAAGCCGTGGAAGAAGACTTCGGGCCGCGCAAGAACCAGACCATGGAAGCGCTCCGGAAACTGCCTCCCTATTTCGACAAACGATACGGGACCGTTACCGCCGGCAACTCGTCGCCCATCACCGACGGCGCCGCTGCGGCGCTCATCATGGACGCCGACAAAGCAAAAGAACTGGGCCACCGGCCGCTCGGTTCCATCCGGACGTTCGCTTTTGCGGGACTCGATCCCGCGCGCATGGGCCTCGGCCCCGTCTTCGCCGCCCACAAGGCGCTCAAAATCGCGGGCATGAAGCTTTCGGACATCGAGCTGGTGGAGATCAACGAGGCTTTCGCCGCGCAGGTGCTCGCGTGCGAGCGGGCCGCGGTATCGAAAGAATTTTTCAAGAAACATCTTGACGGAGATGAACCGATCGGAGAATTCAGGAACGACATACTAAACGTCAACGGCGGCGCCGTCGCCCTTGGCCATCCGGTTGGGTCTTCGGGACTCAGGATCGTGATCACACTTCTCAAAGAGATGGAACGACGCGGCCTTGCCACGGGCCTCGCCACGATCTGCATAGGCGGCGGCCTGGGCGGAGCGATGATCGTGGAAAGAAAATAATACGTAACTACTACGAGGTTTTCTATGTCCTCCTTCAGCTATGAGGTAAACAAAGACGGCATCGCGGTCCTCACCTTCGACCTGGCCGGTGAAAAGGTCAACAAGCTTACCAGGGGAGTAATTGACGAACTCAGCGGGCTGCTCGACGAACTCGCCGCAAAGAAGGAGATCAAGGCGCTCGTGTTCCGGAGCGGCAAAGAGGGGAATTTCATCGTCGGCGCTGATATCGCCGAGATACAGGAAGTTAAGGACCGGGACGCCGCTGAACGCCTTGCAAGACGGGGCCAGGAAGTACTCGCAAAAATCGAGTCCCTGCCCTTTCCCGCCGTGGCCGCCATCCATGGGCCGTGCATGGGCGGCGGGCTGGAGCTTGCCCTCGCCTGCGCGTACCGGGTCATCAGCAATGATCCCAAAACGGCGCTTGCCCTGCCCGAGGTGAGGCTCGGGATCCTTCCCGGCTTCGGCGGCACCCAGCGGCTTCCGCGGCTGGTCGGTCTTACCAATGCCCTCGATATGATCCTCACCGGCAAATCCGTGTACCCGCCGAAAGCCCGAAAGATCGGTCTCGCCGACGAAGTGACCTTTAAAGAGCTCCTGCTCCCGAGAGCAGTTGCCCTGGCAACGAAGGCGACGGGCAAGCCGCGTCCGCGCGGAATCCGGGCGCGAAGGCCACTCATGATCAAACTGCTCGAAAGCACTCCCTTCAGGCCGATCGTGTACCGGGCCGCAAAAAAAAGCGTGCTCAAGGAAACACACGGGAACTATCCAGCCCCGCTTGCGGCGCTCGAATCGGTCTGCTACGGCCTTTCACGCGGGTTGACCGCGGGATACGATCACGAGGCCGGACTGCTCGGGGAACTCGCGTCCACGGAGATCTCGAAAAATCTCATTTCCATTTTTTATCTGAATGAAGCGCTCAAAAAAGATCTCCACCCCTCTCCCGCAAAAATGTCGCGTGCAGGCGTTCTCGGCGCCGGAGTCATGGGCGGCGGTATCGCCCAGCTCTTTGCGGAAAAAGGCGTCTCGGTCCGGGTTAAGGACATCAATACCAAGGCCGTGGGGGCGGGACTCAAGGAAGCCTGGAATATTTTCACCAAGAGGCGGAAAAAAGGGATCCTGACCGCAATCCAGGCGCGAGACGGCTTCGATCGGATTCTGGGCGCGACGGATTATTCCGGCTTCGGTCATGCGGACATCGCCGTCGAGGCCGTAATAGAGAACATGGAGATCAAGAAAACGGTCCTTCGCGATTTTGAGGCCGTGGCGAGAGAGAACGCCCTCTTCGCCTCGAACACCTCCTCCCTCTCGATTACCGAGATGGCGACGGTATCGAAGCGTCCCGAGAACGTCGTCGGTATGCACTTCTTCAACCCGGGGGAAAAGATGCCGCTCGTTGAAGTGGTGCGCGGCAGGAAGAACTCGGACGAGACCGTTTCGGCCGTCGCCACCCTCTCGCGAAGGCTCGGAAAGCTCCCGATCGTCGTAAATGACGGCCCGGGCTTTCTTGTAAACCGCATCCTCATGGCCTACCTGGGCGAAGCAGTCGCGATGCTGGAACAGGGCGGGACCGTCGAGGAGATAGACCGGGCGCTCCTCCAATTCGGCATGCCGATGGGCGCGTTCATCCTGCTCGATGAAATCGGCATCGATATCGCGCACAAGGTCTCCGGTATTCTGCACCAGGGATTAGGCGCGAGATCGAAGCCTTCCGGACTGCTCGAAAAACTTTATCAGAACGGCTATTACGGCAAGAAGAACGGCAAGGGCTTCTATCGGTACGAAGGAAGAAAACGAGGCGGCCCCGACCCCTCGATCCAGGGCAGGATTGTACCGCCCGGAACGAGGGGAAAGATCACGTCTGAAGAAATCGTGGACCGCGCCTTACTGCTGATGATCAAGGAAGCCGCGCTCTGTCTTGAAGAGAAAATCATCGACAGGGCCGACCTGCTCGACGCCTCGCTCATCTTCGGCATCGGCTTCCCCCCTTTCCGCGGCGGCCTGCTGAAATATGCAGACAAACTCGGCGCGAACGTCATTGTCGGAAAACTCGAAAGCTACGCGCAAAAACAGGGAGAACGCTTTACCCCTCCCGCTTCTTTACTCGACATGGCAAAGACCGGGAAAAGATTCTACGCGTAAACAAGGCAATCTTCCTTCTTACCTTCTTTTCTTCTTACCTTCCTGCTTTCTGCCTTCTGTCCTCTTTTATTCCGCAATCCGCAATCCTCCTACCTTCCCGACTTCCCACCCGTTTTCCCGTATTTTTTCAAGACCGTTGCCGCCGCGTTGTAGGTCCCGCAGAATCCAGAGACATTCCGCACGAGAGCTTTTCGTCTTTTTCACAGCTTGACAGGAAACCGTGTCGGAGTTATCATAAAAGGAGATGGATATTGTCCTGATAAGCCTGATTTTCCGGGAGTGAGCCCCGGGGAGAAAGGAACTACAGTATGGTCACCATGGCCACATACGCGGAAACTCTCGAAAGGGGAATTGATCTCTTTAACGAAGGAAAATTTTTCGAGGCCCATGAAGCATGGGAGCCCCTCTGGCTCAGGGCCGAGGACCCGCTGGAGAAGCAGTTGTTCCAGGGGCTCATCATGGCCGCGGAGGCGTTTCACCATTACGTGAACCGGGCGTGCACCGGCGCGGCGGTGCTTTTGTCAAAAAGCAGGAAGGCCCTCGAGAGCGGTGTGCTCACCCACCCGGAAATCCGCATTGTGGATTTCCTGAAATCATTGGGCGCGCTCCGGGACGTGTTCGAACAATGCTCGTTCAGCGTCCCGGTGAATGAACTGCCGAAAATCCCGAAGCAGCGCGGGCCGCTCCTCCAGCGGGAGGTGTACGAAACGTAAGGTTCCCGCAAAAAGGCGCTCCGGGAAGCGAAAAAGAAGGAGGCTCGATATGGCGAATCCCCTCAAGACAGGAATCTCGAACATTACGGGAAAGACCGTGTACATCCGGCACGCGACGGAAGCGGACGTGATCACGGTGCGGGAATACCTGGACCGCCGGCAGAAGGAAGAGCTCGATTTTACGCAAGCAGAGGTGGTTGTCGCGGCCGAGGA
The DNA here is from genome assembly GCA_041476485.1 of Nitrospirota bacterium. Classification (GTDB taxonomy): domain Bacteria; phylum Nitrospirota; class UBA9217; order UBA9217; family UBA9217; genus JBAZLV01. The sequence continues at coordinate 31,019 of JBGOTO010000012.1, forward strand.
AGACCGCATCATCGGCTTCGGCATCCTGGAAAAAACGAGTGACGCAGATGTGGGATGCGTAATGATTTCCGAGGAGAGGAGTCGCAGCGGGATCGGCGCAACCATCGCGGAGCATCTGATGGAATATGCTCCGATGAAGACCATCTACGTAGTAGAGGGCGAACCCAGCTACTTTACCAAACTCGGTTTTTCAAAAGCGACAACCACACCACGAACGCGTCCCGGCGCGCCAAAAAGCGCATGCCGGCGGGATGGAAGCCGGACGTCGCTAACAACGCTTGAAAAACAACATGCCTGACCATCCATGCTGCCATCAAGGACAGCATCGGCACAGGGCCCATCCTCGATTTTTTGCTGGAAAGCGGCAAGAGGAAGACCATGACGCAAAAAGGAATCTCAGGAGGGATCAAGACCGCGCTGATTTATGATGCCGCCTGCCCCATCTGCTCAACGATCGTGAAATGGATAGAGAAAAGGGAAGAGAAGGACTCTTTCGAAATGGTAGCGTGCCAATCGGAAACCCTCGATGCGCGGTTTCCTTCGGTAGATCGGGCGGCCTGCATGCAGGCAATGCACCTGGTGCTTCCCGACGGAACGATTCTGCGCGGCGAAAAAGCCCTACCTGAAATATTCAAGAGGCTCAAACGATACCAGCCCCTCGCGGTCCTGTTCAGGCTCCCGGGAGCGGAGTTGTTGGGCCGTATCTTTTACCGATGGTTCGCCGCCAGGCGATACGCAATCGCCGGCCTGTTCCATAGCTTATTTCCGAAAAAATAAAAGTCGATGCTGACTACTCAAGTCAGCCGCTTCACTTCGGGCGCAGATAAAATCAGATACAAACGACCAGTGTGCTCATTGCCCGGAATATTGCCCGCAAAGCACAGGAATCCCTGCATACCGATCCTCTTGACATTTGCCGCCTTTTTAAGCTATGCTTATCCAGTGAATTTAAACTCATTCCGGGAGCCGCACGTGAAAAGAGCATATCTGCTTCTTCTTGTTATCGTATGTACGTCCGCGGCTTTCGGCCACGAGTCCACGGCCACGAAAGCGGACATCGCAATCGAAGAAAAATTGGGGCAGTATCTTCCAACGGACGCAGTGTTCTTCGACGAGAACGGCAAAAAGACCAATCTCAAAAACTCGATAACGAAGCCCACCATCATCGCGCCGATCTATCTGGGCTGTACCCATGAGTGTCCCCTCCTGCTCTCGGGGCTGGCCCAGGCGCTCGGCAAGCTCGAACTTCTCCAACCCGGCAAGGACTTCCAGGTCATCACCCTCAGCTTCGACGAGAACGACACGCCGCAAATCGCCGCTTCCAAAAAGGTAAACTATGTCAAGCTTATCAACAGGCCTTTTCCCAAAGAAGCTTGGAAGTTTCTGACCGGCAGCGAGGGTAATATCAAAAAGTTCACCGATGCCATCGGGTTCAAAGTCCAGCGTGACGGCAAGGAATTTTCACACCCCATATCGCTCGTCGTTGTTTCCCCAACGGGAAAGATCGTCCGGTACATCGAGGGGGTAAGCTTTCTGCCCTTTGAAATTACGATGGCGCTCTCCGAAGCGGCGGAGGGCAGGGTGGGCTCGCCCGCCCGAAGGGCGCTCCTGTACTGCTTCAGCTACGATCCGCTCAAAAAATCCTACATGTTCAATGTCCTGAAAGTCACCGGGACCGTGATGGTCCTGTTCGTAGCGTCTTTCTTTGCATACCTCATGATCACGACGAAGAAAAAGCGGGGAACGGTCTGATATTATGGAAAAGAGCTTCTATCACGCCCCGGGCAAATATCCGGGCATCCTCGGCTGGCTGTTTACGACCGACCACAAACGCATCGGCCTTCTCTACCTCGTTTCGACGCTCGCCTTCTTCGGCGTAGGCGTGCTGCTCGGGCTCACCATGCGGCTCGAACTGATACGGTCGGGCATGCACTTCATGAGCGCCCAGACGTACAACGCGATCTTCACCCTTCACGGGGTGATCATGATCTTCTTCTTCATTATTCCCGGCATCCCCGCGTCGCTGGGAAACTTCATCATGCCGCTCCAGCTCGGCGCGCCCGACGTTGCGTTCCCGAAGATCAATATTCTCTCGTGGTGGCTGTTCATGATCGGCGCGGCCCTGGCCGTCACCTCACTCTTTACCGGCGGCGGCCCGCCCGACACGGGATGGACCTTCTACATCCCCTACAGCATCAGGACGGGGACGAACATTTCGCTCGCGGTCTTCGGCGTGTTTCTCATCGGGCTTTCCTCCACGCTCACG
>JBGOTO010000013.1:0-33280 GCA_041476485.1 Nitrospirota bacterium
GCACTCCGACATTGGCTTCACATTCCATACGGCCTCGGCGTATTCCTTCACTGTCCTATCGCTTGAGAAGCGGCTCATGTTGGCCACGTTCAGGACGGCGCGTTTGGTCCACTCGTCGGCATTGCGATAGAGCGCGTCCACCCGCTCCTGGCAGGCGATATAGGCAGCGTAGTCCGCGAGCAGCAGGAAGTTATCGCCGTACCCGGTGAGTGCGTCGAGGACCGGCCGGAAGCGTCGCGGATCGTCGGGCGAGAAGTAGCCGCCCGCGATCATGTCGAGCGCCTGCCTGAGCTCGGCGTTCGCGTTATAGACGTCCCGCGGTTTATACCCTTTTGCCCGGAGCGCGGCGACTTCCTCCGCATTCATGCCGAAGATGAAAATGTTGTCGTCGCCGACCGCGTCCTTGATCTCGATGTTAGCGCCGTCCAGCGTCCCGATGGTGAGCGCTCCGTTTAACGCGAGCTTCATGTTTCCCGTGCCCGAGGCCTCGGTCCCTGCCGTGGATATCTGTTCGGACAGGTCGCACGCGGGGATGATCTTCTCGGCGTTCGTAACGTCGTAGTTGGCGATGAAAACCACCTTGAGCAGGGCGTCCGCCACCGGGTCGTTGTTCACGATGTCCGCGACGTCGTGAATGAGCTTGATGATGAGTTTTGCCATGGCGTAGCCGGGCGCCGCCTTGCCCCCGAAGATCATGGTGCGCGGGACCATACCCGCGGTGCGGCCTGCCCGGATGCGGTTGTAGCGGGTCACGATGTGCAGCACGTTCAGGAGCTGTCTCTTGTACTCGTGGATGCGCTTGATCTGCACGTCGAACAGCGACGCGGGGTCCACCGTCAGTTGGAGCCGCATCTTGATGATCTCGGCCAGCCGCTCTTTGTTCGCGTGCTTCACCGCGCGGAACTGTTCCCGGAACGCGGCGTCCTGCGCCAGGGGCAGGAGCTTTTTGAACTCCCCGAGATCGCAGAGCCAGCCCGTGCCGATCCGCGAGGTGATGAGCGCGGACAAGCCGGGGTTGGCCTGGTGCAGCCAGCGCCGCGGCGTGACGCCGTTGGTGATGTTGATGATCTTGCCGGGAAAGAACTCCTCGAAGTCCGCGAAGATGGTCTTTTTCATGAGGTCCGTGTGGATCCGGGAAACGCCGTTCACCCGGTGGCTTCCGACAATGGCCAGGTGCGACATGCGCAGCCGCCGCCCGGCCTCCTCGTCCACGATCGACATGCGGCGCACGCGGCCCGCGTCGCCGGGATAGCGATGGCGCACTTCTTCGAGGAACCGGTAGTTGATCTCGTAGATGATCTGGAGGTGGCGCGGCAGGATCTCCTCGAAGAGGGAAACGGGCCAGGTTTCGAGCGCCTCGGGCATGAGCGTATGGTTGGTGTACGAGAACGTCCGCCGGGTGATGTCCCAGGCCCGGTCCCAGTCGAGATGATGTATGTCCACGAGAACGCGCATGAGCTCCGGGATGCCGATCGCGGGATGGGTGTCGTTCAACTGGATCGCGACCTTGTCCGGCAGCTCGTCGAAGGAGGGGTGAAACTTGGTGAAACGCCGCAAGACGTCCTGGATGGACGCGCAGACGAAGAAATACTGCTGCTTCAGCCGCAGCTCGCGCCCCATCTGCGTGGTGTCGTCGGGGTAGAGCACCTTCGAGAGGTTCTCCGATTCGTTCTTTTCCTCGACGGCCTTGATGTAGTTTCCCACGTTGAAATACTTGAGGTTGAAGTCCCGCGACGCCTTGGCGGCCCAGAGGCGCATGTTGTTCACCGTGCTGGTATCGTAGCCCGGCACGGGCGTGTCATAGGCCATGGCCATCACGTCCTCGGTGTCGGCCCAGTGGTAGCGCGTGCGGCCCTGTTCGTCCTTGAACTGCACCACGCGGCCGCCGAACTTCACCGGGAACAGCACCTCCGGGCGGGGGAACTCCCACGGGTTGCCGTAGCGCAGCCAGTTGTCGGGGTGCTCCACCTGGTATCCGTTGTCGATGCGCTGGTTGAACATCCCGTACTCGTAGCGGATGCCGTAGCCGTAGCCCGGCAGGTGCAAGGTCGCCATGGAGTCGAGAAAACAGGCCGCAAGCCTGCCAAGCCCGCCGTTCCCGAGCGCCGCGTCCTGCTCCAGCTCGCGGATGCGGTCGATGTCCAGGCCGAGGTCGACGAGCGCCCCCTTGCATTCATCATAAAACCCCATGTTCAGCAGGCTGTTCACAAGCAGCCGTCCGGTCAGAAACTCCATGGACAAATAATAGACCCGCTTGGCGTCGGTTTGGTAATAGCTCCGCATGGTCTCCATCCATCGGTCGATCAGCCGTTCGCGCACGGCGTACGCGGTGGTGTGGAACCAGTCGCGGTGCGTGGCCGTGATCGGGTCCTTGCCGAGGGAGTAGATAAGGCGGTTGGAGAGGGAATGCCGGAGGGACGCCCGGTCCTTGCCGAGCTTGTCGTATTCGAAGTTGCTGTTTTTATTGTTGGGCATGCGGCCTCCCGCGGAGAATCATGAGAGGGTTAGAGGTTTGGATGATCAGAAGTCAGGCGATTTTTTCGGCTGTCCAACCATCAAACCCTCGGTCTTCAATCCTCTGATTCTATCATATCTCCATGATGATCGGCAGGATCATGGGCCGCCGCTCCATGCGCTTGTTGATGAACTTTTTGAGCGCGGCCCTCACCTTGGCGGAAACCACGGCCCAGTCTCCCTTGGCTTCGGGAATCATGAGGGTCAGCGTATCCATGACCACGTCCTTCACCTCGGCCAGAAGCTCCTGGGACGCGTCCTCGAACACAAAACCACGCGAAACGATGTCCGGCCCGGACACCACCTTGCCCGTGGTTTTCTCGATCCCGAGGATCACGATCACGACGCCGTCGTGCGCAAGCTTCCTCCGGTCCCGGAGGACGACCGTGTCCACGCCCGCATCGGCGGTGGAACCCGCGGTCTTGCCGTCGATGTAGACGCGTCCGACGTTCACGCGACCGGCGCGTCGCGCGGCATCCTCCGTAAATTCCATGACCTCGCCGTCTTCGAGGATGAAGACGTTCTCTTCGGGGATATTCACCTTCCCGGCAAGCTGGGCGTGGTACACGAGATGACGGTACTCGCCGTGGACCGGGATAAAAAATTTCGGTTTGACCAGGCTCAGAATGAGTTTCAGCTCTTCCTTGGAAGCGTGGCCGGAGACGTGGATTTCTGACACCTTCTCGTAGAAGACCTCCGCCCCGCGCTTGAACAAATGGTTGATGATATTCGCAATGGCACGCTCGTTTCCCGGGATCATTTTGGACGAGAGCGCGATGGTGTCGCCCTTTTTGATCTGGAAGTGCTTGTGTTCGTTCGCGGCCATGCGCGAAAGCGCGCTCATGGGCTCGCCCTGGCTCCCGGTGGTGATCATCACCACCTGATCGTCCGGCAGCGTTTTGAGCGCGTCAATCTTGAGCCACGTGTCGGACGGCATCCTGAGATACCCGAGGTCGAGCGCGATCTGCGTGTTCGAGATCATGCTCTTGCCGTTCAGGATCACCTTGCGGCCGAACATGACCGCCACGTCCACGATCTGCTGCACGCGGTGGATGTTCGAGGCGAAGGTCGCCACCACGATCCGGCCCTTGGCCCGGTTGAAAATGTCTTCGAGCCCGCGCCGGACTTCCTTCTCCGAGAACGTATAGCCGCCCTTGGAAGCGTTCGTGCTGTCGGAGAGCAGCGCGAGGGTCCCTTTGTCGCCGTACTCGCTGAACGTGCGGAGGTCCATCACCTCGCCGTCCACGGGCGTTGGATCGATTTTGAAATCTCCCGTATGCACCACGCGGCCGACCGGCGTCGTAATACCGTACCCCACGCCGTCCACGATGCTGTGGGTCACCCGGATGGCCTCAACCTTGAAACACGCGATATCCAGCGTATCGCGCGGCTTGACGACGATCAGTTCTATTTCCGTGTCGAGACCGTGCTCTTTGAGTTTGTCCTTGACGAAGCCCAGCGTGAGGCGCGTGCCGTAGACCGGGACCTTGAGCTCGCGCAGGAGGAAAGGGAGGGCGCCGATATGGTCTTCGTGCCCGTGGGTGAGAAAAATTCCGCGCACCTTGTCCCTGTTCTCGATAAGGTAGGTGAAATCCGGGATGACGATATCCACGCCGAGCATCTCCGCGTCGGGGAACATGAGACCCGCGTCGATCACGATGATGTCGCCGCCGCATTCGAGGACGGTGCAGTTCAGCCCGATCTCGCCCACTCCGCCGAGCGGTATGATGGAGAGGACCGGTGCATTCGATCGTTCGGAAACGCTTGCGAACTCCGGCTCAGGATGATTGTTCCGGTCCCCTTCTCGTTGAAGCATGTCCAAAATTTACTTCTCCTCTTCTTCCCTGTCTAAAGAATAATAGCCGGCCATGATAATGGCGGCGATCATAGTCACGAGCCCCATACCGTAAGCCAGGTTCCCGACACCCTGATCGTGTCTCAAAAGTCCGAGTTTAGTGAGGATATAGTTCCAGTCATGGATCGCATCTCCGCCGCCTATGGAGACGAGCGGCAAGGCCATGGCCTGGGCGTCCTTGATATAGACCGATATGTTGAACAAGTTCTGGCCGGCCCAGAAGAGCGTCACTGCTGAAGAGAACCGCTCTTGCCGGGCAAGGAAATATGCGGTAAAAGCCAGAGGCACGAACAGCTGGCCGATGGTCCCGCCCAGGACCATAAGGAACTCTCCAAACCAGCGGAAGAGCATATGCCCTGCCTCATGGGCAACAAGGTCAACGCGATCGAGGAAACGGTACTCGGTTACATCTCGTGCGAGAATGACGCCGTAAACGGCCAGGACCAGCGTAAAGACCGCCTTAACGTAATTTATCCTCTTTGCCATAACAACCATATTCCTGCCAGGCTTTTTCCTTAGCTCACTCTTCTGTCCAAACTCCGGTACTGGATCGCCTCGGAAATATGCCCGGATGCGATCTGCGCGCTGCCTTCGATGTCGGCGATGGTGCGGGCGACCTTCAGTACGCGGTTGTACGCCCGCGCGGAAAGCCCAAGCCGATTCATCGCCATCTCCATAAGATGCAGGCAGTCTTTATCTATTTTACAATATTTCCGGATATGCCTTGGTTTCATGTGGGCATTGGCGTAGATGCCGTCCGCTTTAAAGCGCTCCTGCTGGATCATGCGCGCGTTTGTTACACGCTCCCGAATGGATAGTGACGGTTCGGCAGTCGTGTCCGATGAAATCTCGCCAAACTTGATGGCCGGGACTTCGATGTGGATATCGATCCGGTCCATGAGCGGGCCGGAGACTTTCGAGCGGTAGGTCTGGATCTGGTGCGGTGTGCAGAGGCACTGATGGAAGGGATCTCCGTGGAACCCGCACTTGCAGGGGTTCATGGCGGCAACAAGCATCAGTGATGCGGGATAGGTGAGCGAGGTGATGGCGCGGGAGATCGTAACGTGCCCGTCTTCGAGCGGCTGGCGGAGCGCCTCGAGTACGTTGCGCTTGAATTCCGGGAGCTCGTCCAGGAACAGCACCCCGTTGTGCGACAAGCTCACCTCGCCGGGCTTCGGGATCTGTCCGCCGCCGATGAGGCCCGCGTCGGAGATCGTATGATGCGGCGACCGGTACGGCCGCGTGGCGATAAGCGGCTGGCCCTGCCGAAGGAGCCCCATGATGCTGTGGATCTTCGTTGTTTCGATCGACTCGTCGAAGCTCATCCGGGGAAGCACCGTGGGCAGCCTCCGGGCGAGCATGGTCTTGCCCGAGCCCGGCGGGCCGATCATGATGATGTTGTGCCCTCCCGCCGCCGCGACCTCGATGGCGCGCTTGGCATGCTCCTGGCCCTTTACTTCGGAAAAGTCTTCCTGATATGCGGAGTAGGTCTCGAAGGCGCTCTGGATGTTGATGGTTTCGGGCTCGGCGGGAGCATTGCCGGAGAGAAACTCCACGACCTGCGGCAGCGTCCGCATGCCGAATATTTTGACGGACTCGACCACCGCCGCTTCCTGCGCGTTATCTGCGGGGATAATCATCCCGCGGTAACCGTGCTTTTTCGCGAGCACGGCCATCGAAAGCGCGCCCCGCACGGGTTTGACCCGGCCATCGAGCGCGAGCTCTCCCACGATGAGATACCCGCTCACCATGTCCTGGGTGAGGACGCCTTCGGCGATCAGCATGCCGATGGCGATAGGCAGGTCGAAGGCGGAACCTTCCTTTTTGATGTCCGCCGGCGCCAGGTTGACGACAACTTGTTTAAGCGGAAAATCGAAGCCCGTGTTCTTGAGCGCGGCGCGTACCCGCTCTTTGCTTTCTTTAACGGCCGCGTCCGGAAGTCCCACGGTTGAGAAAAATGGCAGTCCCCTGCTCGCGATATCGACTTCAACTTCAACGGCATAGGCGTCGATGCCGAGCACCGCGGAGCTGATGACCTTGGAGAGCATAGGGAACTCCTCTTAATGAATGCGGAATGCGGAGTGCGGAATGCGGAATTCAGAATCAGAGACTATCCGGCTTTCCGTCTACTGACTCTGGCGTCTGATTAAGGATGTTATAGCAGAGAAACAGCGGGGTTGTCAAACAGAATTGATGCGGATGCCGACTGCAATTCTTGGATAATCCGTGTGCATCCGTGGCAAAAGCTGCCTTACTGCTCGAACCGCGTCACAAAAGCACCGATGAACCGCATGTTCCGGACGTAATCGGCGAAGGGGACCTCTTTCACCTTGCCGCCGTTGGGCGTACCCCATTGGTTCTTGCTGCCCGCGGCATGGATCAGGTAGGGTTTGCCGGATTTTATCCGGATGACCGAGAGGTGGGCCACGATCTCCTCGACAACGCGCTTCTTCGGGTCCTTGACCCAGTAGATGATGTCTCCATCCATGAGTTTGTTCTGGAGCGCCTGCGTTGCCAGGATGGATTTCTGAAGCACGTCCACTTCGTCGCGGCCGCGCGAGCCGGGAACCTTCGTTGTCGCAGCGAGATCTGCGGTGATATTCTTGCCCCACTTGCCGCTCATGACCATGTCCTCGCCGTACTGAAACCGGTCGTCGTAGTTGGTGACGAGGCCGTCCTTAAGCTTGCCTCTCGTAATGAACCGAAGCGAGAGCGCCTTCTCAATGGCCTCGCCGGGCGTGCTGCTCCGGGCAAGCTCCACCGAGCGAAACGTATGATACATGCAGTCCGCTTTTTCGTCCGCGACAATGCGGTTCGTGCGGACGTAGAGCCCGAGCGGATCGGTATCGTAAGGCGTGCCGATGAAGCGTCCGGCCCAGTACGAAATACGCTTGCCCACGGGGAGCTTTGCCGCGCGCGCCTGCGCGAGGAATATCTCGTCCGCCGTCATCTGGGCCGCCCTCTTTTTCTCTTCCGGTCCGGCGCCGATGATCCTGAGCCCGTACTGGAGCGAGTTGGCAAACCTGCGGTCATAGATCCCGGCAATGTTTACCATCCCCTTTCTTGCAACCTGGAGGAAGCGGCCGTCCCCCACGTACAGGCCGAGACCGTCGCCGTAGAACACCAGGATATCTCCGGGCTCTAGCTCTTTTTTCGACACTCGTCCTGCATTAGCGCTGAGCCATGCCCGGTCGGTACCGAGGGCAATTCCATGAACGCGGTAGGTCGTGTAGATCAGGCCGCGGATGTCTATGCCCTGGGCCGTGAGACCGCCGGCGAAATACCGTACGTTCAGGAACCGCTTCGCCGTCTTTGCAAGCTCTTCCGGCTTTGTATCGTTCACGAAGGGATCGGAGGCCTTCACGGGCATTGCCTCCGAGTCGTCGACGATCGCGACGGAACGGTCGGGAAACTGGACCTTATACCCGTCCGCGTTCTTCTGGAGCACCTGCAAGCGGGTGCCGGCGTAGAGCGAGACTTTGTGGTTGCCGGTCTTGTCGAGAATCAGGGCCTCGGACTTGGGGGTCGTAATGACGATCCACTGCCGCTTCGTGTTCAGATAGCCGCGGCCCTTGTCCTTCAGGATGCGCACCGCTTCCTGCTGGACCCAGCCTTCCCGGTTTTCCTGGCTCGGAATCGATATCCGGTAGCGGTTGTCTTTTTTCTCGAGGATGCGGACCTCGTCTCCCATAAGCACCTGCGTTTCGAGCCGGGACTTGGGCAACGGCTCCTCGTGCACATTGGCAAGCGGAGCCGACACGATGCCCAGGCTGCCGTTGTCGGGCCCTTGGGCGAAAGCGGCGGGGACAAGGACGGCGCACCAGAGGAGGAGTATGGGGAGATTTTTTTTCATGTGATGGATTCAGGACTACGAGCTGGAGCGCTGCGTGTTCGTGCAGGGTGGTGCGGTGAAAATGGTGCCGAAGGGGGGACTCGAACCCCCATGGGTTGCCCCACACGCCCCTCAAACGTGCGTGTCTACCAATTCCACCACTTCGGCACTTGATAAAAATTATTTCGCCGCGAATTCACACGAATTTTCACGAATAGAAGAATCTGTTTTCATTCGCGAGCGTTCGCGGTTAATACGTTATTTCTTCATCGCCGTCTGCTTCGCGGAGACGTACGTGAGCCAGTCCGCATGCCGGTCGTCCTTGCCGTGAACGATATCGAAGAACGCCGCCTGCAGCTCCGTGGTAACGGGCCCCGGCTTGCCCTTTCCGACGGCCCGGTTGTCCACTTCGCGGATCGGCGTGATCTCTGCGGCCGTACCGGTAAAAAACGCCTCATCGGCGATGTAGAACTCGTCTCGCGTGAACCGGTCTTCCACGAGGCGCATGCCGCGCTCCATCGAGAGCTGGATGATCGCGTCCCGTGTGATGCCTTCGAGGATGGACGTAAGCGGGGGCGTCTTGATCACGCCATTGCGCACGATGAACACGTTCTCGCCGCTCCCTTCGGCAACGTAGCCGTCGGTATCGAGCAGGAGGGCCTCGTCGTATCCGTCCTTGAGCGCCTCGCGCTTGGCCAAAAGCGAGTTGGCATAGTTCGCCGTCGTTTTCGACCGCACCATCGTGGCGTTCACGTGCGGCCGCGTGAAGGAAGAAATCTTTACGCGGATGCCGTTCTTCAGTCCCTCTTCGCCGAGATAGCTGCCCCAGGGCCAGACCGCGATGGAAACGTGGATGGGATTTTCCCTGGGAAAGACCCCCATGGCCCCATACCCGATATGAACGAGGGGCCGGATATAGCACGCGTCGATTTTATTCACGCGGATGGTTTCAAGGATTGCCTCGCGCACCACATCACGGGTAAACGGCATCTCCAACTGGCAGATGTGCGCGGAATCGAATAACCGGTCTACGTGCTCCTGGAGCCGGAACACCGCCGGCCCCGCGCCGGCTTTGTAGCACCGGATCCCCTCGAACACGCCGGTGCCGTAATGAAGGGAATGCGTCAGGATGTGCACGGTGGCATCGTTCCATTTGACGAACGAGCCGTTCATCCATATCTTTTCCGTGGCTTGAAGCATAGTGGTAATTTATAACAGCCTGTTGTAAAATTGTCAATCGTTTTTTTCCGCCGGTTCTTTCCTGAAGGCGCTCCGGGCGGCACAAGGTAAGCATGGATGACTTGCTGCGGGCAAGCGTGCAGTTCTGATTTTTTAGAGTGGTCTTTGTTTCATCGGCAAGCACGAAGGCGGCATCGCGCTCCGTACTTGCCGGTGGAGCCTCTCCGGCGGCAACCGGTGGCCCCGCCGGAGAACGGCTGTAGGATCACCGGTTTTCCGGCTCCTCCGTTTCCGCTTTGAACTCTGGACAAGGCCCTGGCCGTTCTTTTTCCCCTGCCGGGGCCTTCCTCTTCCTCCAGAGAGGATGGTTCTTTTTCCCGGGGTCCAGGACTGCCCGGAGTTCATCAAAGCTGGTAAATGTCCGGCTGTTGCGGCCTTGAACGCCGACCTCTTCCACCATTCCCGTGAAACTCGGCGGATCGCTGTCGTCGCTGCGGCAAATATGAACAATATAGGTGCTGTAAATCTCCATATTCCCCTCCAGGAAAAATATCCTCCTCGACATTAAAATTCCCCCCTTCCGGTCTCGGGAAGGGGGATATGAGGGGGAGGATGGACGTTTCGTTGCCATTGAGCGTGAAGACGAACGCAGGATACTCTTTCGACCGGGGTATTTACAATACCCCGGGCAGGGTATTTTAAGGGTATGCGGATTTCCGGATATTTTATGGAATAAGGACGTGAAAGGGGAAGGATAGTCGCTGGATCGGAGACGCTGCCGTGCTAAATAATGCCTTTTTGTCTCGCTTTAAATATTGCGTCGTTTCTGTCTTTTGCCTGGAGCTTCTCGTAGATATTTTTTATATGGGTATGTACGGTGTGGATGCTGATGCTCAACCGTTCTCCGATTGCTTTATAGGTAAGCCCTTCCTCGACGAGCTTGACGATCTCTTTTTCCCGCTGGGTCAGCAGGAACTCCTCGCTGGTGACCTCATCCTGGAACTCCTGTATGATCTTGCGCGCTATTTTCGGGCTCATGGGCGCCCCGCCCTTGTGCAACGCGTGGATGGACTCGATAAGCTCCCGCGGACTGCTTCCCTTGAGCATATACCCCGAGGCGCCGGCCTTTATCGCCGAGAACACCCTGTCTCTGTCTTCAAACACCGTGTGGGCTATTATTTCAAGCGCCGGCAGGTCTTCCTTTGCCTTCTTGATGAGCTCTACCCCCGACATGCCGGGCAAACCGATATCGGTAAGCAACACCTCGGGCCCGGCTTTTTTGAGCCCTTTCAAAGCATCTTCAGCGGACCGGAAAGCGCCCGCCACCGTTATCCCCTCTTCGCCCAGGAGGAGCAGGGTCAGGTTCTCGAGGAGAAGGGGGTCGTCTTCAACAATTACGATTCTCATGCGCACACTCTACCACAAATGAGATCACTATTCCATACCCCGCATCGGGTATTTTAAGGGTAGGGGTATTTCAAGGCTGACCCGCGTCCCCTTCTCTGCGGATATTGCCACCCGCCCCCCCACTGCCTCGGTCCGCCTCTTCATATTCCAGAGGCCCCTGCCGCGGTTCCCTTTTTCCTCCCACCCGATTCCATCGTCCTGGACGATGAGGAAAAGCCCCTTGCCCGTAACGTTCAACGTGACCGCAACGGAGCCGGCCCGCGAGTGCTTTATGACATTCGTCAGCACTTCCTTGTAAATCCTGAAGAGATTCACCCAGAGGAGGCTACCGGGTTGCTCATCGACATCAGCCACCGAGGTCTCCACGGCAACCCTTATCCCGTGCGGATCAAGTATGCTGGACCCCTGCGTTCTCAGCTCCGCGGCCAGCGCGTTCCAGCTCAACTCCTTGCTGTCGAGGCCCTGCATAAAGCTGCGTATCTCCGAGACCCCCTCGCGCGAAAGTCGTGATATGGTGGCGAGCGTCTTCTTGATGCCTTCAAGGTCCGTCGCCTTCTGTCCCAGCTCGGAAAGGATGCTGATGTTCGTCGTTATGCCTCCGATGCCGTCGTGAAGGTCCATCAGGATCTTTTCTTTTTCCATGAGGTGCCTTTTTTCTTCTTCGATCCGTTCCTCGTACAGCTTGACTTTTTCCTCTTCCGCCCGCTTGCGGTCCGTGATATCAAAGAGCGTCCCCATGACCGCCGGTTTCCCCTGATATTGCATGATTCCGGTGGTCAGGAGGACCCACCGCTCCTCCCCGCTTTTTTTTACAATTTTGAATTCATATTGCGCGGGCGGCTGGCCGCCGCTCAACCGCTCCTGGCTCCGTTTTTTCATCATCTCCCGGTAATCGGGATGTACCAGTCTCAAAAAATTCATGCTCATATATTCATCGACCGTATATCCGCCGATAATTTCTCCGGCCGGGTTCACGTACAGAAAATTCTCTCCTTGATGGATAAAGATCGCGATCGCGGCGGTTTCGGCCAGCGTCCGGAATTTTTCCTCGCCCTCTCTGAACGATTTTGTCGCTTTCTGCACGGCCTCATGCAACTGCTTCTTCTCAAGGTGATGTTTTTTCTCCTCCAACTCCTGGATCGTCCTATTATAGAAAAAATCTCTCCGCATGTAGATCTCGCGGTTATAGCTTGAGTACATACCGAACAGGTTGGCGGCAATGTAAAAGATGTTATCGGTCAGAAAAACCTGCACCGGGGTATGGGTGATCGCGAGCGCTGAGATCTCGTACGCGCCGATAATGGTCCAGGCCGCAACGCACATAAAGACGAACCGCAGCTTGCTCAATGTATAGGAATACATGAGAAAGAGCAGGAGTCCGGCAAAATGAAAATAGTTTACCGGCGACTGCACGACCACGATCAGGGCGACGATTCCCCCTCCCGCCATCAGGACGAGAACGAACATCGTTATCTGCATGTATTTCCTAAAATGAGGGGAGAAGGAGAATGCGAGAACGGCAAGGCATGCGGGGACGACGACCGCGTAGCGGATGAACCATGTTTGGGCTTTCACTTCAGGGGTGATCCATGCATCCAGGATGCCGAACAGGGCGTAGATGGTTGTGCCCAGGATGATCCCGAACCGCAACTGGTTCAGGGACTTGCGGAAGTAGTCTTCCCGAAAGTCTTGTTCCAGGTCATCCGGAAATCTGAGGCGGTATTTGTCGATTGAAATCTTTTTCACGCCCAGTGCCCTTCATCGCGCGGCAAAGTCATGTTCCGGCCTCCGGTCCGTGGAACCATTGTACTTTAGTACTCTTGGCCGGTCAAGAGAATATTCCTCTCAGTATACTGGCGTTTTTTCTGTATAAGTACTCTCGGTTCCGGCGGTTATTCCTGAATATGCTCCTATCATCCGTCGGCGGCCTTGTCGCCTGTCTCGTTTGACAGGTTGTCGGGCGGGAGCTATACTAAGATAAATTCAGCCGGGAGGCCGATATGCAGATAAAAACCATCCTTTACCCTACGGACTTTTCGAACGGCGCACGGGCCGCCATGGACCACGTCGTGTCGCTGGCGCGGGATTACCACGCGAAGCTCATCCTGCTGTATGTGATTCAGGACATCAGCATTGCCGAATGGTATATCCCGTCTTCTCTGTCCGTGGCAGACCTGGTGGAAGACATGCAGAAGAGCGCGGGACAGGAGATGGACAAGTGGGGGACGGAGGTTTCGTCGAAAGTCAAGGATGTTGAAAAAATGGTCGTGCGCGGCGTACCGTTCGTGGAAATAATCAGGACGGCGAGGGAAAAGAACGCCGACCTGATCGTTATCGGCACCCATGGAAGGACGGGGATCGATCACATGCTCTTCGGAAGCACCGCGGAGAAGGTGGTCCGCAAGGCCCCCTGCCCCGTGCTCACCGTGCGCATTGCCGGCAAGGAGTTCTCGATGCCGTAATGTTCTCTGAATATATGAAGCCAGAACCACACAAAAAGGGAAGGCATGGCGCCTTCCCTTTTTGTGTCCAGTGAAAATATTTACTGCCCCAGCAGCGTCGTAAACGTGTCGTGGTGGCCTTCTTCCTGCGTAAGAATCTCTTCGAAGAGGAGCCGGGTGGTCTCGTCCCCTTCGGAAGCGGCCTGCTTGATGATATCCTTATATAAGGTGATGGCCTCCTCCTCCGCCTTCACGTCGGCCTTGAGCATCTGCTCCGGCGTACCGCCCACGGCAATGGGCGTAGGCTTGGTGGTGGGATTCACGTCGAAGTAGAAGAGCCGTTCCGCGATCTTTTCGGCGTGCTTCATCTCGTCCATGGCGGTATCCTCAAATACTTCCATAAGCCCGGGCGAGTTTAGTCCTTTCACCATGATATGGTGCCACATGTACTGCACGATAGCCTGTAGTTCCGCTGCGATCGCCTGGTTCATCATTTCCGTAAGTTTCGGGCTTGCCTTCTGTACCATGCTGTCCTCCTCCGTGAGTGTATGGATAACCAACGCAACGCGTTCTGCTGGAATGTCGTAACTATAGCATACTGCGGCAGGGTTTTCAAATGCGCCTGTGCGGCGCCGGACGGCCGATCATATTTTTACGTCCCTCAGATACTTCGCCGCCTCCTCGGGTGATGTAGGGTTGATATAGAAGCCCGACCCCCATTCGAACCCGGCAACCCGGGTGAGCCGCGGCATAATCTCGAGATGCCAGTGGAAATCGTCGTTGAGCGTGTGCCAGTGACCGCGGCGCGGCACACGGTTCGGCGCGGTGTACAGCATGTAGTTGTACGGCGGGTTGTTCAGCACCTTTCCCAACCGGGCGAGAGCGCTCTTGAGCGTCCGGGAAAAGTCCATGATCTCTTCCTTGGTCACGTCCACGTACGAGCACAGGTGCTTCTTGGGATACACCCAGACCTCGAAGGGGAAGCGCGGCGCAAAGGGAACGATGACCACGAAGTGGCGCGTTTCCTCGACCACGCGCTCCGGGGAAGCGAGTTCCTGCCTGATGATGTCGCAGAAAATGCACCGCTCTTTGTAATCGAAATACGATTTCGCTCCGTCAAGCTTTTCCTTGACGAACTTGGGAATGACCGGCGTGGCAATGACCTGGGAGTGGGTATGGTTCACGGCGGAGCCCGCTGTCCAGCCCTGGTTCTTGAACACGAGCACGTACCGGAGGCGGCTGTCCCGCTCAAGGTCGAGGATGCGGTCCCGGTACGCCCAGAGGACCTTCTCGACCTGGCTCTCCGGCAGTTCCTCAAGCCTCAGCGCGTGCTCCGGGCTCTCGATGATGATCTCGTGCGCGCCGATCCCGTTCATCCAGTCGTACATCCCGCTCCCTTCGCGCTCAAGGTTGCCCTCGATGTGGAGAACGGGAAATTTGCTCGGAATCACGCGCACCCACCAGCCTGCGGCATTCGGAAGGGACTTCTCGGCGCGGAATGAGGCGATCTCTGGCGGGGTCTTTGCCTCATTGCCGCCGCAGAACGGACACTCCGCGGGCGTCACATCATCTTGCGGTTCTTCAAAAGCATATTCTTCCGGCTTTTTTGTACGGTCGTTGGAAACGATGATCCACCGGCCGACGATGGGGTCCTTCCGCAGGCGTGACATCAGCTCCCCGACCTCGCCTTCTGCTCCGTCAGGACTTTGTGCACGATCCGTTTCAGCTCTTTAATGCGGATGGGCTTGTTGATATATTCGGCGGCGCCGAGGCTCATGGCCTTGAGGTAGCTTTCTACCTCGCCGTACGCCGTGACCATGATCACGTCCGCCTTCGAGCCGGTCTTCCGGATTTCCTGCAGAAGTTGCAGGCCGTCCATCTCCGGCATCTTGATGTCCGTGATCACCAGGTTGAAGGGAATGGTTTTGAACAGGGCCAGCGCTTCCTCGCCGCTCTCCGCCAGGGAGACCTCATAACCTTCGTCCGTCAATATGATGTTGAAGAGTTCGCGCGCGCCCTCTTCGTCATCCACAACAAGAATCTTCATTCGCTTCAGTTCTCCCAAAAAAAGTCAATGATCCAAAATTATCATAAAATTGTTCAATCGTCAAGGTCGTGCGTAATTAGGTATTCGTGGTGTATTTGCACTTACGATAGCATCCAAGGGCGCGTAATAATTGAGATTTCAGCGGTTTATTTCATAGAGGAGGCGCAGGCCCTCAAGGGTAAGATGGGGTTTTACTTCCTGTATGGTCTTTGTTTCCGGAGATACCAGCTCGGCCAGGCCGCCGGTAGCGACGACTTTGGCGTGAGGCGACAGCTCTTTTTTCATCCGCTCCACGATCCCGTCCACGAGTCCCGCGTAGCCGTAGATGATTCCTGCCTGCATGGCGCTGATGGTATCGGTGCCGATGACCTTCGGCGGTTTCGTCAGCTCGACCCTCGGCAACTTTGACGCCCGCTGGAACAGCGCCTCGGCGGAGATCTTCACGCCGGGCGTAATGGCCCCGCCGAGGTACTCCCCGTCTTTTGTCACAGCGCAAAAGGTGGTCGCCGTGCCGAAATCGACGATAATGATCGGCCCGCCGTAGATCTTGTACGCGGCCGCTGCGTTCACGATCCGATCGGCCCCCACTTCCTTGGGGTTGTCATAACGGATAGTGATGCCGGACTTGATCTCGTGCGTAACGATCATCGGCTCGATGCGGAAATACTTCCGCGACATCTCGGTCATAACCGGCAGGAGCGGCGGCACCACGGTCGAGATGATGACGCCCGTTATTAGTTTGAATTCTATCCCCGCGAAATTGAACAGGTCCTTGAAGGTCATGGCGTACTCATCGGGCGTGATCTGGGCGTTGGTGCCCACGCGCCAGTTCTCGACAAGCTTGTCCTTGTCGAAAACGCCGAGCACCACGTTGGTATTGCCGATATCGATGGCTAAAAGCATATTTCCTCCGTGGGAAATAGGGTCAGGGGTCAAGTAGCAAGGGTCAAGGAAAGGAATATCGCCGCGTTCATTCTTTATCACCTTGACCCATGACCCTTGCCCCTTGGCCCTATCAATATCTACTTGACCCCTGACTCTTTCAGTATCGTCACGTCTCCCGCCGCAACCATTCGGCTTGTCCCGTCGTCCAGCTTGATGATGAGCCGGCCCTCGCCGTCTATAGCCTGGGCCCGGCCTTCGAGCGTTTCCCCATGGCCGCTTACCGCCACGCGGTTCCCGATGGTCATGTTCAGCCGTTCCCATTCATTCAGCACATCGGCGTCGTTCCTCAGAAACGCTTCATACCAGCGCTCAAGCTCAATAAGCACCTGACGGAGGAGCGACGTCCGGTTGGTCCTCTTTCCGGTTTCAACCGCAAGCGTGGTCGTGAGCAACTGGATATCATCGGGCAGCGCGTCAAGCTTCATGTTAACGTCCAACCCGATGCCGAGCACGACGTGCCTGATCCTGTCCTGCTCCGCGCTCATCTCGGTGAGAAGCCCGCCCACTTTCTTGCCTGAGAGGTAAATATCGTTCGGCCATTTGATTGCCGCCTCGACTTCGCACGCTGCTCTGACGGCCGAAGCCACGGCCACGGCGCCCATGAGCGTGATGAGCGGCGCCTTGTAAATAGGGATGTCCGGCCTCAGTATTACGCTGAGATACAGATTTCCTTTCGGCGACAGCCACTTCCTGCCCAGTCTGCCCTTGCCACCCGTCTGCATCTCAGAGATCACCACAGCGCCTTCAGTCACGCCTTGCGCCGCCATCTCCATGGCAAGCGTATTCGTGGACGCGACTTCCGGGTAAAGATGAATTTCCTTCCCCATAACCTTCGTCTTGAGCCCCTGCTTGATGTCGTTCAGACGGAGGGTGTCCGGTTCGCCCGTGATCCGGTATCCCTGCGACCGTACGGCATCGATCCCGAAGCCCTCGCGCTCCAGCGCCTTAATATGCTTCCAAACCATCGTACGGGAAATGCCGCATTTTCTCGCCAGCTCTTCGCCGGAAGCGAAACCGTTGTGAGATGATCTGAGGAAATTCAGTATTTTTTCTTTATACATGAGTATTCAGGGTACAGGGGCCAGGCGCCAGGGTCTGGGAAATACGGCATTCTGGTCCTTTACTGAACCCTTGCCCCTGAACCCTGTCACTTTATTTTCATACTGATATCCGCGGCCGGAGCGGAATGCGTGAGCGCCCCGACGGAGATAAAGTCAACGCCCGTCTCAGCGATGGCCCGGATTGTTTCAAGCGACACGTTGCCCGAAGCCTCCAAGGGCACCCTGCCGGCAACCTGTTTCACCGCCTCGCGCATCATATCGAGCGGCATGTTGTCAAGCATGATGACGTCCGCGCCGACGGCAAGCGCCTCAAGCACCTCGTCGAGCGTCCTGGTCTCAACCTCGATACTGAGCAGGTGGTGCGCATTCTTTCGCGCGTGTTCCACGGCCTTGATGATGCCTTGCGAGGCTTTGATATGATTGTCCTTGATCAGCACGCCGTCAGAGAGGCCGAAGCGGTGGTTCGTCCCTCCGCCCATGCGCACCGCGTATTTTTCGAGCTGCCGCAGGCCGGGAAGCGTCTTTCTCGTATCAAGCACCCGCGCCTTCGTTCCTTTCGTCTTTTCAACATAGTGGGCCGTCAACGTCGCAATGCCGGACAGATGCTGGAGCAGGTTCAGCGCAACCCGCTCACCGCTGAGCAGGACCCTCGTATTGCCCGACAAACGCGCGAGCTCCGTGCCGGCGTGAAGGGTATCGCCGTCTTTCGCAAACGGCGTAAACTGAATGCCCGGATCAAGATAATGAAAAACTTCCCTGCTCACGTCAAGCCCCGCAAGGACCAGGTGCTGCTTCGCCACCATCACGGCCGTGGACACGGATGCGGCGGGAATCGTCGCTTCCGTAGTTACATCGCCGGGACCGAGGTCCTCGGAAAGGGCGCGTTGTATGAGCTGTTTGATCATTTGATCCATAACCATGCTTAGCCCAGCATCTTCAAACTCTGCTCAAGCTTCTCCCGCTTCGCCTTGAACTCTTCCAGCTTCGCCGTGTCCTTTTCAACAACTTCCTTCGGCGCCTTGTCCACGAAATTCTTATTCGAAAGCTTTTTCGAGAACACGTCGATGTCCTTCGATATTTTCGCGATCTCCTTCTGGAGCCGGTCATGTTCCTGCGCAAGATCGAGGATGCCTTCCAGCGGCACATAGACCTCTGCGCCTTTGATTACGCCGGTTGCGGCTGACTTGGGTTTATTCTCAGCGATGCCGATGCGCAGCTCGCTCAGGCGAGCGAGGGTCTTTACGTAGCTCGAGCACTTTTCCAGGTGCTCGCCTATTTCCCCGGTCTCCACCTTCACGATCGCCGTAATCTGCATCGACGGCGCGATATTCATCTCCCCCCGTATATTGCGAATGGACAGGATCAGGTCCATCACCATCTGCATGTCCTGCTCGATCCCGGGGTTGATCGCCTTCTCATTCGGCATCGGATAACGTGAAACCATAATCGATTCGCAGGCCTTCCCTGCTTTTTTATTCCGCATTCCGCATTCCGCATTCCGCACTGCTTCCGGAAGCGTCTGCCATATTTCCTCCGAGATGAACGGCATGATCGGATGCAGGAGCCGAAGCACTGTTTCGAGCACATGCGCAAGCACGGTCTGCGCAGCCGCGCGTGCGGGTGAACCCTTTTCCTCGTACAGCGCCGGCTTGGACAGTTCAAGATACCAGTCGCAGTACTCGTGCCAGATGAATTGATACAACGTCGATGCTGCATCATTAAATCGGTACTCGGTAAAAGCAGCCTGTACTTCTTTCGTGACCGAGTTCAGGCGAGACAGGATCCACCGGTCGGCAAGAGACGAGTTTTTCGTCACGAGTTCGGAGTTTGGAGCAAACCCTTCGTCAAGGTTCATCATGACGAACCTGCTTGCGTTCCAAATCTTATTTGCAAAGTTCCGGTAGCCTTCGATGCGCTCCGGCGCAAGCTTGACGTCCCGGCCCTGCGCCGCAAACGCCGTGAGCGTGAACCGGAAAGCGTCTGTCCCGTACTGGTCGATCATCACCAGCGGGTCGATGACGTTGCCCTTGGACTTGCTCATCTTCTGTCCTTCGGCGTCCCGCACCAGCGCGTGGATATACACGTCCCGGAAGGGGACTTCCTTCATGAAGTGGAGCCCCATCATGATCATCCTGGCGACCCAGAAAAAGATAATATCGAAGCTCGTCACGAGCACGGAGGTCGGATAGTAGACTGCCAAGTCCTTGGTCTTGTCCGGCCAGCCGAGCGTGGAGAAGGGCCAGAGGGCGGACGAGAACCAGGTGTCGAGCACGTCCGTTTCCTGCCGGACGTTCTTGCCGCCGCACTTTCCACAGGATGCCGCGTCCGTGCGGCTTACCGTGA
Organism: Nitrospirota bacterium; assembly: GCA_041476485.1. GTDB lineage: Bacteria > Nitrospirota > UBA9217 > UBA9217 > UBA9217 > JBAZLV01. Next base: position 19,625 of record JBGOTO010000013.1, read on the forward strand.
TCTCTCCGCAGTCGTCGCAGTACCACGCCGGGATGCGGTGGCCCCACCAGATCTGGCGCGAGATGCACCAATCTTTGATGTTTCGCATCCAGTCGAAGTAGGTGTTCTCCCAGCCCTTAGGCACGAACCGCACCTTTCCCTCTCCAACCGCCGCAATCGCCGGCCCGGCAAGCGGCCCGGTTTTCACGAACCACTGGGGCGAGAGATACGGCTCTACCACGGATTTGCAGCGATAGCACTTGCCGATGGAATGCGCATGGTCTTCGGTCTTTATGAGGTAGCCCTGCTCCTGCAGCAGCTCGACCACCATGCCGCGCGCCTTCTTCGCGTGTTTGCCCGCGAGGTGTTTGAGCGCGTCAGGAAGCACGTCGGGGATGTCCGAAAGAACCTCGGCTTTTTCGTCGAGTATCTTGATGCGCGGCAGTTCGGGCTTCTGACGCAAGCCGGCCTCGTAATCGTTGAAGTCGTGGGCCGGCGTTACTTTTACCGCGCCGGTCCCGAACTCGAGGTCGACAAGGACCGAATCGCCGATGATCGGGATCTTGCGGGTCGTAAGGGGAAGGTCAACGGTCTTGCCGATAAGCGTCTTATAACGCGGGTCGAGCGGGTGCACGGCGACAGCCGTATCGCCCAACATCGTTTCAGGGCGCGTCGTCGCTACGGTGAGCCGAATGTTGTGATCGTGCGACAGCGGATATGCAATATGGTAGAGCTTGCCTTTCTCGTCCTCGTGTTCCACCTCGATGTCCGAGAGAGCCGTGTGGCAGCGCGGGCACCAGTTGATCAGCCGCTCGCCGCGGTAGATGAGTCCTTCTTCGTAGAGCGTAACGAAGACCTCCCGGACCGCGCGCGAGAGCCCCGCGTCCATGGTGAAGCGCTCGCGCTCCCAGTCGCAGGACGCGCCGAGCCTCTTGAGTTGAGCAATGATCCTGCCCCCGTACTCCTTTTTCCACTCCCAGACCTTTTCGACGAATGATTCCCTGCCGAGGGCGTGGCGGTCGATATGTTCCTTGGCGAGCTGCCGCTCCACGACGTTCTGTGTAGCAATGCCGGCGTGGTCCGTGCCCGGCACCCAGAGCGCGTTCCTTCCGCACATGCGCATCCACCGGACGAGGATGTCCTGGAGCGTGGAATTCAGCGCGTGGCCCACGTGGAGCGAACCGGTAACGTTCGGCGGCGGGATCACGATCGAAAAAGAAGCGCCGCTTGCATTCTCGTCGGCATGGAAATAGCCCTTTGCAAGCCAGAAAGCGTACCACTTCTCCTCTACTGTTTTCGGGTCATAGGATTTGGACAACTCTTTTCCTGACATGCAGCCCTCTCTCCTTTACACGCACCACCATCAAATAAAAGAGGGGAACGAGTCCCCTGATAGAAATGCCAAATCGCAAATTACAAATCCCAAATAATCGCCGATTTCCAATTGCAAAATTCACAACAGCTGAAATTTGGTCCTTGGAGTATGGGAGCTTATTTGGGACCCGGTGTTTTGCCGTGGGATTTTATTTTTAACGCTCCGTCTTCAGCCGTTCGATCTCTTCCTGTATCAAGGTCTCGGCAAGCTGAGGGATCACCTCCCACGCCACCTTTTCGATGACGTCTTTGGCAATCTCACGGGCGACCTTCATAACGGCCTCTTCGATGCCCCTCCGTATCGTTTCCTCGGAAATTTTCGGGAGGGCCTGCGGCGGCATGCCCTTGAAGAATTCCTCCGCCATCTTCGCGACGGTCTCTTCAACCATGCCCCGCAGCTCCATCGTCGTCGGCGCGGCAGGTGCAGACTTCGGCAACGTGCGTTTTTGCTCGGGCTCCATGGCCATGTCGAACCCTTCAAAGGCGGCGATCTGCGGCGGCTCTTCCGTCTTCCCGGTCAACCCCAGGCCGGCCCGCATTTCTTCCAGGGCCTTGGCGCCGATCGGCAGGGCTTTCGCCCCTTCGCGGGCGAGCGGCGCTTCCACTTCTTCCACAACGGGCTCGACCTCGTAGACCGACTCTTCCGCGGCAGGAACGGCCGTTCGTTTGAGTTCCGCGGGACCGGGAGCGCTGCTGATAATATCAAAAATGTTCTGCGGGGCCGGCTGCTTCGGCCCGGCATTCGCCTGCGCGGCGGGACGGGGGGCTGCTGCCGTCGGACGGGGCGGCGTAGGGGCTACCGGCGCCTGCTCGGGAATGCGGGACGGCGCCGCGGTCAGCGCTTTTTTGACTTTGCCGATCAGCTCCTGAGATTCGAAAGGCTTTGCGATATAATCGACGATCCCCGCCTGCGCGCCCTTGACGCCTTCATAGACGTCGTCTCTGCTCATCATGAGGATGACCGGCGTCTGGGCAAGCGCCGGAATTTTTTTAAACCGCGCCGCCAGGCTGTACCCGTCCACCCGCGGCAGGTCCACATCGGCCAGCACCACATCGGGGACCACGCGCGCCGCCTCCGAGAGCGCCGCGTCTCCGTCGCTCACGCTGGCCACTTCGTACTCTTTCCCCGAAAACAACATCTCCACCACTTTCTGGATGGTGATGCTTTTGTCCGCCAAAAGAATCTTAACCGGCATGGAACAACCTTTCAAAATCGAGAATTATGATTTCCTGATCGCCTTCGTACGCGATCCCTTTGACATGCAGCGGGTCGACCCCCGGTGCTTTTCCGCGAGCTATAGTCGCTTCGTCCATCGTGTCCGTGAGCTCATGCGCGCGTTGCCAGGGCGGAGTCGCTCAGAAGTTTTTTGAGCGCCCCAAGCATTTCCTGCTCCTCGAACGGCTTCACCAGATAGTCCTGCGCTCCCATTTCGAGGGCCTTCTGCCGGTGCTTCTCTCCCGCCCGGGAGGTCAGCACGATGATCGGAATGTTCCTAAGCTCCGGACTCTTTTTCATCTCGGACATCAGATCGTATCCATGCATGACGGGCATTTCCAGGTCGGTGACGACCGCGTCGAACTTCATCCGGCCCATGATGTTGAGCGCTGCCATGCCGTCCGGCGCCACCTCCACCTCGTAGCCCGATCGGTCGAGGAAGCGCTGCACGTATTTCCGGATGCTGATGGAGTCATCAACGACGAGGACCTTCGGCTTTTTCTTCGGGGCTTCCTCCGCCGCTTGCTCCGCTTTTACCGGACCGACGCTGGCCTTGGCCGTCACGACCACCTCATCTCCGAACAGCGGCGCGATGTTGAGGATGAGCCGCACGTTCCCTTCGCCCGAGATCGTCGCGCCGGAAAAAAGCTTGATTCCCTGGAGATAATCGCCCAGGGATTTTACGACGATCTCTTCACGACCGGTTATGTCCTCCACCATCAGCGCAACTCGCTTCTCGGCCGTGCCCAGGATCAGCGTCGGTTGCCGAAAGGCATCGTCTTTTTTCGGAAACTTGCCGACGCCGAGCACTTCGTTCAGCCTCAGGAGCTTCAGCAGTTCGCCGCGGAGGTTCACCATCTCCTCGCCGGCGGCGCGTCGAATGTCGCTGTAGGAGAACCGCGTGGTCTCTTCCACCAGGTTCATGGGGACCGCCATTTCCTGGTCTTTGAGTTTGACGATAAGCGCCTGTGCGATGGCCAGCGTGAGCGGGAGCCGGATCACGAACTTGGTCCCCACTCCCTTCTCCGTTTTGATCTCGATTCTGCCGTTGATCCTCAAGAGGTGGTTGGAAACCACGTCCATCCCCACTCCCCTGCCGGACACCTTCCCCACGGTTGCGGCGGTGGAAAAACCGGGATAGAAAATGAGATTGATGGCCTCGGGGTCCGTGAGGGAATTGGCCTCAGCCGGGGTTATAAAGCCTTTATCGACGGCCGTCTTCCTGAGAAGCGCGGGGTCCATGCCGCGACCGTCGTCTTCTATCTCGATAATTATGCTGTTTCCTTCATGACGGGCTTTGAGAGAAAGGGTCCCCGTCGGGTCCTTCCCGAGCGCCTTTCGTTCGTCCGCGCCTTCTATGCCGTGCGATACCGCGTTCCTGATCATGTGCATGAGCGGGTCGGATATGATCTCAAAGATCGTTTTATCGATTTTGGTATCTCCGCCGAATACCAGCATATTCAGCTGCTTGCCTTCCTCCTGCGCCAGGTCGCGGACAGGCCGCTGGAACATCTGGTACAGCTTGTCCATCTCGACCATGCGGGCCCGGGTGATTTCATCCTGCAGGTTCGTCGTGATGGTGGAGATGCGCGCCGTATCGATTTCGAAGGAATCGAAAAACCCCGCGAGCTCGGCCATGATCGCGTTCGTGTCGTTCGTAATTTCCGTCAGCTTCCGCGACAGGAGGTTGAAGTCGTCGTACCGGTCGAACTCCAGCTCGAGGAAATCGTGGGGCTGCTCGACGATCTGCGGGCTCGCGCCGGGCGTTTCTGAGAGCGTATACTCGTACTTTTCCTCGAACTTTTTGATCTCGCTGAGCAGGCGGTTCTGGCTGAAGTCGAGCTCTTCGCGGAGCGATTTGATAAAGTCTACCTGGCGCGCAAGTCTGTTCCGGTTGACGACCATCTCGCCCACGAGGTTCATGAGGTTGTCGAGCCGGTCTATACTCACCCGGATAAACTGCTTTTCCAGTTCGACCGCGTCCGTGGCGCGCCGGCCGATACCGCGCTTCTCGGGAATGCCGGTTTTCTTGGCCTCTTCAATTTCCTGCGCGAGCGGGACCTCGGCGGGCGGCTCTGCGGGCGCACTCGTGGTTTCCCCGGCGGCCGGCGCAGCCGGTGCTTCTTCCTCCTGGAGAGGCTCCACGAGAATCGGCTCTTCCTCGGCGACGGCGAAGGTCTTTTCCCACGCCAGGTCGAGATCATCTTCGCGCTCGGAAGCGGGATGCGAGGCCGCGGCAGGGCCGGTCGCCTGCTGGAAACTCTCGGTGATGTCCTTGTACGCCCGTGCGATGCTCTCCGCGACGAGCGTGTCCTCGGGCTTATTGGCGGCAATGCCGTCCACCATGAGTTTCACGGCGTCCACGCTGTCGAAGAGAAAATTCAGGGTTTCTTTGGAGATGGGAATGGTCCCGGAGCGAAACTGGCTGAGCATGTCCTCGGCCTTGTGCGCCACGTCGCTCACCCCGTTATATCCCATCATGGCGGCGGATCCCTTGAGGGTGTGCGCTGCGCGGAATAGTTCATCGATCAACGCCGAGTCGGATGGTTTTTTCTCAAGGGACAAAAGTCCCCTGTTCAGGTTCTGAAGGTGATCACCCGCCTCTATGAGAAAAAATTCGATGATGCCCGATTTGTCAAACGGCCCAGCCATACGTTCTATTCGATAAACCCGAGCTTGATCTCCTCATCGCTCGTGGTCACGTTCTCCGCTACCGGTTGATAGCCCTCGAGCGCCGGGAGCGGGGTTTCGCCTCCCTGCGGGGCGCCGGCTTCCTTGCTGATCTTGAATTTGCCGATGGCGTCGGTAAGACGCTTGGTGAGGTCCGCCAGCTTGCTGATGGTCGCCACCGTGTCCTGAACGCCCTGCGCGGCGTCCTGGGTAATCCGCGAAATGTTTTCCATGGTGACCACGACGCTCTCGGTGGATTTCACCTGGTCGCCCGCGGCCCTCGTGATGTCCGTCATGAGGCTCGCGGTCTGTTTCACGATTTGCTCGATTTCACGAAGCGCCGCGCCGGCCTGGTCGGCAAGCTTGGTGCCTTCCTCCACTTCCCGCGTGCCTTCCTCCATAATGGTCACGGCCTCGCTCGTTTCAACCTGGATGCCTTTGATCAGGCCGGTAATGTCCTTGGTCGAACGGGCGGCGCGCTCGGCCAGCTTCCGCACTTCGTCCGCAACCACGGCGAACCCCCTTCCCTGCTCTCCGGCGCGCGCGGCCTCGATTGCGGCGTTCAGGGCGAGCAGGTTCGTCTGCGTGGCGATTTCGTTGATCACCTCGATGATGGCGCCGATCTCGAGCGAGCGCTCGCCGAGGCCCTTGATCTTCTTCCCGGTTGACTGCACCGTCGCCCGAATGCGCTGCATACCCTTGATCGTCTCCGCCACGGCCGTTCCGCCCTTGACCGCGGCCTGGGTGGCTTTGACCGACGTCTGCGTGGCTGCATCGGCGTTTTCGGCCATCCGCTGGGTAGTAACGGACATGGCGTTCACCGCCTCAGACGCATTCCGGATCTGGGACGCCTGCTGCGATGCGCCCGACCGCATGCGTTCGGACGAGGCGAGAATTTCCGACGTGGAACGCTGCACTTCCGCGGCCACAGTGCTGGCCTGGGTCACCAGCGACGTAAGACCGTTGATCATGAGGTTGAAAGCATCGGCCACCGACCCAAGGGCGTCCGCGGTAACTTCCGCCTGCGCGGTAAGATCGCCTTCCGCCGCCGTGCTCACGACCGAGAGGAGGCCGATGACCTGGCGTTGCATCTTCTCACGGTCGCTCTCGGACTGTACCAGGCCCTGCAGCCGGTCGATCGTCAGATTCAGCGTGTCTCCGAGCTGGCCGAGTTCGTCCGCGCTTTTTACGTTCGACTTTTTAGTAAGGTCGCCGCGGCCGACGGCCTCCGCGACCCGCATGAGTTCCTTGATCGGCGAGATCACGGACGACGCGAGGGCCAGACTCACCACGGACAAAATGACCAGCACCGCGATGCCCACGCCCATAATGTTCATCACGAGGCTGTTGATACGCGCTGTGATGAGCGTCATGTTCAGCCCCACATGCACCGAGCCGAGGGTCCCGTTGGCGATGGAGGAAGCGACGTCGATCACCTCGAAGACGCTGTCTTTAATCGTCACGTCCGCCGTTTGCGTGTTGTAGTGGGCGCCGGGTTGCAGAATGTTGATCGTCTGGAGCTCCGGGGGGACCGCGTTTCCTTCGAACGACGACGCGAGCACTCTTCCCCTCCCGTCCCTGATGAAACAGTATGCCGCCAGCGGCTCATCGTTGATTATCTCGTTCACCAGCGCCTGGAGCGCATTGATGTCCTCTACCTGCACCGGCTGGGCGGCCTTGGCGCTCACGCCGTCCGCCATAATGACGACCTTGTTGATTTCATCGTCTCCCAGCTTTTTTTGCATCTGCGCGTATATAAAGATGAGAATAAAACCGCCGAAGATGACCGACAGGGAGAGGATCATGGCCACAATCTTCGTCCTGACGCTCCAATGGTGGAAAAGCTCCGATGTTTTCATAATTCTACTCCTTTAAGTAAGTAGAGATTCCGTGCTCGCCGGCCATGGCGACTGCCTTGACGCCGTCCCGGGGCGGAAACATCATTCTGCCGATCAGGCAAGCTTGATCTCTTCAAAAATCCGTTCAACATTCAGGAGCGACGCCATGCCGATATCTCGCTGGATGACCCCCTGTATAAAGCGACTGCGTCCCTTGCCGCCCTGGGCCCCATAGTCAGCCGGCAGCGTCAGCAGGCTGCTTACGGGCACCGAAACCACTTCGGAGACGGTGTCAACGATGATGCCGAGGGTAATCGCGCCGTACTTCACAATAGCGATCTGGCCTGCGGCAGACTGCTGCGGCAGGGAAAGCGCCGGCCGTATGTCCACGATGGGAACGATGTTTCCGCGCAGGTTGATAATGCCGAGTACGTAGGACGGGGTGGTCGGTACAGGGAAAACTTTCTGAGGAATGATGATCTCCGTCAGCAGGTTGACCGGAATGGCATACGTGTCCTCGCCTATGCTGAAGAGGCAAATCCGTATTTCCTCTTCCGGTAGTGCTTCCTTTGCATCGGCGGTGACATCGCTGTCGATCTCAGCCAAGCGGCCCCCCCCAGGGATTAGATATATTTTTTAACCGCCTTGAGCAAGTCTTCCGGCTTGAACGGCTTGGTTAAATACTCGTCTGCTCCCTGTTTCATCCCCCAGAACTTGTCGCTTTCCTGGTCCTTGGAGGTTACCATGATGATCGGGATACTCTTGTACTGCTCATTGCTCTTGATGTCCCGGCAAACCTGGAAACCATTTTTTTTGGGCATGATCACGTCCAGGATGATCAGGTCGATTTTCTCAGACTTTACCTTCTCTTCAGCGGCTTCTCCATCCATGACGGTAACGATGGTATGGCCCATCGGCTGGAGCGTCTGCTGGAATATTTGAAGCTCCGCCACACTGTCGTCCGCTATGAGTATTTTGGCCATGCTGGTCTCCTTTTTCCCTGTTGCACAGGATACTAAAAATTAACACATTTCTTTGGTAGTGTCAAGTTTTCGTTTTATTTTTCTTGCTGTTATGCGCTGCTGCTGTTCATCGCTTTCTCCGGACCAGGTTCACCGAAAGCAGGATAAACGCGCTCTTCGCCACTTCGAACTCGCTCAAACAGAGCATGTCGATGATCTCCTGGACAGTCCGCCGACCGTTGATCAGCGAGAATACCTGCAGGTCGCTATCGCTCATCCCCCGGGTCGTAAGCTCCTCGGCGTTCGCGATCAAGGGCTCGAACACCAGAGTGAAGTCGGGAATCTTCTGCTGGATGAGGGTCCACTCATCCGCGCGCCGGGCCCCTTCGAGCAGCAAATCATCCACCTTCAACCGAAGAGGATTGGAAAACTCCGGCGCCGCTGCCTTCTCAAAAAAGAAATCGCCCTGCTTCCACGCCATAACCTTGTACACCGCCGACTCCGTGTAGCGCCTGAGACAGTCGCCGAACGTCGCCGGGGTGAACAGTTTTTCCTGTACCAGGATGCTGTCAATGGGTTGCGAGGTCATTTCCGCAATGCGCAGAACGTGCTGTAGACTGCCTTCCTCGACTTTGCAGGCTTTTCGGAGCAGGCCTTCCACTGCGCTTCCGCTGCCGCCGTTGCAGTTCGTCGAAGCAAAGACCACCGCGCCGTTCTTGAAATAGACCTCCACGGTGTCTCCGGTCCGGTTGATGACCAGTTTGCCGGTCTGACGCTGGGTCCCGAGCATCTGCATCACTTCCACGATCGGGACGCTCGCCACGTTCCCTCGAATGCCGGCGCCGCTTCCCGGCTGCGCTTTAGCGATTGCTTGCTGGATTTTTTCGGGAAGGATGTTTCTGACGAATTCGTCGAGCGCCTGTTCGACGATGGTCCTGACCAGGGCCTCGACGCCGCCCGGGGAAGGCTGCGGACCGGGCCCCGGAGACGGCGTCATCGCAATCGCTGGTCCGGCTTCTTTCTTCTGCACCTCGACGGGAAGTGACAACGGTTTTTTCCTGTCGATGACTTCCCGGATCTTGGCGAGGAGTTCTTCGGGCTGGAAGGGCTTGGTAAAATATTCGGAGATGCCGAGGACATCCACGAACTTGCTGCCGACTTTGTCGCCCTTGGACGTTACAAGAATTATCGGCGTGTCTTGAAACTCGGGGTCTTCCTTGAGGGTCTTGCAGACCTGGAACCCGTTCATCTTCGGCATGACGAAGTCCACGAGGATCACGGCGGGCCGCTCAGCCCGCGCCATTGCAATGCCCTCTTCGCCGTCGGACGCAAGGACTACCTGATAACCCTGCGCAGAGAGGATCATCTCGATGAGCCGCTGGACCGTCGGGCTGTCGTCGATATCGAGTATTTTTTCCCCTGCCATCGGACCCCCTCTGCAGCGCGGAACGCGGAACAATGAATATTAGCACGCTCGAAAAGCCGTTGTCAACGCTTATCTGTTCCGGACGAAGAAAGTACCCCGGAACGGGGGATAACGTCAAGAAAGCGGGAAAACCCGGCGCAACGGGAGCAGCATTACAACAACGCGGCGACTTTGTCCAGGAATTCCTCGGTGAGCGCATACGTCGCGACCTTGGGTTCGGCGATTTCCGAGAGGTCTTTGGTCATGGTCCCCCGCTCGATCGTGGCGAGAACGACCTCTTCGAGCTTGCGGGCGAACTTCACGACCTCCTTTATTCGTTGACAAGTATGGCTCGCTAGGCCTGATGAATTATAATTCTCTATCGGATACCTGTCAATTCCCTCGTAGCCTCGCCATCACCCTTCAATAACTCCTCCCCCAAGGACCGCATCCCCTTGATAGAACACCGCCGCCTGGCCCGGACAGACTCCGGCAACAGGATAATCGAATACCACGCGAAGTCTATCTCCGGCCGATAGGTCGATCACGGCCGGAACAAAAGGCGAGCGGTAGCGTACCTTGACCGCCGCGTTAATAGGTGAACGAAGCGCGTCAAAAGGAATAAAATGAGGATGCGATACGACCATCTCGCTGGTCTGGAGCTGGGAGGGCCTGCCGAGCACGACCCTACGGGATTCCGGTTCCGTCCTGAGGACGTAGAGACGCTCGCCCGCGGCAACCCCGAGCTTTCTTCGTTGACCGACCGTGAAAAACGCTATGCCCTCGTGTCTGCCGACGACGGTCCCATCAGTCATTACCAGCTCCCCTGGTTGGAGCGTTTCCGGAGCGTGCTCTTTTAGAAATGTACGATAATTATTGTCCGGCACAAAGCAGATCTCCTGGCTCTCGGGCCGTTCGGCGGCGGGAAGTCCGAGTTCCCGCGCGAGCGAACGCACCTCGGTCTTGCGCATTCCGCCGAGGGGAAAGAGGACGCCTTGCATCTGCTCCTGGGTCAACCGGTACAGGAAGTAACTCTGGTCTTTGTCGGCGTCGGTCCCTTTTTTCAGCGACCAACGGCACGACAGCGGGTCCTGCTCGATCCGGGCGTAGTGGCCGGTGGCGAGGCAGTCAAACCCATTCGCTCGCGCGTACTGGAGAAGCAGATGGAATTTCACGAGGTCGTTGCACCGGATGCAGGGGTTCGGCGTGCGGCCTTTGCGATATTCGGATATGAAGTCCTGAATGATACCCTCAGAAAATTCCGCCTGGGCATCGACCATGCGGTGGGGAATGCGTAAGCGTTCGCACACGGCCTGCGCCGACCCGATATCGCAGCAGAGCCCGGCCGTCAGCTTCAGGGTGACGCCTTCAACTTCCATCCCCTGCCTCTGGAGCAGTGCGGCCGCGACGGAACTGTCCACGCCGCCGCTCATGGCGACAAGAACGCGTTTGTTCATAAGAAAACCCTCTGATGAGACACAAAAGGCATTCCGGATGTCCGGAATGCCTTTCTCATAGTTTGCCTGATGTGGTTCTAAAAACTATTTCTTGCCGAGGATCGCTTCCTTTGCGGCTTTGGCAACGCGAAACTTCACGACCTTCTTGGCGGGAATCTTGATGGCCTCGCCGGTCTGCGGGTTCCTGCCCATGCGCGCCTTGCGCTGTACCAGCACGAGCTTGCCGAGTCCTGGGAGCGTGAAAGCATTTTTCGCTTCCTTGTACGCGAGTGCCGCAATGTCTTCCAGGATCTGCACTGCCGCTTTCTTCTTGATGTCCGACTTCTTCGCTATGTAGTCCGCAATCTGCGACTTGGTCATGGCTTTTGCCATAAACGTACCTCCTTTAGGATAATGAAAATACGATTTCTAAACTGCGCGGGGCAGGTTAGTTGTTCGATTCGAGGGAAAGTATATACAGGATGAAAAAAAATAGCAAGCGAAATTTTCAGAAAGATAGGGGTATTTTCGGGGTAGGTCTTTTGAGCGCCGCGAAGTGCCGCGCTGCCGCAATTTTTTCGCACGCCGTTAAGCGGACTGTCCGAACAGAAGGCGAAGCCCTCTGTTTCCCTTGACTTGAGCGTCGGGTTTGTGATAATTTAGGATCGTTCTGCATCACAATGCCGAACATCTTTTGCGAGGAGGCATGATCATGGCCGTAAAAACGAATTTTATTGTAAAGGTCCAGGACGCGAAGCTTGCGGACGTCCAGAAAGCGCTCAAGGACGCGAATATTACGATGGTGAGCATCATGGAAATCCACAAAGAGGAAGCGTAAACGGCCGGCGGCGGAATACTCCGTCGGCGGGAACAGGAGCACGGGCGAGCCGCCCGGTCCTTCCTCTGCTATACTTACAGCAGATTATCAAAATGAAAATTACACTCGTTGATCTCGAAAATATCGCGAAGGCCCTGTCGATCAGGGTGTCCTATGACGACCTGAAGACGTCGAGAGGCGGCTCGTGCAGGGTCGTAGACACCCGGAGAATTATCATTAACAAGCGCCTCCAGAACACCGAGAAGATAAACCTTCTGGCGCGGGAGCTCGCACATTTCGATCTGTCCGGCCTGGACGTCCCAGACAGGATCAGGAAAAAAATCGACCGGGAAGCGGAGCCGCGCGGAGGAGCGTGATCGTTGACGGACCGGCGCCACGGCATATTCGCGCATCGGGTTTCTTTTCGAAGGAGATGGCGGTTTTATGAAGACTATCGCGGTCCTTGCCGGTATCGGGCTGTTCCTCCAGGGTTGTTCTTACGCAATCTCTCCGGCTGTCACGGACAAGACCGATAAGACCATTACCTTCGAAAGACTCCAGGCGGACCCCGATATATATAAAGGAAAACTCGTCATCCTCGGCGGGACCATAGACCAGGTCACCAGCGTGAAACAAGGGACGCTGATCGAGGTCGTCCAGAAGCCGCTGGATTACTGGGGCAAGCCGAGGCGCACGAAGAAGACCGGCGGACATTTCCTGCTTCTCTACCCCGGCTATCTCAATACCATGGTCTATGCCCCGGGCAGGGAAATCACCGTGGCGGCCGAAGTCGAGGGGACCGGCGGCAAGGAGCTCGAGGGCGCGGCGTACGACTATCTGCTCGTGGTTTCAAAAGAGCTCAAGCTCTGGAAGCCGGAACGCCAGACCTGGAGCAGCCCGCAGTGGATCGATCCACTCTATGATCCCTCCGGCCCCGGCAGGCACGATTGAGCGCTTATTCCGAGGGGTCCATACATGAAAAAAAGTCCTCAACTGTTGATGTACCTTCTCATGCTGTTGATGTTCATCAGCCTGTTCCGGATGTTTTCCGAACCGCCGTCCGAGTCCATTCCCTACAGTTCTTTTAAGACGCTTCTCGTGGAAAAAAAGGTGAAAGACCTTGTCCTCACCCGGGACACTATCAAGGGCATCCGCCTCCCCGAGAAGGCGGATGAAAAGGAAAAGCCGTTTACGGTCGTACGCGTTGATGATGCCGATCTGATAAAACGATTGGATGCCGTCGGCGTTTCCTACCGGGGCGAGATTTCGGACAACTGGCTCAGGGATTTCCTGCTTACCTGGATCCTCCCCCTTGTCGTACTCATGCTCATCTGGAGCTTCGTGTTCAAGAGGATGGGCGCGGGCGGACCGGGCGAGAAATTCATGAGCTTCGGCAAATCACGCGCCAAGATTTACAGCGAGAGCGACATCAAAGTCACGTTTAAGGACGTGGCCGGCGTGGACGAGGCAAAAGAGGAATTGATGGAAATCATCGAGTTCCTCAGTCATCCCGACAAATTCACCAAGCTCGGCGGCCGCATCCCCAAGGGCGTATTGCTCGTCGGACCTCCGGGCACCGGCAAAACGCTCCTCTCCAAAGCAGTGGCCGGCGAGGCCAAAGTGCCCTTTTTTTCGATGTCCGGCTCGGAATTCGTCGAGATGTTCGTGGGCGTGGGCGCCTCGCGCGTGCGCGACCTGTTCCAGCAGGCCCAGCAGAAAGCGCCGTGCATCATCTTCATCGATGAACTCGACGCGCTCGGACGCGCGCGCGGCGCGGGCATCGCGGGCGCACACGAGGAACGGGAACAGACCCTGAACCAGCTCCTTGCCGAAATGGACGGCTTTGATTCGCGCAAGGGCGTGATCATCATGGCCGCCACGAACCGGCCCGAGATCCTGGACCCGGCGCTGCTCCGTCCCGGCCGCTTCGACCGTCACGTGCTTGTGGACCGCCCGAAC
>JBGOTO010000014.1:0-32644 GCA_041476485.1 Nitrospirota bacterium
CTTGTGCAGCGCTTCGATTTCGCTGATCGCGGCGTTAAATTTAGCTTTCTCGTTCTTATAGATGAAGTCCGCGTTGTCGATGCGGATCATGGGACGGTGCGTCGGGACGACGACCACGTCAAGGTTGTAGATCTTCGCGAATTCCCCGGCCTCGGTCTCGGCCGTACCGGTCATGCCCGCGAGCTTGTTGTAGAGGCGGAAATAGTTCTGGAACGTGATCGACGCGAGGGTCTGGTTCTCATTTTCGATCTTGACGTTCTCTTTCGCCTCGATGGCCTGGTGCAGGCCGTCGCTCCAGCGCCTGCCCGGCATGAGCCTGCCGGTGAACTCGTCGACGATCAGCACCTGGTTGTCCTTGACCACGTAGTCCACGTCGCGATGGAACAGGGCGTGGGCCTTCAGCGCCTGGTGGACGTGATGGACAAGCTCCACGTTGGCCGGATCGTAGAGGTTCCCGGCGCCGATCATGTGCTCCACCTTGACGTTCCCCTCTTCGGTCAGGGCCACGGTCTTGGTCTTTTCTTCAATGGTATAGTCCGCGTCTTTTTTGAGGCTGGGGATGATGCGGTTGATCTTGTAATATTTGTCGGTGGACTCCTCGGCCGGGCCGGAGATGATGAGCGGCGTCCGGGCCTCGTCGATCAGGATGGAATCGACCTCGTCGACAATGGCGAAGTTCTGCTCGCGCTGCACGTATTCCTTGAGGTCGAACTTCATGTTGTCCCTGAGGTAATCGAAGCCGAACTCGTTGTTGGTGCCGTAGGTGACATCCGAGCCGTAGGCCTGCTGCCGCTCCTCGTCGTCGAGGCCGTGGACGATGACGCCCACGGAGAGGCCGAGAAACTGGTAGACCGGCCCCATCCATTGCGCGTCGCGCCGGGCGAGGTAGTCGTTCACCGTGACCACGTGCACGCCCCTGCCGGTGAGACTGTTCAAGTAGACCGGGAGCGTGGCCACGAGGGTCTTTCCTTCGCCGGTCTTCATCTCGGAGATCTTGCCCTGGTGGAGCACGATGCCGCCGATAAGCTGCATATCGAAGTGGCGCATGCCGAGTATCCGCTTCGACGCCTCTCGCACCACGGCAAAGGCCTCGGGAAGAAGAGCATCGAGCGTCTCGCCCTGTTCAAGCCGCTTCTTGAACTCGTCGGTCTTGGCGCGCAGGCCCGCGTCCGTGAGGCGGGATATCCCGGGCTCGAGCGAGTTGATCCTGTCAATGGAGGACTGGATGCGCTTCAGTTCCCGTTCGTTCGCGGTGCCGAACACTTTTTTCAGAATCATGCCGATCATCTATCTTGTCTCCACCTGCGCCGCAGAGTTATTGTTTGCGGATTTTTTATATTAGTATTTTTCTCCCCGGAATTCAAGCAAATAATCTTGAACACGAGAGGCCCATCGTCAGCTTTTTCCCTGTTTCTCCATGCGTTATCACTACAAGGTTTTATCATACAGGCGAGAACAGCGCCTCAGGGCGGATTGGGTACGTTAGTTTAGAATACTATTTACTGCTTGACAAACAACCCCGGTGCGTGTAAAAAAAGAGGCATGAAAAGCATGCTGACCGACAAAGCAATAATCGAAATGCAGGCGGATATCTGCAAAACCCTCACCAACCCGAAAAGGATCGAGATCCTGAACACCCTCAAATACGGAGAGAAAACAGTCACCCAGCTCGTGGTCGCGCTCGGGGCCTCAAAAGCAAATGTTTCCCAGCACCTCGGGGTCATGCGGCATAAAAACATCGTGACCGCGCGACGGGAAGGCGTCAACATCTATTACCGGGTATCAAATCCGAAAGTCATCGACGCCTGCGCCTTGATGAAGGAAGTTCTCTTTGAGCAGCATGCCGCGAAGAAAAAGATCGTAGTAGCGGCAGGAGTGTAACGTATCATAGCCGCTTGATCTCGCCTGGCCGCCGTACGAATGCGCGGACAAACAAAAACCCCGAAGAGGGGGGTCTTCGGGGTTTCTCGATAAAAACCATACGCTCTGCCGCTGCCAACCATCCGCGCGTGCGCGCAGCAAATAGTTTTTCGGCGTCACAACTTCTTAATTCATGTATTTTCCGGGGTTCACCGGCAGATTATTCAAACGAACTTCATAGTGGAGATGCGGCCCCGTGCTGGAACCGGTGTCTCCGACATAGGAGATCACCTCTCCGCGTTTTACATGCTGCCCAACCTTGACGTTGAGACGCGAATTGTGGCCATACACCGTTTTGATGCCGTACCCGTGGCTGATCTCAACCACATTTCCGTAACCGCTGCTGAATCCCGCTTTGACCACCAGGCCGTCCGCCGGCGCCATCACCGGCGTACCGGTCTGGGCGGCAATATCAATACCTTCATGGAACTTCACAATTCCACTGAACGGAGAAGTCCTGTTGCCGAACGGCGACGTTACCCAGCCGCGGACCGGCCATACCGCGGGCGTGGACGCAAACAATGAACGTTTGTCTTCAAAATACTCGATCAGCATCTGGAGGCTGGTTTCCTGTTTCGACGCCGCGCCTTTGAGCTGCGTCAGTTCCTGATGCATCTCTTTGAGAGCCTCTTCTTGTTTTTTCTCACCCAGAGAAGTCAGGTTTTGAAGACCGAGTTCATCCGGGCCGCCGATCCCGAGCAATTGCTGGGCCTTGTCCCGCGGCCCCAGACTCACGACGCGGCGGAGCCTGGTGTCGAGGTCCCGCAGCAGAAACATCTGACGCTTATAGTCCAGCATATTGAGGGCAAAACCCTGGACCTGCGCTTTCTGCTGCATCAATTCTTCCCGAACGGACTGCAGTTCCCCAACCTTGCCTTTGACGTCGTTGTATTCATAGATCAGATAGAGAGAGAGTACCATTACTCCCATAAGTGTAACAAATGCGGTCTTCAGAGCGGACTTCGAGATGCTGAGCGTGCGTACCCGCTCGTTCGGTCCGGGCAGGAACATGAAAGTAAAATACTCTTTTTTCTTGATGTTTCTGGAATTCCTTACGCTCATCGTTCCTCCGGAAAAAACACATAAATAACCATTTAAAAAATAACACAAATCACATGCAATTGTCAAGATGATATTCTTTATTCCTCATGAATTACACCTAATGCCCTACCAGATAGTGTGTATTTATTCTCACAGAAAACTATATATAGACTGTAAACCGAAGCTCCGGTAGGGAAGGAGTCGGCAACCACCGGCGGTACCGTGGGCAATGTGGCCGATAAAATCAAACGCTCCCGAAAAATTATTTTTCCGTCGTCTCCCTCAGCCAGTCGAGGTATTCCCGGGACCCGCCGACGATCGGCAACGCGACGACCTCCGGAACGGCATAGGAGTGGAGCTCTTTCACCCGCGACACGAGCTTGTCCAAACGCGGCAGCGTGCTCTTGACAATGAGGAGCGCCTCGCGCTCGTCCCGGGCCTTGCCTTCCCAGAAGAAGAGAGACCGTACTTCAGGCACGATATTCACGCAGGCGGCAAGATGCGCTTCTATGAGCGCCGTGCCGATTGCTGCCGCCTCATCCCGGTTCGAGGCCGTGATCAGTACGATAATTTCATCGGCCATTGCCCCTCCTTCTCCTATTTCAGGCCAAACTCTCCCAGACCCGTCAAATTAAACAACACCAAATACCGCTTCTCAATCGGCGTGGTAATATAGGCAAGATTGATCCCCCAGCATTGTGATCCGTATTTCACGTGGTATTCTTCCTGCGTCGTGATGTTGTTCCTCGTATCGCGCCACCACTGGCCGCTCAGGTTCCACTTGCCGAGTTTGAGTCCGCCTCCGCTGATGACATAATGTGTCTGATCTCGGAGATATTGTTCGCCGAGATTCAGCGATACGATGTCGCCCGTAAATCCGGCGTCCACCGAATACGACGACAGGGCGCGCTCGTACGTATTATAGCCTCCGCTCGCCGACAGGGAGAACATTTTCGGCGTTTTGAAATACATATCTCCGAAGAGATCGGACCAGGGACGAAACACGCCGCCCGGCTCGTGCACCGCGTGCAGATCATAGGCCGAAGAGAGCTTGAAGACCATCAGGTCGAAGGTCGTGAAACTCGGGGTCTCTTTCGCTTCTTTATAGTGCGCAGTGATGCGGTTGGTCAGCGAGACCGTAATCGTGCTCATCGACACGATGGAGTCCGTGGAATCGAACTGCGGGACGCTCCCCTGCTCTACGTGAGGAATATAGTTGTACGAAAGGTTCGGTTCGATCGAGTGCCTGACCCGTCCGATCCCCGATTCACCGTCCGCGCTGTACACGCGGGAGAGGCGGGCGTTCACATCCAGGCCCGCATAGGCGTACTTCCGCTCAGTCGGCTCATTCGTGGCGGCATCCGGGTCGCTCCGGTCATAAAACGTTGCGCGGGCGCCCGCGCGGGGCGTGATGCTCAGGCCGCTGTTGCCGAACGGCACAGTAAGCTGAGGGTTGAAGTCCACGCGTCGCAGGCCGTTTCCGGTTTCCCGGGTAAAATTCGTCGCGGACCCCTCGAAATTCAGATGCAGGGGTCCGGCGAGCTGTTCTTGATAGATCGAGTACTTGATTTCCGGCGCTTTCTGTACCGTTTTTTCGTTCGTCCGGGTAAGATCGGTTGAATATTGGCCGAGAAGATAGAGCGAGGCCGTGTTCCACCGTTCCACGTAGAAAGCATTCGAGTCCAGGTACGGTTTCGAACGCAGTTCAAGGCTCTTTTCGAGGTCGGAGTAATAGTTCTGATCGCTCACCAGGTTGATGTCCACCCGTCCTGAAAGGTCCTCGGCGAACTCTTCCTGGTGTTGGGACCTGAACTCCCATCGCGATTCGCGGGTATGATACAAATCCCAGTACTTGTAATACACCTGTCCGGCAGATTCTCTGGAGTTCGCGTAGCGGTATTCCAGAGCGGTCCCGTGTCCGGTCTTTTCCCGGTAATCGGAATAAATCGTCATGTCCGTGTAATCCGATATTGCCCAGAAAAAAGTATTGCCGACATCCCAACCATCAAGGCTGCTGTGTCCGAGCTCCGGGATTAGAAAGCCGCTCTGCCTCCGCACGGGGAAGAGGAAGTAAGGCGAATAGAACACGGGCACGCCCTGCACATTGAACGAGACGCCCTTGCCCGTGGCGTAGCGGTCCATATCAACGTTCAATTCATTCGCCTTCAGGTACCATTGGTCCTCGTCGCAGGTCGTGATGGCGCCTTTTTCAATGTGGTAGACGGTCTCCGAGCGCCGTTCTATGACCTCTCCCTTCAGATGAAGGCTTTCTTTCTGGATAAAGATGTCGCCTTTATAAATGACACCTTTCCGGGTATTGATGTTGGTCCGCAGTTTCTCCGCACGGGTAACGTCCCCCTTGTCCCGCAGAACTACGTTCCCCTCGGCCGCGGCCTCGCCGCTTTTGTTGTTCAAAACGACCTTATCCGCTTCGAGCCGTATGCCCTCCTGCTCGATCTTCACGTGCCCGACGGCGACATACACGTCGTTCGCCCGGTCGTAATCGAGCTTGTCCGCCGTGACCGTGACGGGGATATTCTGGGGAAGCACTTCACTCCGGGCGTGCAGGGGCAGGCCGGCAACGAGAAGCAGGGAAAGCGTGCATGCGGTTACGAACCGCTTTGATTTTTCATTCCGCATTCCGAACTCCGCACTCCGCATTTGCGTTATCTCACCCCTTGAGTCCCGAAAGCGGGCCGGTCCGGTCCGGGAAAAAAACCGTCCGCGCATCTCCTACCACGTAGAGCGAGCCGGTAATCAGAACAAGGTCGTCAGGAGACGCAGCAGCAACCGCCTTTGCAAGTGCTTCCTCCACGGTTTCGGCAGTGTCTACCGAAGCGTGCAGCTTTTCTATTTCCGCCGCAAGAGTCGGGACGTCCATGGCCCGCGAATACCGCGCCTTCGTCGCCACCACATGGTCGGCAAGGGGCGCAAGTTCGGAGAGGACCCCCCGGTAATCCTTGTCTCCGAGTATTCCGATAATCAGAATAATCCGCCGGTACGCCGGCTTCATGTCCCGGACCGCTTCAGCGAGTTTTTTCGCCGACGCCGGGTTGTGCGCGCCGTCGAGATAAATGTCCGGCCGGTCCGCAACCCGCTCCAGACGCCCTTCCCACCGCGTCTGGTCGAGACCGCGCCGCAGGGCGGAATCTTCCACCGGGATCCCCGCATTTTGCAGACACTCAACGGCGGCAAGGGCAAGGCAGGCGTTGTCCACCTGGTATCTGCCGCGCATGGCGATCCGCATCGCATCGGAGGAGCGCTTGATCCCCTGATAATCAAAAACCTGGTCGTGTCCCGACGTGAGGTTCTTCCCTGTAAAATCCCGGGACAGGCAATAAAGCGGCGCGTTTTTGGACGCGGCCTCCCGCTCGATCACGCGGAGGGCCTCCGGCTGGACCGCTCCCGTGACTATGGGAACGCCCGGCTTGATGATGCCCGCCTTCTCGGCCGCTATCTGCTCCAACGTCGTCCCGAGGAATTCCTGGTGTTCGAGATCGATGTTCGTGATCACCGACACAAGCGGTGTAATCACGTTCGTCGAATCGAGCCGCCCTCCCATCCCCGTTTCGATTACGCCGATGTCGATCTTCTCCTCCGCGAAATACGTGAACGCGACAGCGGTCGTGACCTCGAAGAACGTGGGATTGAGCGGTCCCTGGCCGTCAGGCGCGGCCGCTCCGCGACAGCAGTCGCGCACCCGTTGGGCCAGCTCCACCACCCTCGCTTCGGAGATCGGGGCGCCGTTGATCCTGATCCTTTCGGTAAAACTGACCAGATGCGGCGAGGTGTAGAGCCCCACGCGGTATCCCGCAGCCTGCAACACGCCCCCAATGAAGGCGGCGGTCGATCCCTTGCCGTTCGTTCCCGCGACGTGCACGGAGCGAAATTTCCGGTGCGGCTCTCCGAGGAGCTCCATGAGCTTGAAGCTATTGGACAGCGCAAGCTTTATTCCGTGCTTCTGGAGACCGAAGAGATAATCGATTGCTTCTTGATACGACCTGTCACTGGACATGCTCGTCGAAAATCACTTTCTCCGGCGTCATTTCGCAGCCTTCGGCGCGGCCGTCGGAGTCGGAGCCGTAACGGTAAGCGCGGAGGCCGCCGGCTCAGCGGGCTTTTGGACCGGCCGTACGGGGACCGCCTTGCTCTCCGCTGCCTTGGGCGCAACCGTCAGTTTCATGACAAAGGGAATCGGCTCCGTGCTCGGGAACGATTCGAATCGCCGCCGGCTGTAGCTGATCTTCCCCGCTGATTCGATCCTGTTGAAGAAGGTAAGCAATTCCTTTGCGGTCAGGCTTCCGGTAATCTCCCGCACCGTGTCGCTGAACTTCATCGTCCGGAGCTGGCCGTGTCCCCGCATCACCTCGTTGATCCGGCGGACAGCCGTCTTCTCATTCTCCGTTGTAAAGGAGACCGCAAGGGGTTCCACCACGTGCACCGCCGCGGGCCGCGGCGCGGCAGGCTGGGCGGTTATCGTCGGCGCCGTTACGGCGGCCGGACGGGCAGCGGTCTCCGGCAAGGCGGGGACCGCCGGAGCAGTGCTCGAAGGAGCGGTCCTTACGATGCTTTCGAGCTCGACATCAGGCCGTTGCGAGACGCCCACGTAATAATAGACCCCCGCCGCGACCGCGACGATGGCGGCGATCCAGAGCGGCCGGTAGAGCAGCTTTTTGGTCCGCGCCAGACCGGACACGCCTTCTCTCATGCGCTGCACCATACCCTCGGGCGGCGTAATGTCCTTCAGGAACTGCCTGGTCTCGGCGGACCGCTTGAGCGCCTGGTACTGGGAATAGCAGACCACGCACGATCTCAGGTGCCGTTCGATCCGCACCTGCTCGAGCTTGAACAGGTGGCCGCTCAGGTACTTGGGGAGCGATTTTCTGATACGTGCGCATTCCTTTTTTTTCATCTGATTCACCTCATGAATTCCAGCAATTTAAAATTTTCAATTTACTACTCGGGTCTGCTGCGAAGCGCAGGCGCAATGTAGCGCGCGACGACCGATGCACGGACATCAAGCAAGGCGGGGCTTGTGGTCGACTTCTAAATTCCCTTAATTATCCGGCGCGCCTTGCGCAAAGCGAAGTAGCTGACCTGAGTAATCACATTGAGAATTCGTCTTTCGCGCTACGCCCCACCGACCTTCACCTGCTCCGCGCGGAGAAGCGCGTCGCCGAGAAACCGCTTGCCGATCTTCTCGAAGCGCGCGGGCGTGTCGGTCACGTAGAACTTCCGGATCCCCTCGCCCCGCCCTTTCCAGTTGAGCTGTTCGAGCACGACGGCGACTTCCTTGGCCGTTTCGGTCGCCGAATCGATCAGGGTGATCTCCGGTCCGACGACCTTGCCGATCACCGCCTTGAGCAGCGGGTAGTGCGTGCAGCCGAGCACCAGAGCATCGATGCCTTTCCCGCGCAGGGAGGCAAGATATTTTTCGGCCGTAAGCGCCGCCACATCGTTGTCGGTCCATCCCTCTTCCGCCAGCGGAACGAAGAGCGGGCAGGCGATGCTGTGGACTTCGACCTCGGGCGCGAGCCGCTTGATCGCCTTTTCATAGGCCCCGCTGCCTATCGTGGCCTCGGTGCCGATCACGCCCACCTTCCCGGACTTCGTGGCCGCCACCGCGGCCCGCGCGCCGGGTTCAAGCACGCCGATGACCGGAAGCGGAAACGCTTTCTTCACGGCATCGAGACTCACTGCCGAAGCCGTGTTGCAGGCGACCACGAGCATCTTGATCTCCTGCGAGAGCAGGAAGCGCGTGTTTTCGAAGCTGTAGCGCGTCACCGTCTCGGCGGAACGGATACCGTACGGGACGCGGGCCGTGTCGCCGAGGTAGATGATGTTCTCGTTCGGAAGCTTCGCCACGACCTCCTTGAGGACCGTCAGCCCGCCGATGCCGGAATCGAATATGCCGATTGCTTTTTGCATGATTTATAAGTTCTGATAACCCACTAAGGCACGAAGACACAAAGTACTGCTCTGTTGCTACGAAACAATGGTATTCTCTTTTCTTGGCGCCTTGGTGTCTTCGTGGTAAAAGATTGCCTACTGCCTTACCAGGTCCGTCCTCTTCGTAAACTTCCTCGACAGGTCCAGATGCCCCGCGAGCGTAAGCGCCTCTTTGCCGTCGAGGATAATCATGACCTGCTTGATTTCTTCAAAATTCTGCGCCAGCGTGTCGACCATGGCGTAGACGGCCAGCAGTTCTTCCGCCGCCGATGCCCTGAGGTCCTTCTGCCGGTTCGGCGCGAGGTCGATGTACCCCGTGCCCGAGGCGTCAAGATAGAATTCGCGGAGTTTAACGTCTTTGAGCACCGCTGCCTGCGACGAGCGCTGGTCCGTGAACAACGCCGCGAGCGCCTCTCGCGCCTGCGCTTGCGCGCCCGGCTGCCGCTTGACGGCAAGCGATCCCGTCGCAAGCGAGCCGTCGAAGGGATAATAGAGCGTTACGGTAAGCGGCTCGTCCCGTCGGACCGGCTGCAGGGGAGAAGACTGGCCCTGAATCTCCCCTATTGGTTTCAGGGACGTAGTTGGAGCGCTTGTGGTCCACCAGAGATAGGTCCCCGCACCAACGGCCGTTGTTACGATCACGATCGCCACGCGAAGCAGCAAGCTTCCTCCGCTCGTCCTAACGGTTCTGCCTGACATACTGTTCGATCCCTTTCGCAATGGCCTCGGCGGCCTTTGACCGGTCCTTGGTGATGCCGAGCTCGATCAGGACCGCGGCGGCATCAACGGCCTTGAGCCCGGCGAGCGGCGCCTGAACCGAATCGGCATTTCCCTTTTCGCCGAACTGTCTTGCGAGGCTTCGCCCGAGCACCCCGCTCTCCAGCGCGTGCGCAGCCTGCTGTTTTCCCCAGAGCATCTCCTGCTGTTCGCTCCCTGCCTCGAACCCGAGAAAATCTCCGCTCGCGGGCCGCGCCGACGTCGCCCCGGGACCTTCAAGGAGGTCCTGGATGTAAACCCGCGTGACCGGGTCCGGCGCGCCGTGGATGCTCACAAAGACCGATCCCCCGGACACGTTCGAGACCGTGGCCCGTTCGTCGAGTGAGAGCGCCTTGTCTTTCTCCCGGGTCAGGACCACGTTCATACGCGGGTCTTTCTGTAATATTTTTTTGGCCGCGAGTGCCAGCTCGAGCGTAAACGCCTTTTCCATTCCGTGCGCCGTAACAATACCCGTGTCCTTGCCGCCGTGCCCGGGGTCGAGCACGACCGTGACCGATTTGCCGGTTTGCGACGGTACTGTTTGCGGCTGCGACACGGGGGCCGCAGCCGTTCCCCGAGTGATGTCGAGCACGATCCGGTCCGGCGCGCGGAGCGCAAAGTCCTTCGCCTCTCCCGCCGCGGCGTCGAGGCGGACGAAGATCACGGTCCTCCCCGCGTCTTCCCGCGTTTCCAGGCCGCTCACGACACCGTCCTTGATTGTCGGAAGCTGCGTCTTGACCACGAGCGGCATGTCGTAGGCTGCGAGCATCAGGCTCTTGCCGTCGTCCGCCTTCGTCAGCACATAGGGCCCGGCGGACTCGACCTCGAACACAATGCGCGTAAAGACCGCATAGGAAAAATACCTCACGCCTTTTACGGTCAATGTCTTTTCCGCCGGCGCCGCGCCGCTGGGCAGCGCCAGGATAAGAAGCACGAGGAGCTTGATGAGCGTCCGCATATCGGGAATCATAGTAACATAAGAGGGCTTTTTGTGCAAGGAAAAGGCGGCAAAAACCCCTAAAAAACGGGGCAGTACAAGTTGAATTTGCAATCTCTCCTCCGCCGTGTTAATCTACGGCCCTTATGAACGCGCTCAAGATTTTCGGTGAATCGGGCCTGATCAGCCTGGCCATGCAGGCCGCCTACGAGCTCCGGCCCCAGCAGCTCGCCATGGCCGAAGCGGTAGAAAATGCGCTCGCGTCCCAAACGCATTTGATCGTCGAGGCGGGCACGGGCGTGGGCAAGAGCCTCGCCTACCTCGTGCCGCTGGTCCTCTGGGCGCGCGAGGAGAACTGCCGCGCCGTGGTCGCGACGTATACGAAGGCCCTCCAGCAGCAGCTCGTCGGCAAAGACCTCCCCTTTCTCAAAAAAGTGCTCGGCGATTTCCGTTTTGCCCTGTGCGTGGGCGGCGAAAACTATCTCTGCCTCCGCAGGTTCGACCACCTCCGGATGGGCGACCTCTACGAGCAGTCGGAAGTCGAGGCCTTAAACCGGCTCTTCGCGTGGTCCACGGCAACCCGCACCGGGCTCCGGAGCGAGCTCGACTTTGAGCCGTCCGCGGCGCTCTGGGCAAAGGCCTGCCGCCAGGCCGACCTCTGCTTCGGAAAGGACTGCGGGTTCTACAAAGACTGCTGCTATCAGAAGGCCAGGGCCTACGAACAACAGGCCCATATCCTCATCGCGAACCATCACCTCTTTTTCGCGGACATGGCGACGAGCGGCAACGTGCTCCCGCGCTACAAGGCCGTTGTCTTCGACGAGGCGCACCAGGTCGAAGGGGTTGCGACGGACTATCTCGGCGTGGAGATCACGAACTTTTCGGTACGCTATCTGCTCGATTCGCTGCTCTCCCATCGCACACGCAAGGGCCTGCTTACGCGCCTCACCATACAGGACGCCGACGTGCAGGGCGTGCGCGGCATGATCGACGGCCTCAGGGTCGTCTCGGACAATTTTTTCCTGAACCTCCACCCGCTCCTCAGCGAAGAGCCGTCGATCAGAATCAGGAAAGCCAACATCGTGCCGGACATTCTGAGCGAGCCGCTGCTCGAACTCAAGGACGCGCTGCTCAAACTCTCCGTCGAAACTCATGAAGAGGAACTCGAGGTAAAGGCTTTTGCCGAGCGGGCGCAGTCGCTCGCCGGCGCGGTACGGATGAATCTCGAACAGGGCGCCGAGAGCTTCGTGTACTGGGCGGAGCGCGAGAACGCGCGCTACCGGCTCGTTGCGTCGCCGATCGACGTGGCGGGAACGCTGCGGGAAAATCTTTTTGGAAAAACCGGCGCCGTGGTGCTCACCTCTGCCACGCTCTCCGCCGCGGGAACATTCACGTACATCAAGGGCCGCCTGGGGCTCGATGCGCCGCAGGAGCTTCTGCTCGATTCGCCCTTTGATTTCGAGAACCAGGTCATGCTCTACCTGGCCCCGGGGCTGGACGACCAGCAGGCGCAGGGGTTCCAGGAAAAGTTCGACGGGGAGTTGAAAGCGGTGCTGGACATCACCGAGGGAAGAACGCTCGTGCTCTTCACGAGCTACGGACAGTTGAAAAAAAGCACGGAAACGCTTCGCAGAGAGCTGCCCGGTCTCGGTTTCCTGTGCCAGGGAGAGATGCCGGCGTACCGCCTGATAGAACAATTTAAAAAAACGCGGAACGCCGTGCTCATGGCCACGGCCTCGTTCTGGCAGGGGATAGACATCCCCGGCGACGCGCTGCAATGCGTGGTCATTGCCAAACTTCCGTTCGCCGTGCCGGATGAGCCTATCATCGAAGCGCGGCTGGAGCGGCTCAAAAATCCGTTTTTTGAATACCAGGTCCCGCAGGCCACGCTGCTCTTCCGCCAGGGCTTCGGGAGGCTCATCAGGACGAAGACCGACCGCGGCGCCGTCGCCGTGCTCGACTCGCGCATCATGACCAAGAACTACGGCAAATGGTTTTTGAAGTCGGTCCCGAAGTGCCGGATCACGGATGAGCGGGAGGAATTTAAAAAGTTTTTTGAGGGATTGAAAAGCGAAAAACGATAATGGGCGGGCAAATGGCGGCGCGGTGTTGCTGTCGTAGTATTCACTTACAGCGTCTTGAGCCACGCGCCGAGGCGTTCGCACCCGAGCTTCAGCTTCTCGACGCTCGTTGCATAGGCAAAGCGGACATGGGACCCGGCGTGAAAAGAACCGAAATCGTACCCCGGCGTCAGGGCCACCTTCGCTTCGGAAAGAGCGCGGTCCGCGAATACGCGGCTGTCTATGCCCCATTGCTCGATGCCCGCGTAGATATAGAACGCGCCTTCGGGATCAACGGGTATGCGGAAACCAAGCTTTCTGAGTTCCGGAAGGAGAAAGTCCCTCCGTTCCTCGTAGGCCCTCCGCATGTGCTCGACCTCCGCGGCGCTGTCAAACGCCTTCAAGGCCGCGTACTGGGACAGGGTAGGCGGCGAGATGAAGACATTCTGCGCCACAACCTGCACAGGCCGTACCAGTTCCTCGGGCACCACCATCCACCCCAGCCTCCAGCCGGTCATGGCAAACACCTTCGAAAAGCCGTCCACCACAATGATGCGATCGGAAAGAGCGAGGGCCGTCCGCGCGGGCTTGCCGTAGGTAAGCCCGCGATAGATCTCGTCCACCGCGAACACACCGCCGTTTTTTGCCATCGCCCGGTCCAGCGCAATGATAGTGTCCTCGCGGTAGACAGCGCCGGTTGGGTTTGCGGGATTCGCGATGATCAAGAGGTCCGGCGCTTTTCCTGATGCGGCAAGCGCCTGTTCCGTGACTTCGAACCGCGTTTCTTCCGACACGGAGACCGGGCGCACGTCGGCGTCGAAGAGGGCGGCGAAGTTCTTGTAACAGGGATAGCCGGGATCGGAGAGCGCAAGAACGCTTCCCTTCTCAAGAAGGACCGAGAAGAGGAGGAGAAAGGCACCCGAGGTGCCGTTCGTTATGACCACCCGGTCCGGCGAAACGCGGACGCCGTCTTTCTGCCGGTAGCGGTCCGCGATCAGTTGTCTCAACTCCGGAAGACCCAGGCTGTGGGTATAGAAGGTGCGATCGTCTTGAAGCGCACGGGCGGCGGCGTCCTTGACGGGCACGGGAGTCGGAAAATCAGGCTCGCCGATCTCCATGTGGACGATGTGCTCGCCGTGCGCTTCCATCGCCTTGGCCTTCTCCAGGAGCTCCATGACGTAAAACGGAGTCATTTTTTTCGAACGGGAAGAAATTTTCATGAAAAGAGCTTACAACAACCGGGCTTTAAATGCAAGAGGGTGAACGGAAGCGCGCGGCGACCGATGCACGGACATCAAGCAAGGCGGGGCTTGTGGTCGACTTCGAAATTCTCTTCATTATCCAGCGCGCCTTGCGCAAAGCGAAGCAGCTGACCTGAGTAGTTATATTTTTTGTGCGAAGCTTTCAGAAAACAGTCTACGCCGTCAGTTCGCAATCGCGGTACTGCGAAGTCTCACGATCATGATCCCCGACAGGATGAAGATCCCGAGCGCGATGAGCTGAGAGGTGGAGACGAGACCGCCAAAGTAGACGCCAC
Organism: Nitrospirota bacterium; assembly: GCA_041476485.1. Lineage (GTDB taxonomy): Bacteria > Nitrospirota > UBA9217 > UBA9217 > UBA9217 > JBAZLV01. The sequence goes on from JBGOTO010000014.1 coordinate 14,201, forward strand.
GGATTGCGTCTCCGCGGAAAAACTCGATGCCGAACCGCAGGACCGAGTAGAAAAGCAGGTATAACCAGAAAAGCCGGCCCTCAAATTTATTGTACCGGCGAAGGAGGACCAGGAGGCCGAAGATCAGGAACTCGCCACCTGACTCCATGAGCTGCGTGGGATAGAGCGCAATGCCCAGGGGAGCGAGCGAGTGCGGATCGGCATACGTGATACAGATCGGACCGCTGCACGGCGCGCCGAAGCAGCAGCCGGCGAAAAAACAGCCGAGCCTGCCGAAGGCGTGGCCAAGCGCGGCGTAGGGCGCCAGGACGTCGGCGGTCTTCCAGACCGGGAGATTGTGCTTCCGCACGTACCAGATGCCCACGGGCACGGCCGCGATCACTCCGCCGTAGAACACGAGCCCGCCTTTCCAGACGGCAAAGGCATCAAGGGGATTTCTCGTGAACTCATGCAGATTGGTCAGGACATAGAGAACCCGGGACCCGACGATCGCCGCGAGGAGCACGTATACCCCCATGTCCAGAATGCGGTCGGGATCGATGCCTTCCTTCTTCGCCCGTCGCGCCGCGAGAAAGAGGCCCAGCAGGAACCCTGTTCCGATCATCAGGCCGTACATCCTGATCGGGATGGGGCCGATGAACCAGTTGAAAAAATCGATTCTGGGTATTTCGAAGAGAATGGGATGCATAATTGCCCCTGAAATCTCAAATAGCAAACTACAAATAAATTACAATTACTCAGGTCTGCTGCGGAGCGCAGGCGCAATGAAGCGCGCGGCAACCGATGCACGGGCATCAAACAAAGTGGGGCTTGTGAGCGGCTTCAAAATTCCCTTGATTATCCGGCGCGCCTTGCGCAAAGCGAAGTAGCTGACCTGAGTAATCACAGCAAATTACAATATCCAATATCGAAAATCCTAAACAGGTTTGAAATTTGAACTTTGGAATTTGAATAGTATTTGGGATTTGTTATTTGGAGCTTGGATTTTTCTCTTTCCCGAACAGCATGTCGATAGCGAGAAGCGCAACTCCAGCTGTGATGGCCGAGTCCGCAACGTTGAACGACGGCCAATAGAATGATTTGTAATACCACTGGATGAAGTCCACGACTTCTCCATGCCGCACGCGGTCTATCACGTTGCCGACTGCCCCACCGAGAATAAGCGAGAAAGCGGACATTTGCAGACGCTCGTGCGTTTTCCGGATGACCAGCGAGATCACGACCACAGCCACGAGCGTGACCCCGATGAAAAAGATCCTCCGGAAACCGTCCGGTGCGGAGGAGAGCAGACTGAATGCAGCACCTTTGTTCCGAACGTTGGTCAGGTTAAAAAAACCCGGGATGACCGGGATGATCTCGTACAACCGGATGCGAGTCTCCACGATGTATTTCGTGATCTGGTCCAGGACCACAATGATGCCAACGATCGAGCCGACCCACAGGTATTTATTTTTCATAGGTTAATTCCGTATTCCGCATTCCACACTCCGCATTCAGTCCAGATTCCCCGCGCATCTCTCGCAGATTTCCGGATGGTCCTTCACCGTCCCGACGCTCTCCTGGTACATCCAGCAGCGGCCGCACTTCGCACCCTTCGCCGGTCCCGCGGTGATCCTGAGCCCCTTGACCGTGTCGCTCGTATACGCCGCGGCTGGCGCCTCCGGCTCCTTCGCGATTTCCACCGATGAAACGATGAAGATGAATGCAAGGTCCTTGCGGTATCTGTTCAGGAGCTCGTACAGCTCCGGCCCGGCGTACAGCGTGACGCCCGCATCGAGCGAGTGGCCTATCTTCTTGTCCTTTCGAAGCGCCTCGAGCACTTTCGCCGCTTCGCCGCGCACCGCGAGGATTTTGTCCCATCGCGCTTCGAGCGCATCGTCGATATACTTTTCTTCAACCGCGGGGAAAGAGGAAAAGAACACGCTCTTGGCCTTTGCGCTTTCTTGCATAAAGCTCCAAACTTCGTCGGCGGTAAACGAGAGCACCGGGGCCATGAGGCGCACCATGGCCGAGAGGATCCGGGATATGGCCGTCTGGCCCGAACGCCGTTCGACTGACGAGGCCTTGGCGGTATACAGCCGGTCTTTCAGGATATCGAGGTAAAAGGCGCTCATGTCCACGGCGCAGAAGTTGTGCAGAGCATGGAACACGACGTGGAACTCGAACTCGTCGTACGCCTTTTCCACGCGACGGACCAGTTTTTGCAAACGATGCAGCGCCCAGCGATCTATTTCGAGGAGCTTGTCATCGGCGACCGCGTCCTTGTCCGGATCGAAGTCCGAAAGGTTCCCGAGAAGATACCTGCTCGTGTTCCTGATCCTGCGGTACGCTTCGGCAAGGTGGGCAAGGATCTCCTGTGATATTCTGATATCGTCCCGGTAGTCCGCCGCCGACACCCAGAGCCGCAATACTTCCGCCCCGTACTTGTCGATCACTTCCTGCGGCGCGACCACGTTTCCCGCCGACTTGCTCATCTTCTTGCCCGAGCCATCGACGGTAAACCCGTGGGTCAGCACCGCTCGGTACGGTGCCTTGCCCGTGGTCCCCACGGACGTGAGCAGCGAAGACTGGAACCAGCCCCGATGCTGGTCGCTCCCCTCGAGATACAGGTCCGCCGGCCAGGAGAGCCCCGCCCGTTCCTTCAGCACCGCCGCGTGGCTCACCCCGGAGTCGAACCACACGTCGAGGATGTCCATCTCCTTTTCAAAATCCTTTTTCCCGCACTTCTTGCATGCCGTGCCCGCGGGCATCAGCTCGGCAACCGATTTCGTGAACCAGACGTCAGCGCCTTCTTTTTCGACAATGCCCGCCACGTGGTCGATGATCTCTTTCTCCAGAAGCAGTTCCCCGCAGTCCTTGCAGGCAAAGGCCGCGATCGAAACTCCCCACGCCCGCTGGCGGGAGATGCACCAGTCGGGCCTGTTCTCGATCATGGAGAGAAAACGGTCCTTGCCCCATGCCGGGACCCAGGTGACGGCGTGGACATTCTCGACGGTCTTCTTGAGCAGAGCGTTCGTCTTCATCGAGATGAACCACTGCTCGGTCGCGCGGAAGATTACCGGGTTCTTGCACCGCCAGCAGTGCGGGTAGGAGTGGGTTATCTTTTCTTCGGCCAGGAGCGCTCCCTTATTTTTGAGCAACTCGATAATGCCCTTGTTCGCCTTGAACACGTTCTGGCCGGCAAACTCTTCCGCTTCCTTCGTGAAGCGCCCTTTCTGGTCCACGGGAGCGTACACATCGAGCCCGTACTTAAGCCCTACCTCGTAGTCTTCCTGGCCGTGGCCTGGTGCGGTATGCACGGCGCCGGTCCCTGCATCGAGCGTCACGTGCTCTCCCAGGATCACGAGGGAGTCGCGATCGAGGAACGGGTGCCGCGCCTTGAGCCCTTCGAGCTTTCTGCCCTTGAACTTCCCGATAATCTTGTAATTCTTGACGCCGAATTTTTCGAGCGACGGCTTCGCGAGCGCTTCGGCCAGGATGAGCACCTGCCCGCCCGTCTCTACGGCAACGTAGTCGAACTCGGGGTGCAGCGCGACGGCCAGGTTCGCCATAAGCGTCCAGGGCGTCGTGGTCCAGATAACGATCGAAGCGTTTTTCCCTTTGAGCGAAGGGAGCGCTTTCAACGCCTCCGGCAGCTCGAACCGGACATACACCGAAGGCGACTCATGGTCCGCGTACTCCACCTCCGCCTCGGCGAGCGCGGTCTCGTCGAAACCGCACCAGTACACCGGCTTCTTGCCTTTATACACAGCTCCGGCGCCCACGAACTTTCCCAATTCCCGCACGATGGTGGCCTCGTAGGCGTAGTTCATGGTGAGGTAGGGATTGTCCCAGTCGCCGAACACGCCGAGGCGCTTGAACTCTTCCCGCTGGATGTCGATGAACTTTCCGGCATACTCGCGGCAGAGCTTTCGGATCTCCGCCTGGCCCATCCCGTCCTTCTTCGACCCGAGGCTCTTCAAGACCTGGTGCTCAATGGGGAGACCGTGGCAGTCCCAGCCCGGCACATAGGGAGACGAGAAACCCTGCAGGGACTTGTACTTCACGATGATGTCCTTCAGGATCTTGTTCAGGGCATGGCCGATGTGGATATGGCCGTTCGCGTAAGGCGGGCCGTCGTGGAGGATGTAGGTTTTCTTCCCCTTGTTCTTTTCGAGTATTTCGTGATAGGTCTTCTGTTCCTGCCATCGCGCGATTACGCGTGGCTCAAGGTCCTTCAGGTTCGCCTTCATGGGGAAGTCGGTCTTCGGCAGATTCAGCGTGTTCTTATAGTCCATGCAACGCGCCCCTTCCCTTCCTGCCGTGTATCTTTTCATTCTGCATTCCGAATTCCACATTCCGCATTCGTCTAATCCTCTATTTCATCAGGGTTGACCTTCTTCTTCGGCACAACTGCCGTCTCTCCCTGGTCCTGGTTGAAGAAATCCGTCCTCTGTTTTTTCATCGTGTCGGCGTACTGCGTCGGTTCGGTGCCCCGGCGGAACACGTCGGTGATGGCGTCCGGCGCGCCCTCGCGAGCCAAAAGCCCCGTCTCAGGGTCGATCTTCAGGACCACCACGTCATCCGTCGGATTGAAATCTTCCGCGGGCTTGCCCGCAAGCGCCTTGGCCATGACCGAGATCCAGATCGGCAGAGCGGCCCGCGCGCCGGTCTCCTTGTTGCCGAGCGACGCCTTGGAATTATCGTAGCCCACCCACACGCCGGTCACGATGCTGGGGGTGAAACCCACGAACCAGGCATCGACATAGTTGTTCGTGGTGCCCGTTTTTCCGGCAATCGGCTTCTGGAGCGCCAGGGCCCCCCTGCCCGTGCCTTCCTTCACGACGCTCTCCAGGAGACTCGTGACGAGAAAGGCCGTGGTCTTGTCGATGGCTTCCACCGGCTGCGGGTCGTAGCCCTCGAGCACCGCGCCGCTGCCGTCAACGATACTCTTGATGAGGATGGGCTCGGTATGGACCCCCTGCGAGGCGAAGGTCGCGTAGGCCGACGTAAGCTCGATGGGCGTCACGACAGACGATCCGAGGGCCGTTGTATAATCGTAACTGATCGGGCTCGTAATCCCCGCCTTACGGGCGAACGTAATTGCCTTGTCCAGCCCCATCTTCTCGAGGAGCCCGACGGTGACCGCGTTCCGCGACAGCGCGAGCGCCGTCCTGAGCCGCATGGGACCGAGGAACCGCTCGTCATAATTCGTCGGCTTCCATCCTTTTTTCTCGAACTCGCTTTTCTCATGGATCACCGGCAGGTCCATGAGGATGGAGGCCGGGGTGAACCCGTGTTCCAGCGCCGCGCCGTAAATGAACGGTTTGAAGGACGAACCGGGCTGGCGCTTGGCCTCGGTGGCGTGGTTGAACCCGCCCTCGACGAAATCATAGCCGCCGACCATGGCGCGCACATAGCCGGTGTAGGGCTCGATCGAAACGACCGCGCCCTCGACGAGCGGCCGCTGGTCGAGGATGAACGAGGCGAGCTGCTTCTGCCGGTCGTAATCTTTCAGGCGGACCCTGATAATGTCGCCGGGCTGGACGAGCTCCGCGGGCTTCCGGTACTCGTCGAGATCGTCCTTTTTCTTCTTGGGTTTAAGGAGCGCCCAGGCCATCTCGTCCTGCATAATGTAGCCGATCAGGCCGCGGCCCTTGACCGTGATATAGTAGTCGCCGACGGCAAGCACGTGCGCGTTGAACCCTTCGCCGGGCTTTACCATCACGTGGAGCGAGCCCCACTGGATCGGCGTGTTCTTGAGCTGCTTGAAGCCCACGCGCCCGCGGAAACACTGCCGCTTGTCGAGGGCGCGGAGACCGTCCTTGAGCGCGTTGACCGCCGCGCGCTGAAGGTCAAAGTCGATGCTCGTATAGACTTTGATCCCGCCCTGGTAGAGCTTGTCGGTCCCGTACTTCTTCTCGATATATTTTCGTATATAATCCACGACGTGGGGCGCGACTTCTTCCTGCGGCCGCAGGTTCTCGAGATTGAGCGGCTGGTTGTAGATCTTCAGTCTCTGGTCATCCGTGAGGTAGCCCTCTTCCACCATCCTCGTGAGGACCTGCCATTGCCGCATCTTGGTGAGGTCGACGTCGCTGTACGGGGAGTAGGCCATCGGAGATTTGGGAAGGCCGGCCAAAAGCGCCGCCTCGCCCTGATTGAGCTCCCACGCGTTCTTGCCGAAATAAGTCTTGGCGGCCATCTGCACGCCGTAGGCCCCATGGCCGAAGTATATTCTGTTCAGATAGAGTTCGAGGATCTCCTGCTTCGTGAGCTCTTTCTCGAGCCTGCGCGCAAGGATGATCTCCTTGATCTTGCGCGTGATCTTCCGCTCCGGGGAAAGGAACACAACCTTAGCAAGCTGTTGCGTGATGGTGCTGCCTCCCTGCTTTAACCGGACCGCGATGATGTCCTTGAGCGCCGCCCGGAGAATCCCGCGAAAATCGATGCCGCCGTGCTGGTAAAAGCGCGGGTCTTCCGTCGCGAGGAGCGCATCTTTCATGAACTTCGGAATCCGGGCAAGCGGCACATAGACGCCCTTTTCGATCTTTATCTGGCCCAGCACCCTGCCGTCCTCGGCGTAGATCGTGGTGCCCGGCGAGGGCTTATAGTCCTTGAGCGATTCGACCGTGGGCAGACCGAAGGAGAGAACGAAAAACAGGAATAAGATGAAGAGAACGCCGCATACGAAGGCGATCCCCATAAGCTTCAGCGCCTTCCGGGGAGTGAGAGCATTGAGCCACGGCACCGCGATGGTGAACCAAAATACCTTGAACTTCTCCCAAGCAAAGAGGCCGATTTTTTTAGCAGCGCTCAGGAATTTTTCAAACCATTGTTTCATCATGATTATCAATAACCTCTGGATATTCCGTCGTTTTAGGCAGTAACAGAAATAATAACATCACGGGGAGATAAAATCAAACGAAAAGTTTAGTCGGCTGCTGAAAGAGAGGGTGCTGACCTGATCGGGTAGTGTCTTCATGAAAAGATGCGCTTGGCGGTGCGCCCCGCTGTAAACCGGAGTTCAAACCCTCCTCATCACCCCTACAGCCTTTCCGACTATCCGGAACTCGCCTCGTTCGAGGAATAGCGGTTTCATCGCGCTGTTCTCTGGTTGCAAACGGATACGGTTCTTCTCGATAAAAAAGCGTTTAACCGTGGCTTCTTCTTCCACCAGGGCCACGATAATATCTCCGTTCTGCGCCGTTGCTTGCGCGCGGACCACCAGCGTGTCGCCGTCCATGATGTGGGCATTCACCATGCTCTCCCCTTTCACCTTCAGGGCAAAAAGATTGTGCGCGCTCCGGAGGGAAAAGAGCGAGAGGTCCACCAGGACCTCGCCTTCGGTGTTCTCGGGCGACAGGACCGGCATTCCGGCAGCCACCCTCCCGAGGAGCGGTATCGCTGCCGATGTCCGCTCGCCGGCATGGAGGGAAATGCCGCGCGACTTACCGCGCTCTCGCAGGATCAACCCGCTCCGTTCCAGCGCCGCAAGATGGCCCTCCACGCCGTTCGTGGAGCGGATGCCGAATTTCTCCCCGATCTCCCGCATGCTCGGCGGAATCCCCCGGGCGGCGTGGTTCGAACGGATGAATTCGTAAATTTCCCGCTGACGATCGGTAATGCGCGAGGGCAATTCGGAATGCGGAATGCGGAATGCGGAATTGGGATCATCTGTTTCTCTGAAGTCTTTACCAGGTTTTATTTTCATGATTTCACCATCCTTCTTCGTCCCCATTCCGAATCCCGAAATTTTTATAGTTTTTCATTCCGCATTCCATATTCCGAATTCCGCATTCCTAATACTTCCTGTCCCCCGAAGGTCTCCATGCCGGGGAAATGATCCGCTCGTGCCGGTTCCGTTCTGCCAGCGTTCCCCACGTCACCGTGAAGTCGCCATGCCGGTCGTTGATCTCGTCCATGGCCTCCGTGATAAATTTCTGTTTTCGCTCTTCCGTGAGCAGCGGTATCTGGCTCATATGCCGTTCCAGCCCCGATACGGACACGCCCACCAGCCGCACCGCCTGGGCGAGCGGCGTCTCGCGCAGGAGAGCGGTCGCCGCCGCATGAATATCCAGGCCGCGGTCCACGGCATGCCGCAGCCGCCGCTGTTTCGAGAACGTGTGGAAGTCCGCGTACCGGAGCGTGAGGCTCACCGTGCGCCCGCTGTACGATCCGCGCCGGAGCCTGCGCCCCACTTTTTCCGAAAGCTGGAGTATATGTCGTTCGATCATGGCGAGGTCCGAGCAATCTTCATCGAGGGTCATGCTGTGGCCCATGGATTTTGCTTCTTCCTCCTCCTGGGATGCCAGCGGCGTCACCGGATCGTCGTCCATGCCGAGCCCCATGTCGCGAAGCCGTTCGCCGATGACGCCGAACCGGGCCGTAAGCTTCCGGAGCGGCGCGCGTCCGAGCTCGCCGCAGGTGTGAATGCCCATGGCGGCAAGATGATGCGTCAGGTTCGGGCCGATGCCGCAAATCTCTTTCACCGGGAGGTCTTCGAGCACCTCGGGCGCGTCTTCGGGAGTGATCAGCACCAGGCCGTCCGGCTTCTGCATGTCGCTCCCGAGCTTGGCGAGCAGCTTGTTCGGCCCGATGCCTATGGAACACGTAAGCCCGGTCTCGTTCCATATCCGTTCTTTTATCCGGACGGCGATCCGCACGGGGTCGCCGAGAAGTTCTTCGCACCCGGTCACGTCGAGAAAGGCCTCGTCGATGGAAAAGAGCTCTACCAGCGGCGTGAAGTCCTTCCATATTTCGATCAGCCCCTCGCAGGCGTGCGAATACTTCGCGGAGTCCGCCGGGACCATGACGATCTGCGGACATGCCCGCTTCGCCTCCCCGTACGTCATTCCTGTCTTCACGCCGAACGCTCGCGCCTCGTACGACGGCGAGAGGACCACGCCCCGGTGCTTCGACCCGATCACGGCCATGGCCTTGCCCCGCAGCCGCGGGTCCGCCCGCTGCTCCACGGAAGCGAAGAAAGCATTCATGTCGAGATGCATGACGTTTCGCGTCATGAATGCAGAATTCGGAATGCGGAGTGCGGAATTAAAATTCGTCGCCTCGTCGCTCAATCTATTCATGACTTCGCTGTCTTTCTTGCCGTGTTGATTGATGAAACAATAATGGCCACAAGCTCATTCGCTTCACGCATCAGATCTTCCAAAAGTCGTTCATGGATCAGCTCCGACTCTATAAGGAGCTCCATCCAAAATACCGATTCATCCGTTTCCTCCTCTACCGTTCCCATCTTCGAAATAAAATCAGCAGGTGATTTAGCCCTGCAGGCAGCGCGATAGTTCGCGCCCACGGAAGTACCTGAACGCAATAATTGTCTGCCGATTACATCGCCCGTTTTCCCTTTTGGAAGCGACTCAACCATCTGAATTACCCGCAAAGCAAAATCCTTTGTCCGCTTTTTAATATCATCGCCTCGCCGCATTTTGCCCTCCGTTCTCCAGCCGTTCATTCCGCATTCCGAATTCCGCATTCCGAATTCAAAAGCCTCCATCCCATCGTATCCATATCGTAGATGATCTCATACAGCCCTTCCCCGTCGGTTACGGAGAAATGGAGGATACAGGCGCGCCCCTCCTGTGTTTTCCAGGTGAAGGCGACCTCGCGTATCCGTATCTGGCGCCCCTTCCGGGAAAACCAGACCGGCTTCACCACCCCACGGGAAAAAACGGCCCCGACGGTTATAGGCTCATCTATTTCGACCGGCATGGCCCTAGTATAGTGAACATTTGTTCACTTGTCAAGCGCAGAGGCACGTATGATGTACATCATTTGACTGGAGAGGGAAAAAGCGTTAAGGTGAACGCATGAAAACCGCCGTCGAGATATACAAACTCCTCCCGAAGACGAATTGCGGCAAGTGCGGGACCGCGAGCTGTTTCGGCTACGCCGCAAAGCTTGCGACAAACCAGGCTTCGCCCGACGACTGCCCCGAGTTGGCCGTCGAAGCGCGTGAGGCACTGCGGAAGGCCCGGGCGGAGCGGCCGGACTCTCCGGGCACGGTCTTTGAGCAGACGCTGGAGGTCATGAAGGGGAAAATAAAAGCCGTGAATTTCGAAAAAGCGGCAAAACTCTTCGGCGCCGACTATATCGACCCGGATACCCTTGAGCTGAGCTTCCTGAATCAGAGGTTCCGGATAACGAAAGAGAACGTCACCGATGCATCGGGAAGGGAGCCGGAGCCCTGGATTTCGATCCTCCTGTACAACCACCTCTGCATGCCCGACCCGCCTGCCCCATCCGGGGAATGGATAACCTTCAGCACGGTCCCGGCCTCACATGCGAAGGACAAGGCGTGGGTCGGCCACGTGGAAGACGTGATCGCGAAACATTTCGAGGGAAACGTGAAGGCGCTTAAAGACGCCTGCGAGAAGTTCGGCGGGACGCCGTCCGATATAAAAGGAACTCATGACGCTGCCTACGAATTCTGCTTCTTTCCCCACTATCCGGTGCTGCTTCTTTTTTATGATGCCGTGACCGAAGAAAATTTCCCCGCCCAGTGCAAGCTGCTGCTGGACAAAACCGCACCGCGCTATCTCGACATCGAGTCGATCGTCGTGCTGGGGGAGGAGTTCGCGGGACGCTTGACGGCGTAGCAGCTCCGAACTATTTCTCATTTATGTTGTACGGCATAAATGAGAAACTCCACGTTCCCGTCCTGCCCGGTGATCGATGACTCGACCACACCCTTCACTTCGAGGCCAAGCCCTTTAACAAACTCTTCGATCTTCCTGACCGCCGCATTCCTCGCTGCCTCGTCGCGCACGATCCCGCCCTTGCCCACTTGATTTTTTCCAACCTCGAATTGAGGCTTGATAAGGGCGATGATACCGGCATTTGGAGAGAGAAATCGCATGACAGGGGGGATCACTTTTTCGAGGGAAATGAAGGAAGCATCAATGACGACGAGGTCGACTTTTTCCGGAATAAGCGAGGGTTCGATCTCCCGTATATTGGTCCGTTCGATAACAACAACCCGCGGGTCCTGCCGGAGTTTCCACGCAATCTGGCCGTAGCCCACGTCCACGGCGTAGACTTTTTTCGCTCCGTGCTGAAGCAGGCAGTCGGTAAAACCGCCGGTCGATGCCCCTACATCCAGCGCAGTCCTGCCTTCCGCGGATACGTTGAAATGCTTCAGTGCCCCTTCCAGCTTCAGCCCTCCCCTGCTTACATAGGGCATCCGCTCGCCAATGATACGGATCTCGGCATCCTCAGGAACGAGCGTTCCGGCCTTGTCAACCTTCTGATCGTTCACCAGCACCTGGCCGGCAAGGATCAACGCCTGACCTCGCTCGCGGCTTTCAACCAGGCCGCGTTCAACGAGGAGACGGTCGAGGCGGATTTTTTTAGCTTTGATGACTTTTGAGTTCGGCATTGTCGAAGGGATCAACCACCATCACACTGTTTCTCATCGTGAGCGTACCAGAAGCAACACCGCCTGTCAACGGACAATCGACAATGGAGAAATGCGGGGAGCGGGCATTGACGTTTCGCCGGGATTGACATAGAATAAAAAGCAGGGGTACGAAAACCCGGAGATGGAGCATATGAAAAAAACGCACGCTCTTCTTGTCTTTCTGCTGTTGATGGCGGCGCCTTCGGTCCGCGTCTCCGCCTCCGATCTGAGCTGCGATGGCGGGATCATCTCCACGGGAGACAGAAACATCGATGTGCTCGCGAAATGCGGGCCGCCCGATTCGAAAGAATCTCACCAGGAAGAACTGAGCGAACGCCTCGACGATACTGCGAGACAAAAGACATTTATCACGGTGGAAGAGTGGACGTACAATTTCGGCCCAACCCGGTTTATGCGCATCGTCATTATGAAAAACGGCGTCGTTGCGAACGTTCGGACCGGTAATTACGGGTATGGCAAGAATACGAAGCCGGCCCAGGAGGAATGCAGCGAACAAATCGTGACCATCGGCGATTTAAAAACCGATGTGCTCGCGAAGTGCGGCGAGCCTGCGTTGAAAGACGTCCATCAGGAAGAATTCAAGGAGAGACTGGAGAGCGGGCTCACGCGTAGCGTATTCGTGAACGTGGAAGAGTGGACCTACAATCTCGGCACCAACCGTTTCGTGCGCATATTGACGTTTCGGAACGGCAAGCTCACGGACATCAGGACCGGCGGGTATGGGTATGAAATGAAACCGGCAGAAAAACCCAAAGCGCCGTGACCGGGCACTCTTCTCTTCCGCAATTCGCCGTCGTCAGGCGTCTTTCACCTTGAGACTCGCCACAGGCGCAACAGCTTTCAGGCGGGACTTCTCGACGAATTCCTTGACGGAAGCATGGATGCCGTCCGCGTCCAGCCCGTATTTCTGACGCAGCACCTTCTGCGGTCCGTGTTCGATATACTTGTCCGGAAGTCCGATGCGCAGCGTCTTGACGCTGGTCTTGCCCGCGTCGAGGCACTCGAGCACCGCGCTTCCAAAGCCTCCGAAGAGCGCATGCTCCTCGACGGTCACCACCCTGCCGGTCTTCCTGGCCATTCGAAGGACCATCTCATCATCAAGAGGTTTCACGAACCGGGCATTCACCACGGCCGTGGATATGCCTTCTGCCGCGAGCCGCTTTGCCGCTTCGAGGGACGGATGGACCATGTTCCCGATTGCAACGATCACCACGTCGCTTCCGTCGCACAGCTGCTCGGCCTTGCCGAGCTCCAGGCTCTTCAGCTCCTGGTCCATGGGAACGCCGAATCCCTTGCCGCGCGGATAGCGGACCGCCGACGGCCCCTGGTATTCGACCCCGGTCTTGATCATGTGCTGAAGCTCGTTCTCGTCCTTGGGCGCCATCACGACCATGTTCGGCACGTGGCGCAGATAGGCCAGATCGAACACGCCGTGGTGCGTGGGCCCGTCCTCGCCCACGAGCCCCGCCCGGTCGAGGGCGAGCGTCACCGGCAGATTTTGAAGACAGAGATCGTGAACGATCTGGTCATAGGCCCGCTGGGTAAAGGTCGAGTAGATGGCGGCAACGGGATGAAGCCCTTCCACGGCGAGCCCGCAGGCGAAGATGACGCCGTGCGGCTCGGCAATGCCCACGTCGAAGAACCGGCCGGGATATTTTTCCGCGAACTTGTCGAGGCCGGTGCCCTCGGACATGGCGGCGGTGACGGCGACGATCTTGTCGTTGTCTTCGGCGAGCCTGAGCATGGTCTGGCCGAAGACCTCGGTATAGCTGAAGATGGACTGTGACCGCTTCTGCGCGGCGACCAGGCCCGTTTCCGGATCGAACGGCGGAGTGCCGTGGTACTGGGACGGATTGCACTCCGCGAATTCGCAGCCCTTCCCCTTCTTCGTGATCACGTGCAGAAGCACCGGCCACTCGAGGTTTTTGATGTTCTTGAACGTATCGAGCAGGTCGTCGATATTGTGGCCGTCGATAGGCCCGACGTACTGGAACCCCAGCTCTTCGAAGAGCATCCCCGGCGTGACCAGGCCTTTTACCGAGCCCTCTGCTCTTTTCGCGAAATTGAACATGGTTTCGCCGACGCGCGGGATCCCCTGGAGAAAATGCTTGGTCTCGATGCGGAGCTTCGTGTAGAACTGCCCGGCCATGAGCCTGCTGAGATAGGACGAGAGGGCGCCCACGTTCTGGGAGATGGACATCTCGTTGTCGTTCAGGACTACGATCAGGTTCTTTTTCAGGTGTCCCGCCTGGTTCAAGCCCTCGAAGGCCAGGCCGGAGGAGATGGAGCCGTCGCCGATCACGGCGATCACGCGAAAGTCTTCGCCCTTGATGTCTCGGGCGGCGACCATGCCGAGGGCCGCGGAAATGGAGGTGCCGGCATGGCCCACATCGAAATGATCGCAGGGGCTTTCGTCGCGCTTCGGGAAACCGCTGATGCCGCCGAGCTGCCTGAGCGTGGCAAACTGCGCCCGCCTGCCCGTGAGAATTTTGTGCGCATAGGCCTGGTGCCCCACGTCCCACACGATGCGGTCTTTCGGCGTTTCAAAGGCGTAATGCAGCGCGATAGCAAGGTCCACGACGCCGAGGCTGGACGCGAGGTGGCCGCCGGTCTTCGAGACCACGTCGATGATCTCTTTCCGGACCTCCGACGCAAGCGCCGGAAGTTCTTTTTGAGGAAGTTCTCTTAAATCCTTGGTGCTGTTGATGTTGTCGAGTAGCATGATATACCTCGTAGGGCCCAGGGTCCGGGGTCCGGGGTCCAGAGAAAGTCATCTTCCCCTTGCCCCTGGCTACTGGACCCTTGACCCTGTTGTTCAGTTCACTCTGTTTATAATGTACTTCGCCAGTTCCCTCAGCGGGTCGGCCTTCTTGTCGAAATCTTTGAGCGACAGCACGGCCCTGTCCGCGACCTCCACCGCCCTGCGGCGCGATTCTTCGAGACCGTAGAAGCTCGGGAAGGTTTTCTTGCCTTTTTGGAGGTCGCTGCCAACGTCTTTCCCGATCTCTTCCCGCGTGCCGGTGACGTCGAGGATGTCGTCGGCGATCTGGAACGCAAGGCCGACCATCTCGCCGTAATGCGTCAATGCCGTGAACTGCCGCTTTCCCGCCTTGGCATACAGCCCGCCGACCCGGACAGCGGCGCGGATGAGCGCGCCGGTCTTGTGCGTGTGGATGTATTCGAGTGTAGGGAAATCGATGTCTTTTCCCTCGGACTCCATGTCCACCACCTGTCCGCCCACCATGCCGAACACTCCGGAGGCGGTCGCGATCTCTTTGATGATGGCGAGAAGCCGGTTCGCGGGGACCCTTTTGGTCCAACGGGGATCGGACAGCGTTTCGAACGCCATGGTCAGGAGCCCGTCGCCCGCGAGAATGGCGACGGCCTCGCCGTACGCCTTGAGGCACGTGGGCCTGCCGCGCCGCAAATCGTCATCGTCCATTGCCGGAAGGTCGTCGTGAATCAGGGAATAGGTATGGATAAGCTCCAGCGTCCCGGCAAGAGGAAGCAGGTCAGTTGTCTTCGCGCCGAGCGCCTCTGCCGCGGCAATGGCTAATATGGGCCGCACGCGCTTGCCGCCCGCAAACAGGCTGTAGCGCATGGCCTCGTGGACCGAGGCCGGAAAAGTCTTCGCCGGCGGCACAAGCTTTTCGAGCGCCTTGTCGACGAGGTCTTTCTTTTTGGAGAGATAGGATTTGATGTCCATGAACACTCGCGCTTACAGGCCCTATACCGCGGGCTTCAATTTATATTGAACGGGCAGCAATCTTTCGAGATTAACGTGTTTTGACGCATCAAGGATCTCAATCCCAACAATCCTGTCTCCCTCCCCGATGTCCAAAACAATGTCTTCCGTTACTCTTTTATTGACAACATCCTGTTTGCGATCATCAAGCCGTATGTAGAGCAGGTCTGATTTATCATTGTAAATAATGTTCATTGTTGCCCCTCCCACTTTCCATAGAAAACGTAGACCGTAACCGTTACTGCGACATCATTATCTTGCGTATAAATAACTTCAACTCGTTTATGCTCGAAATATTTCCCATGGCGTTCTTTGACGAACTGATAAATCTTTGCCTTCCCTTGACGGCCATACTTTGCCGAGACGGAAAACCCTGTATTGACAACATCTCCGATTTCTTCTTCGCTTGCTCCGCGCTCTTCTGCTCGCTCCAGGGTGTGGGGATCTATCCTGATATCCATCTACCCCTCTTTTTCCTCAAACGGCTCTGCCGTAATGTTTCCGTCCTTGTCTTTGAGCAGGATCTCCACCTTGCGTTCGGCGTCTTCCAGGCGTTTGTTGCAAATCCGCGACAGCTTGATGCCCTCTTCGAAAAGCCTGAGCGACTGTTCGAGCGGGAGGTCGCCTTTTTCAAGCTCCTGGACAAGCTCCTCGAGCCGCGCAAGAGAAGTCTCGAATTTTTTTTCCGCCATCAGCCTCGCTCCTTTGCACAGACCGGCAAACTTTTTCTGCTGTCCGGTAAGCTGTAATTATATACGGACACCCGGCATAAAATCAAGGAAAATGACCAGGACTTTCCCCTCACCTTTTGTCCTATCCCAGCGGGGAGAGGGTAGGGCGAGGGAGATTCCGTAGGAATGCAGCAATTATTATTTCGTTTGTATTAGTTCTTCATGACAGGCTGTTGAAAAACTAATTTCGCAGGCTAAAGCCTGCGGCTACCAAATCGTAACGCATTGATTTCCCGAAAAGTAGCCGCACACTTTAGTGTGCGTTTTCAGCCTTTCAATGCCTTTTTCAGCAGCCTGTTAAAATGATATTCCATAAATGCATATTTAGTTTTTAACAAGTGGAATGAATTTTTGCGGATACGTCAAGTGTTCTAAAAATATTGACCACCCATCCAATCTATGCTACTGTAAGCTGTACCAGGCACCGCGCAAGGAGCTTCTGATGAATAAATATTTCACAGTGTTGGAATCGGAGGAAGGGCTGGTTCATATCATCACTAAAGCTAAGTGGCTGGGTATCATTCCCATGCCCCACACGAGCGTTGTGCCTCACCGAAGCTCCGACCTTGCTCGGCTCGGTACTTTCATTCGTTGGGAACCCACGGACCGCACCGACCTCAAGACACTCCACGACGCAGTAATTCATTTAGTGCGGGAGCGGGGGATTTCAGGTGTTGCCGATATTGCCAGCAGTGAGAAAAGAACGGAGCGGGTCGCAAAGACGATGGGTTTAAGCTGGCGAGAGCTATCTGAGGAAGCCGTTAAATCGCGCGCCCCAATCCCAGACCTTGATGCCGTTCTCAAACATGTAAAGCGATTCATGTGATGAGAATCACAACACATAGGGGTTGATACCTAAGCAACAAAAGCTCGTCGCGTATCAACGTCCCATAGTATCCACGGACAGGTACATCGAAGGCGATCCGATTGGGTTGCGTGGCGGCATAAACCTCTACCTTTACGCAGGTGCGAACAGTATTCGTTTCACTGATCCACGTGGATTACTTCTTGGCGGACCCGGCGCGGTAATTGGACCGATGCCACCGTCGAGGCCATCGCCAGGCACACCTGGATCACCTGTTTGCATGAGTTGTGCGCAAGGACCGGGGCTTCCGCCCTCTCCTCCATCACAATCTGGCTGGTGCTATAGATGTGATACGGCGAGAATAGCGCAATGTTTAGCGCTGGCATATGATCAGGAACAAGCGAGCGCGTGTAGAACTGTATGTGAACTTGCGACCCAGTTGGGCCCATTTGCGGGCAGAGCCGCAAGAGCAGCATGTGTTGCATGTGCTGCCATTGCGGCAGGCATGAGTGCTAATTGTTTCAGTGAAAATTGTCACTGGGAACGTTGCCAAACCTGTCCTTAGGAGACTTGAAAATGGCAAACTATGCAGGATTTTGGCGAAGACTATCTGGGACCTTGATAGATATTGTAATTACTATGCCAGTCGCATGGGTTATTTATAAATCAAACATCAGTAGATACTTTTTATTGCCGCAAATTCCCCACTTCCTTTTCGAAGGCGTTTACTATGTTTTATTTTGGGTAACAAAAAGCGCGACGCCAGGGATGATGCTGATGAAAATTAAAATAGTGACTGATAAAGGGTCACTTACTCTCTGGCGAGCAGTTTTAAGATTCATTGGAGCTTGCATCTCATCATTTTTTTGGGGTTTAGGTGGCTTGTGGATGCTCTGGGATAAGAGAAAGCAAACGTGGCAAGATAAAATGGCGAGAACGTTTGTTGTGAAAATAACTTAACCGAAATCTTTTACCCCACGGGTACGGATATTATTTACTTGTATGATAACTGCGTGAACGGTAAAGGCCGCTTGTGCAGCATGACCGATGCGAGCGGGACAACTGTTTACGAATACACGCCAAAAGGACAAGTCAAGAAAGAGACGAAGACAATAGATAGCATTCAGTACGTCACACAATATTCGTACGACATGAATGGGAATTTGAAGACGATGACTTATCCATCGGGCAAGGCCATCACTTACAACTACACCAACGACCGGGCTGTGTCCGTCCTGAACGGCGCGGCCACCATCGCCGCGAATATTAACTACAAACCCTTCGGCGGCATGTCTTCACTGACCTATGGCAACGGACTGTCCGGATCGATCTCCTATGACAATCAATACCGTGTTTCCGGGATTACTGCCGGGGCTGCGATGAGTCTCAGCTATCCGACGTATGACGCGAACGGGAATGTCACCGCGATCAACAACGTTCTCGATGCGACTAAAAATAAATCGTTCAGCTACGATACGCTTGATCGTCTCTCGACGGCCACTGCAAACGGCCTGTGGGGATCGCTCGCCTGGACCTATGACGGAGTAGGAAACAGACAGACGGAAGGCTCTACCAGCTACACCTATCAGTCGAACACGAACAAACTGAACACAGTCGGCGGCGTCTCCTACAGCTTCGACAGCAACGGCAACACCACGAGCCAGGCTGCGCGCCAGTACACGTACAACCAGAACCAACGATTGGTCCAGGTCGTAGACGGCGCGATGACCGCGACGTACACTTA
>JBGOTO010000015.1:0-32254 GCA_041476485.1 Nitrospirota bacterium
ACCACGTCGAGCCGCAGGAGCGGCTCGCCGTACCCGCAAAACACGATCTCGGCATACCGTTTGGGGTCGCCGATCTCGCTCAGAAGCTCCTCCGCCGTCGGCTCCTCGCCCAGACGAAGATTATGTCCTTTAACGAAGTCCGTGTGATAACGCACGCAGAAGGTGCAGGCTGCGGTGCAGCGGTTCGTGATGTTGAGATAGAGGGAGTTCCGGATAGGATACGTGATCATCCCTTGCTTGGGGACCGTGCCGATGCCGAAGAGCTGCATGGCATTATAGCTCGTGATACGCGCAACGTCGTCGAACGAGAGGCCTTTGATCCGCGCGATCGCTTCGGCCGTATGACGCACGTAGGCGGGCTCGTTCCGTTTGCCGCGAACGGGCTGGGGCGCAAGGTACGGCGAGTCCGTCTCGATCAACAGGTGCTCGATCGGGACCTGCCGCACCACTTCGCGCAGGGACTCTGCCTTGGGGAAGGTGACCGGTCCCGCGATGGAGAGGGAAAAGCCCATCTCGATCAACTTCCGGGCCATGTCGAGATCGCCCGAGAAGCAGTGCATGACCCCGCCCAAATCCGGCGACCATTCCTCGGAAAGAATTTGGAGCGTGTCTTCGTGCGCATCGCGGTCGTGGACGATGACCGGCAGGTCGAGCTCGCGCGCCTCGCGCAGCATGTCGCGGAATTTTCTTTTCTGGTCAGTTCGCGGCGAGTGCTCGTAGTGGTAATCGAGCCCCACTTCGCCATAGGCGACGACCTTCTTGTGTTTGGCAAAACGGCGCAGGATTTCGTAGGCCGGGTGGAGGATGTCCTTCACTTCGTGGGGATGGATGCCGACGGCGGCGTAGATGAAATCGTATTTCTCCGCGAGCAGCACGGCGTCGCGGCTCGATTCCACCGTCGTGCCTATGGTGACGATGTATTCGACGCCCGCCTCACGTGCCCGTTTGATC
This sequence comes from Nitrospirota bacterium, assembly GCA_041476485.1. GTDB lineage: Bacteria > Nitrospirota > UBA9217 > UBA9217 > UBA9217 > JBAZLV01. The sequence continues at coordinate 952 of JBGOTO010000015.1, forward strand.
ACGTCTTCGCGGTCGTCGTTGAACTCGCGCATCTCTAAGTGCGCGTGGGTGTCGATGAGCATAACTTATAACTCACAACGGACGGCTGTTCGCATCTTTCCCCATTCCGCAATCCGCAATCGAATTACTTCACCCTGCTCCCCGGTTTCGTCTCCCGGTCGAACGTGGCCACGGCAAGTCCGTCGCCGCTGCTCGCGGCAAGAAGCATCCCCCGGGACTCCACGCCCATGAGCTTCGCCGGCTTGAGATTGGCCACGATCACGATCGACTTTCCCGTGAGCTCTTCCGGCGTGTAGCTTTTCCCGATGCCGGCCACCACCTGCCGCGTCTCGGCGCCGATATCGACCATGAGCTTCACCAGCTTGTCGGATTTCTCGACTCGCTCGGCGGAGACGATCTTCCCGACGCGGAGGTCGAGCTTGCCGAAATCCTCGATCCCGATCAGCTCCGGTCCCGCGGCTTCGGGTTTCGTTGCCGGCTTTTGCACTTCATCGTTTGTTTCCATCTTCCGCTCCCCGTTCTTCCGGTCTATCCGGGGAAACAACGGCGCGCCCGGCCGGACCACGGCGCCGGCCGCCAGTTTCCCCCACTGCTCTTCTTCGTGCATGCGGCACGCGGCAATCTGCTTGTCCATGCCGAGGGCATTCCATATTTTTTGGGACGTAGACGGCATCACCGGGTACAGGTACAACCCGATCAGCCTGAGCGACTCCGAAAGATTGTAGAGCACGGTCCCGAGCCGCTCGAAGTCCTTCTTTTTTGCGAGCGCCCAGGGGGCGTTCTCCTCCACATAACGGTTTGCGCGCGTAACGAGCGACCAGCAATTCTGGAGGTATTTGGTGAACGCGAGCGCAGAAAGGTCTTCATCGACCCGGGCGGGCGCCGAAGCCGCGACTTCCTGCAGCTCCCGGTCGAGCGGCTGTTCTTTGCCCGCCGGAGGGATCTTGCCGTCGAAATATTTGGAGATCATCATGAACACGCGCGACAGCAGGTTACCGAGGTCGTTTGCGAGCTCGGTGTTGAAGCGCGTGATAAAGGTCTCCGTTGAAAAATCGCCGTCCAGGCCGAACGGCACCTCTCGCAGCAGGAAATAGCGGAAAGCGTCCGCGCCGTACGCCGCGACGAGCTCGTTCGGGTCGACCACGTTCCCAATCGACTTCGACATCTTCTTCCCGTCCCTCGTCCACCAGCCGTGGGCGAAGATGTTTCCGGGAAGCGGCAGCCCGAGCGCCATGAGCATGGTGGACCAGTATACGCTGTGCGTGGTCAGGATGTCCTTCCCGACAAGATGATGGTCTGCCGGCCACCAAAATTTTTCCCGTGCACCGGGGTCGATCGTTCCCGCGGCCGGCGGGCTCAGATAACGCGTCGCGGAAAAATAGTTCACCAGCGCGTCGAACCAGACGTACGTGACGAAATCGCGGTCAAAAGGCAGCTCGATTCCCCAGGAAAGCCGCGCCTTCGGCCGCGAGATCGAAAGATCGCCGAGTTTTTGCGTTTTGAGGAACCCGAGCACTTCATTTCGCCTGCTCTCGGGCTGAATATACTTCGGGTCCTCCTCGATGTGCGTGATGAGCCGGTCCTGATACTTGCTCATCAAAAAAAAGTAGTTGTCCTCGCTAAGCCGTTCCACCGGCCTGCCGCAGTCCGGGCATTTGCCTTCCACGAGGTCCTTTTCGGTCCAGAACCGTTCGTCGGGAGTGCAGTACCATCCTTCGTAGCTCCGGCGGACGATCTCGCCCTTGTCGAAGAGCTTTTGCAGAAGTTCCTGAACCACTGCGACGTGCTGGCGGTCCGTGGTGCGGATAAAGGCATCGTTCGTAATGTCGAGTTTCTTCCAAAGTTGCCGGAAGTTCTCCACCATCGTGTTCGCGTGCGCCTGGGGCGTAAGCCCCCGTTCCTGCGCCGCCTTCTCCACTTTCTGGCCGTGCTCGTCGGTCCCGGTGAGAAAGAACACTGCGTCGCCCTGCAGGCGGTGGTAGCGCGCCAGCGTGTCCGCGGCGATCGTGGTGTAAGCATGCCCGATGTGCGGCACGTCGTTCACGTAGTAGATGGGAGTGGTGATGTAGAATTTTCCGGTCATAATAAATGAAATTCCAAATTGCAAATCCCAAATAAATTTCAAGCGCCAATATCAAAATTCCAAACGTTTGGAAATGAGAAATTTGAATTTTGGTTATTATTTGGAATTTGATGCTTGTTATTTGGTGCTTGGACCTGCCGGTCCTTGCGGCCCCTTTTTTTTCTGGCGCCAGAACCTGCGTCTCTTCCCTTTTTTGGCGGACTTCTCCCCTTCCGGCTGCGGCTGCTGGGCCTTCTGCTCCTGCGGCGGCTGCTTTTCCGGGGGGCGCTGACCACGGTCCCGCTGCTGTTCCGCCTGGGGCTGCGCCTTTCGTACCTGCTGCGGGTCCCTTCTCTTGTCCGGTCTGTTGCCGGACTTCCCGCCTTGCTTCTGTTTGTCCCGCTGCTGCTCCTGACGGCCGCGGTCCTCCTGGCGCCTTTTCTCTTCCGCAAGCCGCCGCTCGTCGGCCACCAGCCGCTCTTCGGCAATGCGGCGCTCCTCTTCGTCTCTCTTGTCCTTGACTACGGTCTCGCGCATGCCGGCGAGGTCTTTCTTGTTCTCGTCGTACATTTCGTACTCGTACGACAGGCAGCAGAGGAGCCTGCCGCAGACGCCGGAGATCTTTGCCGGGTTCAGCACCATCTCCTGCTTTTTGGCCATACGGATCGATACCGGCTCGAAGTTTTTGAGGAACGAGGAGCAGCAGAGCTCCCTGCCGCAGGGCCCGAACCCGCCGATCATTCTCGCCACGTCGCGAACGCCGATCTGGCGCATTTCTATCCTAGTCTTGAGTTTGTACGCGAGGTCTTTCACCAGATCGCGGAAATCGACCCTGGTCTCGGAAAAGAAAAAGAAGGTCGCCCGGGACTCGTCTAAAGAGTATTCCACGCGGATCAATTTCATCGGCAGGTCGCGCTCGGCGATCATTTCCTGGGCGACCGTGAATGCCGCGGCCTCGCTCTTCCTGTTCTTCGCCTCTCGCGCGAGGTCCTCCTCCGTGGCCTTGCGCAGGATCTTCCGCATGACTTTCGGCGCCTGGTCTTGTGCGGCAACGGCGGCCCCTGATGCTTTTTCTTCCGACTCGTCGATCACTTCCAGCTCTCCCGGGGCGAGGACCGGCGCAGGCGGCGGCTCGACAACGGGCGGCGCGGCAGATTTTTTTATTCGTACGACGTGGGCGAAACCCAGGCCCCTTTCCGAGTCGACGATGACGCGGTCCCCCACGGCAAGCTCCAAATCCGTGGCGTCGAAATCGTAGACCTTCCAGTTTTCCCGGAAACGCACGCCCGCTGTTTTTATGATTTTGTCCATCGTCTGTTCAGTCATTTTTTTGCGGTGTTCTCACTTTCAATCCGGTATTCCGATGTCCGTCTTTCTTATCCTTTTCCCAGTTTAAAAAGCAGGTTCTCCGCCACGAGCTGCGCGCTTACCCGGCGGTCGAGCAGGCCCCTGCTGACGAAGAACAGCTCCAGGTCCGCAAGCATCCGCGGAAGAGCGAGTGATTCCTCCCGGAGCAGGTCCTTTGCCTGCTCGTTGATGAGCAGCCGTTCCTCCCGCGTTTCCCGGTATACCAGCGCGTCGCGGAGCCGCTCGACGCCGAGCTCGAGCAGGCGTTCGAGCCGCTCACGGTCCTTCGAGAGCGTCTCGGCCTGCGCGAGCAGTTCCGCCGGGCCCATCGAGGCCAAACCGGACCAGAGCGACGCGAACTCCTCCCTCGCCGTCTTTTCCTGCAGAACGTCCATCTCGAGGCCGCGGCCCATGCTCCCCTGGGCGAGCGCCGCGAGAAACCACGCGTCCCCCTCGGAGAGTCCCCGTTTTTTCACCAGCGCCTGCGCGAGCGTGCGCCGGGGAAGCGGATGAAATCTGAGCTCCTGGCACCGCGAGCGGATGGTCGCAAGCAGGCTCTGCGCCAGGGCGCTGATCAGGATGATGAGCGCGTCGCCCGGCGGCTCCTCAAGCGTCTTGAGAAACGCATTCGATGAGGCCTGGTTCATGCTCTCGGCCCCATCGACGATCAAGACCTTTTTCTCTCCCTCGAACGGTTTAAGAGCAAGGTCGGCCTGGACCTGCCGGACCTGGTCGATTTTTATCTCATCGCCGTCCGGGACCAGAAGGTGAACGTCCGGATGTCCCAGCGCGGCGACCTTCCGGCACGAGGGGCAAACGCCGCACCCGCCCTCCGGTCCCGCGTCCGGGCAGTGTACGGCGGCGGCGAGCGCGAAGGCGGTCATCTTCTTGCCGATCCCCGCTTCGCCTGAAAACAGATAGGCATGCGCCAGGGTATCGTTCGCGAGGGCACGTTTCAGTATCGTCACGGGCCGGTCGTGGCCCTCTATTGCTCCAAATGAAATATCGCGCGGTTCCATGGCTTTGTTTTTTCGGTGCGACCGTACCTGCTGACTAAGGAATTACAACCTCTGCAAAAGGGAAACAAAATTATTGCCACGAAGGCCCCAAGTCACTAAGAGAGCCCTAGATCAGCAGGTTTCAAAACGATAAAACTGCCCTTCTTCGTGTCTTCGCCTGCACCCAGCGTTTACGAGCCTGCACCCAACGCTTATGAGTGCGAAGCGCGAATGTAGGGTGTTGCATCGTAGCCTGCTCTTGCGAAAGCACGGCCATAAACGAGTGTAGGGTGTGACTTTGTGGCGAGTTCTGGTTCCGGCTTGTCCGGACAGGATCATCGAAACTCCGGGAACAGGCTCATCAGCCTCCAGCCGTCTCTCTTATCTTCTCCGTATGCCCACTCTTCGGTACAGCGAAGGGTCTTCACCCTGGCGGAAGAGAGCAGGTAGTACTCAATTTCGACATTTACGCTTGCCCTGCGTTTTTTCTCGTCATACGTCATGCCGACAATGCGGTGATCCATGACCTTTACATTTTTCGCCGCTCTTGTCCGGGCGATGAAATCCTCCCGGCGGGAGTCCGCGGCAAACATGCCCGCAGCGTCCAGATCATTCCAGCGGACCAACGCGCTGTACTGATTGAGGCTCTCATTGAATTTTTCGCGAAGATTGGGGCCGCATGCGGCAAGGGTAATCGCAATAATCAGTACCGACAGAAACGTTCGCATGCTCCCTCCCTTTAACAAAATATTGATTTCGAGCTTACAGGCCGCCCTCATGAGGCGAACAGCGCCCTATGCGTGATGCATGACCTCATCCATGATCCTGCGGAGGTCCATCTGTATCTCCTCGGGTGACGGAGAAGCGTCCACCACCCGGATGCGGTGCGGCGACTCCCGCGCAAGCGTCAGGTACCCCTGCCTCACCCGCTCGTGAAAAACGAGCTCCTCGTTTTCGAACCGTGCCTCTGCCTCAAGCCCGCGGCTTGCGTTCCTCCCGTGAGCGCGGGCGAGCCCCACGGCCGTATCGATGTCGAAAAGAATGGTGAGGTCCGGCTGCGTCCCCACGCACACGATCCGGTCGAGCGCGCGGATCATTTCGATGTCCAGGCCGCGGCCGTACCCCTGGTAGGCAAGCGTGGCGTCCGAGAACCGGTCGCAGAGCACGATCTTGCCCGCCGCAAGCGCGGGCAGAATGACCTCTTCGAGGTGCTGCGCCCTGCTCGCGGCATACAGGAGCAGCTCCGCTTTATGATCGAGCAGCCGGTGCGACGGATCAAGCAGGATTTTCCGCACCTGGTCGCCGATATGCGTCCCGCCCGGCTCCCGGGTAAGCGCGATGGACGCGCCTCCGGACCGCAGGTGATTTGCGAGCAGAACAATCTGGGTAGACTTCCCGGAGCCTTCGATCCCTTCGAAGGTTATGAACGTTCCCTTCATCAGCTGAACTCCGCGACGGCGTCGCCTTCGGCCTTGAGCGCCGGGTTTGAAGAGAACAGGATCACCTGGGTCTTCGTGCCGAGGGCGCGAAGCACCTGGCACGCGGCCTTTTGCCGTGCGGCATCAAGACCCGCGAACGGATCATCAAGGATGAAGGGCAGCCGCCGCTTTCCGGCGAGCGCCTCGACAAGGCCGGCCCTGAGGCAGAAGTAGACGAGGTCCCGCGTCCCGTGGCTGAGTTCCGCGAAGCCCACCCGTGAGTCGTCCCCGGCTTGCACGACCGGGGGGCCGCCGTCCTGGCCCGCTTCGATCCTGACATATCTGCCTTCGGTGACGGCGAAAATATTCCTCTGGGCCGCGGCCTCGACCGCGGGAACGAGCGTCTCCATCTCGATCTCGCCGATCCTGCTCGCTATTTCGAGCTCGGCCTGGAATCCGGTCCGATTTTCGCGCGCGGCGGGGGCCGTGAAATCGGTGGGCAATTCCGGGACTTCCGCGCCGAAGTCCCAGGACGCCCCGGGGGCCGGTCCGCCCTCGAGGCGATCGATGTCCTGCCTGATGGCGTAGGTGTCCACGTTGTCCTTTGAAACGGCCTGGGCCGCTCGTTCGAGTTCCAGCGCCTGTTGCTGCTGCTGATTGTATTCCTGCTGCAGCATCTCGGAGGTGCGGCCGCCGAGCGCGCGCTGCTCTTGCTCGATAATATCGTCCCGGAGGGAGAGAAAATAGCGGTAATTGTCGGCCTTGTCTTTAAGCTCTCCCGGAGTGGCCGCTCCGGTTACGCGCATGCAGGAAGTGATCGCCTCCCCTTCCCGCTCAAAACTTTTTTCGAGGTCCTTCAGTTCTTTTTCCAGCCCTTCCATCTCTTTCGCGACTGCCCTGCGCTGCGCGCTCTTGCGGGAGCCGTTGTACCCTGCGGCGGCTATGAGTCCCACGGCAAGGAGAACGCCGATCGGGAAAAAAACCGCGTGCTCGCCCTTCAGCACGAACACCCCCGCCGCAAATGAGAGGATCCCCAGGGCCGCGCCAAAGATGAAAAGCTTGTCCGTAATAAGGCTTGTCGTCGGGATATCGGCGAGCTGCATCCTGAGCGTCTCCAGTTCCTTGTTCAGCCCGTCGGCATCGGCCATCTTCTGTCCCTGGAGCCGCTCATAGGCATCAACAAGGTCCGGGAGGTTCTCCGGAAGGGTCCCGCAGGCCTTGAGTTCCGCCAGCGCGGACTCGAGCTCGCTTTTTTTCTGCTCGATCTCCTCAAGCACCGTCAACTTTTTTCGAATGTCCTCGAGCGCGAGTTTGGCTGACTGCGCCCGGTATGCGGCGTCCGCGGCCTCTTCGGCCTTTGCGAGCATCTCGCGGAGCTCGGCGAGTTTTGCCTCGGTCGCCGCCGTCTTCCCCATTTTAAGGGGGGTCGGCGCGGCAGGTCGCGCGAGCGGCATGGGCGAAGGCGCAGGGACGGATGTCCCGCGCGGGTCGGCATACTGCTCCCGCCGAAAAACAAAAATCCTTCCGTAGTCCTCTTCGGACAGACCGGCGGTCATGCCGGACATGAACTGCGTCGCGCTGCCCCAATCCTTGTGCAGGAGGCTGAAGTCTTTGCTTGCCGCATTATACTGGGAAAGGTTCACGGCCCCTTTTGAAAAATCCTGGATGATCCGGTAGTAGGCGCCGTCATCGGAAAACAGCACCAGCGCCGCACGCGAGGCGTCGGGCGTGTGCCTCGATATGAGCCGTTCCATGGTCCCGGTCTTGCTGTCGGGGAAAAGCAGGCGCTGCATGGCGTCGACCGCCGTGGTCTTTCCCGCTTCATTCCCGGCGGCCACGAAGTTGAAGCCGCCTTGGAACCGTAACCGGGCAAGTTCCCGGAACCCGCGCACTCCCTGCATGACAAGCTCAACCAGGAACATAAAGGGGCCCCTTTCTCCGCGGATTTTGCCACTATAACGCAAGTAGACTGAAGTTGCAACAGGGAAAAAAGTTCTCTCCGTACTCAGTCTTCTTACAACATGGCGAGCGCCTTCCTGAGCGCTTCGGCTTTCTCGAGGGTCTCGAAATATTCACGCTCGGGCTCGGAGTCGGCAACGATCCCGGCCCCGACCTGGATGTGCGCGACGCCGTCCTGGACCACGAAGGTCCTGATGATGATGTTGAGGTCCATGTCTCCGGCGTTCGAAATATACCCGATGGAGCCGGTGTAAGGCCCGCGCGCCACGGGTTCGAGCCCATCGATAATTTCCATGCACCGCACCTTGGGCACTCCCGTGATCGTGCCGCCCGGGAACACGGCCCGCACGAGATCAAAGGCGTCCTTGCGTGCGGCAAGCCTGCCGCTGACGTTCGAGACGATATGGATCACATGGGAGTAATCCTCCACCACCATCATCTCGTCTACGGCGACGGTCCCGTAGTCGCACACCTTGCCGAGGTCGTTCCGCTCGAGGTCCAGGAGCATGATGTGCTCCGCCCGCTCCTTCTCGTTCGTCAGGAGTTCCGCGGTCAGCTCGCGCATCTCCGCGTGGTCCATCCCCCGCCTGCGGGTGCCCGCGATCGGCCTCGTGTCGGCAACCCCGTCGGAGAGACGGATGAGACGTTCGGGGGAGGAGCTCACGAGCTGCAGATCGCCGAAGTCGAGGTACGCGGCGAACGGCGACGGGTTGATCCCGCGCAGGAGCCCGTACAGGCGGAGCGGGTCCGCGTTGCCGATGGCCGCGGAGAACCGCTGCGACAGGTTCGCCTGGTAGATGTCTCCGGACGCGATGTAGTCCTTGCACCGCCTGACCATGGATTCGAAACGGTCTTTCGTCATGTTCGGCGCTAGGCTGAAGCGTCCGGGAGCGTCATCACCGGATAACAGTGCATCGCTCGCGCCCTTCGCCGCCGCGAGCTTCGAGCAATACGCTCCGAGCCTGTCAACCGCTTCATCATAGAGCCGCTCCCACTGTTCCGGCCCGGGACTATGGAAGCCCAGCTCCTGTTCCCGCGCCCCGGGGTTCACGATCACCCACGCCTTGTTCAGGATGTGATCGAAAGCAATGACCGTATCGACGAACAAAAAATACGCTTCGGGGATGTCGAGATCGACCACGGCCCCGCGTGGAAGCTCTTCGAACTGGTGAACGAAGTCATAGGAGAAGAACCCGATTGCTCCACCGGTGAAGGGCGGAAGACCGGCGACCCGCCCCGTCCGATAGTTGGAGAGAAGTTCGCGGAGTTTTGCGAGCGGTTTTCGCTTCATCGTCGCCCGCTTTCCGTATTTTCCGGCGGGCGTCGCCGGCAGGCTGAGTTCCACGTCTTCGCCGCGTGACTTGAAAATCAGGTACGGGTCCGTGGTCACGAACGAATACCTGCCGATCTTGTCGTTTACCCGCGCGCTTTCGAGAAGCACGGGGAAGCCGTCGGCCCTCACGGCGCTGAGCGCCGAAAGGGGCGTAAGCCCCGGGACGTCGAGCTCCGCCGAAAGGGGCAGGACCGTTCCGGAACGGACGCCGTCGAGAAATTCCTTTTTTGAGGGTCTGATCGTTTTCATGCGATGATGAAATTGTAAATGCAATCCCGACGGGGGTCAAGAAAATTCTCAAAATTTCCGCCGCGGACCTCAAACTGTGCTATACTAAAAATGAAAGAAGAGACCCCGGAAAGGGGTTTCCCGATCTTTGAAAAGAAACAATCGGATTCAAAAGGCGTTGCCGAACCTTCACCTATAGGTGTCCCTATGATAACCCGTCAGGTAAAGTGGATCAGGCACCGTATGTGATGGCACACCGAGGTCGGCAAGAGGGCTGCAAGTTGAGCGGCCAGTCTCCCGGTTGTGTTACAGGCGGCCATCATGGACGAAAGAGCCGAAGACCACTAAGCTGCGGGGAAACCGGAAAGGTTCAATACACACTATGCTTCACAAGGTCTGCTATGCAGAGCCGCAGAAGCAGGATTTACTTTCCGGCACGCATCCGCAGCTCAGCGGAATATCAATAACGGTTCGGTGGCAACGCCTTTTTTATTTTTTCCTCAATCGTTTCTCTTCTTGCGCTTCTCTTCTCGCCTCAGCCATGAAAGCTCACTACTCTCTCCTACACCGGGTATCCTGCATCCTGTAAATAGTACCCCCATCTTTTTCTCGACAAAATTCAAAAAATATTTTAAACTGTTCCGCAGCTGCTCAACAGGTCAGCCGTGGAGCACGGTCACGGAGGCCCGGCATGGACCATGTTATGGACATCAAAATTTACTATGAAGACACCGATTGCGGAAACGTGGTGTACTACGCCAACTATCTCCGGTACATGGAGCGTGGGAGGACGGAGTATCTGGCGGACCGCGGGGCGCCGGTCAAGACGCTCATGGACCAGGGCGTGCTGTTTACGGTAAGCCGCGCCGAGATCGACTACAAATCGGCGGCGCATTACGGAGACACGATCATCGTGGAAACGCGGCTCCCCGAGATCACGGCAGCGTCCCTGCTCTTCGAGCATACCATGAAGGAGAAGACCACGGGCAGGCTCCTTGTTGAAAGCAAGGCGCGGCTCGTCTGCGTCGGCGCCGACATGAAGCCGAAGCGAATCCCAAAAGACGTTGCGGAACGCCTGCGCGGAAAGTAGTTCGGGATGGTCCGCGTCCTCTCTCTATGACGACACTTCTTACCCACGACAGCATCTCGCTTCGCGGCGCGGGGACCGTGACCATCACGCAGCCCGCCAAAGGCCACCGCTTCACCCTCGACAGCGTCCTCCTCGCCGACTTCTGCCGGATAAAACACCGCGACCGGATACTCGAACCGGGTGCCGGGACAGGGATCATCTCGCTGCTGCTCGCCAAAAAATTTCCGCTGTCGGAGCTTTGCCCCCTCGAAGTCCAGCCCGATCTGGAAGAACTCTGCAGACGCAACATTATGGACAATGAGCTTCAAGACAGGGTCATACCGGTCGGAAGGGACCTCCGGTACGTCGAACGCTCAGTCCAACGAGGGTCCTTTGATATGATCGTGGCCAATCCTCCCTTTGCGAAGGCGGGGAGCGGCAAAGTCTGCCCTCTCACTGCACGCCGGACAGCGCGGCACGAAGGGGAAGCCCCTCTTGAACAGTGGCTTGACTTGCAAAAGATGCTGAAGAACCGTGGCAGGTACTGTCTCATTTTCACGCCACACAGGCTGGAAGAACTGATCACGTTGATGAAAAGCCGAAAGCTCGGGCCCAAACGCATCCGGTTTGTGCATCCCCGTCCGGATAAACCGGCGTCGCTGGTTTTGATGGAAGCGGTCAAAGGAGCAGGGCCGGGAAGCGCGATACTGCCGCCGCTCTTCGTCCACGAAAAGAACGGAGGGTATACGAACGAGATGAAAGAGATCTACGGATTGTGAGAGCGGGTCCGCCCTCCGTAACAATCCGCTATCGGATGAGGAGACGATAACAAGAAACGCCGAACTATTTTTTTTCAGATGCCGATTGAGCCCGGCGGGCCAGATACCACCAATCCAGCCCCGAACCAAGAACGTGCCCCTTCAGCGTGCCGTCGGCGTTAATGACGAATGTCGTTCGCCCTGATTTTCCGTCGGCAAATTTCCATTCGTAATACCCTTCTCTGCCGTCGACGCCGCCCATGCCCACCCATACCTGGTCCGGTTTTTCTCCCACACCCCGAACAAAAAAGGTGTCTTTGCTCCAGGCAATGATCGCCATTTGGGCCACAGGGATGTTGTTTGAGGACTGCCAATGAGAGAGGGAATAAATGCCGGCGATGGATTCGACCGACACGGCAGGTTCATTCTGACTCGCCGTCTGACCTTCCGCGATAGCCACGACCGTAAAGGTCAATAGTGCTGCTACCACCAATCTCTTCATGTTCATCAGAACCTCCTCTCTTTCAGAAGAATGAAATTTGTGGCATGCATTCCAGCGCTAAATTGCAGGCAGAACGGCTTAACAAGTGTTCAAGCCATTATTTCCCAAACCTCTTTTTCAGTTTCTCCACCACCACCTTGGGCACGAGGCTGGAAACGTCCCCGCCGTAACTAGCCGCTTCCCGCACAATGGTCGAGGTGATGAACGAATAGGCCTCGTTCGGCATCAGGAACACCGTTTCAATGGTGTTGTCGAGCCTGCGATTCATGAGGGCCATCTGCATCTCATACTCGAAGTCCGAAACGGCCCGGAGGCCGCGGATGATCGCAACGGCCTTTCGCTCCTTGACGTAATCAACGAGGAGGCCGTCGAAACCCTCGATCACGACGTTCTTATAACTCGCCGTCACCGCTTTGAACAGCTCGATGCGCTCCTCCACGGAGAACAGCGGGGCTTTTTTCGGGTTCACCGCAATGGCCACGATCACCTCGTCGAATATGGTGAGGCTGCGCTGCACGAGATCGAGGTGCCCGTTCGTCACGGGATCGAAGGTGCCGGGATAGACAGCAACGCGTTTCATAAGGTCTCCTTATAAGAAGCAGCCGGATGACAGGATTTCTTCTCACTTCAAACTTCTAACTGCCGACTTCTTGTTTATAAAAAGCTAACACCGTGTCCCCATACTTTGCCTGCCGGTAAAGCAAAAGATTGCCTGCTCGCTCAGGGGACGGCTGTTTCTTGAAGTGTTCGGCGATTATGACAGAATCGGGTTTCAGAATGCCCGCCTGTCCTACCTGTTCGAGCAACGGGGCCATTTCATCCGCATAGGGCGGATCGAGAAACACGATGTCGTAAGGCCCCGATGGTTTTTCGAGAAATGACGCGGCCTTCGAAAGCACAACCTCCGCGCGACCACCGAAACCCGTCTGATCGAGGTTCTGCTTTATGCTGTTCTGCGAATCACGGGAAGCATCGACGAACACAACGCGCTCCGCGCCGCGGCTCAAGGCCTCGATGCCGATGCCGCCCGCGCCGGCAAAAAGATCGAGAAAAGCCGAGCCGTCCACCCGGTCACCCAGGATGTTGAACAGCGCCTGCTTTACCTTGTCCGACGTGGGCCTGACGCTCGAGCCCGTGGGGACTTTTAATCGCCGGCCCCTGCCTGTGCCTCCAGTCACTCTCATAGGGATAGAATTCATCAGATGCTACAGAAAAACCTTTCCCGAGTCAAGCGATTCTTGACAGTCCGGGGTATTTGAGGCTATACTAATAGAGCATAAAGAGAGGGAGAGCATGCGTACAAGCGTGAGATGGATGTTCCTGTTTTTCTCGCTCATCATCATTATTATGAGCGGCAGCATCGGACCCGCCTTCGCTGTCGAAAAACACAAGGCCGGGAAAGAGACGCCTCCCGCTGCAACGGTCCCGACGCAGCCGAACAAGATATACCTTATCAAGATAGATGCGCCGATCACGCCCGTGGTGGCCGAATATATCATCAAATCGATCGATACTGCGTCGAAAGCCGGCGCCGAGGCGATTATCATCCAGTTAGACACCCCCGGCGGGCTCGTGGACTCCATGCGTGAAATCGTCAAGAAGATGATTTCCGCCGATGTTCCGGTCGTGGTGTATGTGGCCCCGCCCGGGTCGCGAGCGGCATCGGCCGGCGTATTCATCACGCTCGCGGCGAACATCGCGGCCATGGCGCCGAGCACGCACATGGGCGCGGCGCACCCGGTCCAGATGGAAGGCAAGATGGACAAAACCATGGAAGCCAAGGCCGTGAACGACCTGGCGGCAATGGTGCGGGGTCTGGCCGAAAAGCGGGGCAAGAACGCGCAGTGGGCGGAAGAAGCCGTCAGAAAAAGCGTGTCCATAACCGAGACCGAGGCGCTCAAAAACAACGTGATCGACCTGATCGCCCCCGATGTTCCCTCGCTCATTAAGGAGATCGACGGCATGACCGTTGATCTGGCCGTCGGAGAAAAGACGCTCTCTACGAAAAATGCCGAGGTGCGGGAAATCAAGATGGGCTTCCGGTATCGCCTCCTTGAAATCATCAGCAATCCCAATATCGCGTACATCCTGATGATCCTGGGCTTCTACGGCCTGTACTTCGAGCTTTCGAACCCCGGCGCGGTATTCCCCGGCGTGGCCGGCGCCATCTGCCTGATCCTCGCCTTCTACGCCCTGCACACCCTGCCGATCAACTACGCGGGCCTCATGCTCATCATTCTCGGCATCAGCCTGTTCATCGCCGAGGCGTTCATAACAAGCCACGGCGTTCTGGGCGTGGGCGGGACTATCTCCATGCTCCTCGGCTCGCTCATGCTGATCGACTCCTCGTCGCCGGTCCTGCAAATTTCGTGGGTCGTAATCGTCCCCGCCGTGGCGATTTCCGCGGTCATGTTCATCATCACCGTGACCGTTGCAGTACGCGTGTACCGGGAAAAGCCCGACACCGGCAAGGAAGGGCTGATCAACATGCAGGCAACGGCCAAAACCGATATCCATAAAGACGGGCAGGTGTTCATGCGCGGGGAATACTGGAGCGCCTGGAGTGACGAGCCGATAGCCAAAGGCGAGAAGGTGACGGTCATCGCCGTCGAAGGGCTCAAGGTCAAGGTAAAAAAGAGCGGGTAGTCAAAAACAGTTCAACCACTTCAAAGGAGGTTCGGTATGCAGATATTCGCAACGGGTTTTGTGTTCTCTGTTTTTATCTTCGTTATGATCCTGTACAACATCGTCAAGATTTTGAAGCAGTACGAGCGGGGCGTCATCTTCACCCTCGGCAAAGTGAGCGTCGAACACGGCGTAAAAGGGCCGGGGATCATTTTCCTCTGGCCGGGCATCCAGAAGATGGTGCGGGTGAGCCTGAGGACCGTGACCATGGACGTGCCTGCCCAGGACATCATCACCAAGGACAACGTTACCGTGAAGGTGAATGCCGTGGTGTATTTCCGGATCATCGACCCTCGCAAGGCCATCGTGGAGATCGAGGATTTCTACTATGCCACATCGCTTATCGCGCAAACGACACTCAGAAGCATCCTGGGACAGAATGCGCTGGATGACCTGCTCTCGAACCGCGATGCCATCAACGCCGAGCTGCAGAAGGTGATCGATCTGCAAACCGAGCCGTGGGGCGTGAAGGTGACCACCGTGGAAGTGAAGAACGTGGACCTTCCGGCCGAGATGCAGCGCGCCATCGCCATCCAGGCCCAGGCGGAGCGGGAACGTCGCGCCAAGGTCATCCATGCGGAAGGCGAACTCCAGGCATCGGTAAAACTCTCCGAGGCGGCGAACATCATCAGCCAGAACCCGACAACGCTCCAGCTCCGGTACCTCCAGACACTCACGGAGATCGCCTCGGAAAAGAACTCGACCATCATCTTCCCGCTGCCCATCGATCTGATCTCGGCGTTCCAGAAATTTGTCGGAAAAAAGGAATAAGAGCGGTCGGCAACGCACCAAAAAAAAGGGGACCGGTGAATACCAGTCCCCTTTTGCATGAGTCTGTGCTGAAAGCTTATATCTCGTTGACGGTAATGGCGTGCTGCGGGCAACCCTCTACGCACGCCAGGCAGGCGATGCACTCAGCCATGTTCACCGGCTCGGCCTTGCCGCCCTCCAGCTTGAACACGGACTGCGGGCAGGTATCCACGCAGCTGCCGTCGCCGTCGCACTTCGATTTGTCGATTATTACCTCGGCCATGTGTCAGATTCCTCCTTCGATAAAAGTAAAATTCCGAAAAACGGGATATATTACCCGCCCGGGCAGATAAAATCAAGAGAGAAATTCAGATTATAAGAAAAAAGTCCGTTCCTCCCGGCGCGGATCCAGACCGGCTGCGACAGTCGCTAAACACACCCGGTCGGTTTGGGAAGGCCGGCGATCTTGCAGGCCTGCTTTGCGGGGCCGCCCGGATAGAGTTCGTAGAGATACTTGGTATTGCCCTTATCGGGCCCGAGCTTCCTGCCGAGCTCCTTGATCAGGACTTTGATCATGGGCGCGATCTGATACTGTTTATAATACTCGCGCAGGAAGTTCACAACCTCCCAGTGCTGGGGGGTCATTTCAACGCCCTCGTACTTCGCAAAATAATTCGCCACGTCCGGGCTCCAGTCGTCGAGGTTTGCCAAAAATCCGTCCTCATCCACTTCAATGGTCTTTCCTTTTACGTCAATGGTCGCCATGGATCTCTCCCCTTTCGTTGTAAAATAGGCGCTTGTCTCATTTCTAGGTCGCCGCGCGCTTTATTGCGCCTGCGCTCCGCAGCAGACCCAAGTAGTTACTTTTAATTTTAGCACAAAGGACGGCTTATCCCCGCTGTTTCCTGTAGTCCCGCGCCTTTTCGATCATCGCCGGCGCCCACTCCGGCGTTCCGAGCGCGTGAAGATGAGTGTAGCAGGCGAGGACGTTTTTATAGAGCAGTCCGTCTCGCGCGCCGTCTATCCCCGAGCCCCGCTTCATGCCATACGCCATCGGCAAAAGGGCGTCAAGATTCACCTGTCTTGAGTAGTGGAACTCGTGTCCCCGGATAACCACTCCCTTGTTTAGAAAAGCGCCTGAACGTTCGACTTCCGCGATCGCATACCCGTGCGCCTGCGGACGCTGTTCAAGCACGAAATCGATGGGCAGCACCCCGGTCATCGGATATTTTTTTTCATTGACCGTCAGGCTCCGTCCGAGGTAGATCAGGCCGCCGCACTCGGCGTAGATAGGAAGCCCCTTGTCCGCCGCAGCCTTGATTGCCCGGCAGAAACCGTCGTTTCCCGCCAGTTCCGCGGCCTGGGTCTCGGGAAATCCGCCGCCGATATAGAGGGCATCAAGCTCCGGCAACGCCCGGTCCGTGAGCGCGTTTATCTCCCGAAGCACCGCGCCCTGTTGTTCCAGCGCTTCCAAATTATCGGGATAGTAGAATTGAAAAGCGGCATCCCGAATAACGCCGATGACGACCTCGCCCGCTCCCGCGGTACGTCTCGGAAGTTCCGGTCCCGGCATTTCCAGATCAGGGACGTCCCTCGCAATGTTCCAGAGCGCCTCCAGGTCGAGATAACGCTCCGCAACCGCTGCCGACGCCTCTATGGCCTGTTCGACTTCCGGATGTTCGTGAAAGGGCGTGAGCCCCATGTGCCGCTCCGGGAATTCACCCTTCCTCTGGCGCGGCACTGCTCCGACAACGCGCAGGCCGGCGTTCCGTTCCACGGCCTCTCTGATCACCGCTTCATGCCGACCCGGAGATACGTTGTTTAGGATGACCCCTTTGATGTCCACACCGGGGTCATAGTTCCGGCAGCCCAGGACGATTGCTCCGACCGTGCTCGATGCTTTCGCTGCATCGACGATGAGCACGACCGGCGCCTTGAGCAGTTTCGACAAACGCGCCGTGCTGTACGTTCCCGCTGCATCGACGCCATCATAGAGCCCCCGGTTGCCCTCGATCACCGCGACATCGGCGTCCGTCGTGTGCCCGGTAAAGGACCGCAGGATGTTCTCCTGGTCCATCATGAAAAGATCGAGGTTATAGCAAGGCCTGGCCGCCGCAACGCCAAGCCAGCCCGCATCGATAAAATCCGGTCCCTTTTTAAATACGGCGACCCGCCTGCCCCGCTTGCGCCAGGCGGCGATGATGCCTATCGCGAGGGTCGTTTTTCCCAGCCCGCCCCGCGTGGCGGAAAGTGTGAGTCTCGGTATAGTCGACATTTCGTTTATAGTCATCCCCGAGTGAATGTATCGGAGATCAGGAGTTTTTCTACTGGTCAGACAAGAGATTGTAAGGGATACAACCGGCTTAAGTCAAATAAAAAAACCGTAACTACTCAGGTCTGCTGCGGAGCGCAGGCGCAATAAAGCGCGCGGCGACCGATGCACGGACATCAAACAAGGCGGGGCTTGTGGGCGACTGCTGAATTCCCTTAATTATCCGGCGCGCCTTGCGCAAAGCGAAGGAGCGGACCTGAGTAAATCACAAAAAAACGGATAAAGCCCTGCATTCCGCTCATTGACAGACATACGGCCTTTTGATAGGATAAACGTAACTATTCAGGTCTGCTGCGGAGCGCAGGCGCAATAAAGCGCGCGGCGACCGACACACGGACATCAAGCAAGGTGGGGCTTGTGGTCGACTGCTGAATTCCCTTAATTATCCGGCGTGCCTTGCGCAGAGCGAAGGAGCTGACCTGAGTAATCACGGATAAACTATAATCAATTTCAAGCAGATTGGAGAAAACATGGCAGAGAAAAAAGTGCTCGAAGCAAAAGTGTCCCTGGTGAACGGCATGCAATTTACCGGCGCCGCTACTTCCGGCCACACCTTGATGATGGACGCGGACGATGAGTTCGGCGGCAAGAACGGCGGGGTGCGTCCCACGGAACTGCTGCTGGTCGCTTTGGGCGGCTGCTCAGGCATGGATGTAATCTCCGTCCTGAGGAAAAAACGTCAGCCCCTTACCGGCCTCGAAATCAACGTCAAGGGGGAAAAGGCCTCAGAGCCGCCCAAGGTGTACGAGAAAATACACATCGAATACGTGGTGAAGGGCGCGGGTGTGGAGAAGCAGGCTGTAGAGAGCGCCATCTCATTATCGCTCGAAAAATATTGTTCCGTCGGCGCAATGCTGGCAAAGACCGCGAAGATTACGCACAGCTACCGGATCGTGGAAAAATAATGACGCCCGAGGCTTACCTTCTTACCTTCTTACCTTCTGCCTTCTTGCCCGCCGCCTTTCCGGGTTTTTTAATCTTCTGCATCTCTTTCTTCAATGCGTCAATCTGAAGCTGCAAACCGGCGCAACGCTCCGCGGTAGGGTCCGGGACATGAACGTGGTCCATGAGCTCATCACCGGCGACGGGTTGCCCCTTGACGCGCACGATCTCGCCGGGGATACCGACCACCGTCGAATGGTCGGGCACGTCCTGCAGCACGACCGAGTTCGCGCCGATCTTGACGTAATCGCCGATCTTGATGGGGCCGAGCACCTTGGCGCCCGCGCCCACGACGATGTGGCTCCCGAGCGTGGGGTGGCGCTTGCCGCGCTGCTTGCCGGTGCCGCCCAAGGTCACCCCCTGAAAGAGCGTCACGTCGTCTCCCACCTCGGTGGTCTCGCCGATAACGACTCCCATTCCGTGGTCGATGAACATGCCCGAGCCGATGGTCGCGCCGGGATGGATCTCGATGCCGGTGAGAAAACGGGCAAGCTGCGACAGGGCGCGCGGGAAGAACGGGACGCGCTTCAGCAGCAGCCAGTGCGCGAAGCGATGGAACAGGAGCGCGTGGAACCCGGAGTAGGTGAGCGCTACTTCAATCCTGCTCGTCGCCGCGGGGTCCATGGAGAGCGCCGCATGAAAGTCGTTTTTTATTTTCTGAAATGTCTCGCTCATATATTACAATCTCTTTTTGAGATTCCATATTTTAATTCCGCACTCCCCATTCCACACTCCGCACTGGTTCATCCCTATTATCTCAGCCATCCCGGAGGTACGCCTGCCTTACGCGCCGCTTCCGGGATAACGACCTCGACCTCGCGTCTGGCGTCGTCTTTCTCCTTTTGGGCTTCCTTCATCTCCTGTTCAATGCGTTCTGCTTCCATCCTGTCTTCAATGCGTCCGGACGCGCCGCCTGCCCACCGTACCAGCGCTTCATTGCGTTTCTGATCGAGCTCCTGGTAGCTCCTCTCGGCGTCAGTGAGCCGCTGCCGGGCCAGTTTCATGCGCTGCTGCCATTCCGCCTTATTGTTTTCTTCTCGCTCTTCATTTTGTTCGGCAGGGGTGGACTGTTCGAACGTCCTCTGTTCTCCCTGCCCGGATTCATCCCTCTTCGGCGTTTCCAATTTCACGGCCTTGTCCCGGTATTTTTCCGGCACCTTCCCAAGCCCGTCGGTGATGTGCACGACGCCCTTGTCGTCGGTCCATTGATACAGATAGCTCTTCTTTAATTCCTCGTCCTCCGTCTTTTTCTGCTGGTCGGTCTGAGCGAAAACCGCACCCGCGGCGAACAGGAATACGATCATGATAATGGGCCCCGAGCGCATGGCTACTCCTTTTTTCGGACTGTCGCGACGGCGTATGCCGCCATCCCCTCGCCCCTGCCCGCGAAGCCAAGCCCTTCGGTCGTCGTGGCTTTTATATTGATCGCGGCCCGCTCGCTTTTGACCGCTGCCGCAATGTTCGCGGTCATCGCCGGGATGTGGGGCGCCATCTTCGGTTTCTCCGCCACAATGGTCGCGTCGATATTGCTCACCCGGAAGCCGGCCTCGTCGATCAGCCGCCGGACCTCTTCAAGGAGCATGAGGCTTGAAACGCCCTGGTATTTCGGCGCCGAGTCCGGGAAATGCCTGCCGATGTCTCCGAGCCCCGAGGCCCCGAGGAGCGCATCGCAGATCGCGTGCAGCAGCACATCGGCGTCCGAATGCCCCAGCAGCCCTTTTTCAAACGGGATTTCCACTCCGCCGATCACGAGTTTTCTGCCCAGAACGAGGCGGTGAACGTCGTATCCCGTCCCGACCCTTACCATGAGCGCCTCTTCAGGATCTCCTCAGCCAGAAGCAGGTCTTCGGGCGTCGTGATTTTGATATTTTCGTAGCTCCCCATAATCACCCTCACCTTGCCGCCCGTCCGCTCCACGAGCGTCGCGTCGTCGGTGCCGAACGTCTTGTTCCGGTACGACTCCTCGTACGCGCGCTTCAGTATCTTGACTGGAAAGGTCTGGGGGGTCTGGATCGCCCACAGCCTGCTCCGCTCCAGCGTGTTGCGCACGATCCTCTTGTCGTCGACTTCCTTGACGGTGTCCTTGAGCGGCACTCCGACCGCAACGCACTCCCCCTTTTTCGCGAGCTCAACGGACTCTTTGATCATTTCCTGCGTTACAAAGGGCCGGACCCCGTCGTGCACCAGCACGATCGACGCGTCTTTTTCCAGCTTCCGCAGGCCGTTCGCCACGGAGTCCTGCCGCTCCTTGCCGCCCACGACCAGGGTCTTCACCTTGGTGATGTGGTACTGCTCGATCACGTCCCTGAGACAGCTCTCCATGTCCTCTTCCGAAAGGACGGGGATGATCTCGTCGATTTCGGAGGCCCGCTGGAATGCGAGGAGCGTATGCGCGAGCATGGGTTTGTCGCCGAGCGGCAGGAACTGTTTTGCAACCGCGTTTCCCATCCGCCTGCCCATACCCGCCGCGGGTATGAGCGCCGTCACTTTCGACATGTTCACCTCGAAACGCGCACAAGCGTCACTTCTTGTAATTCTTCACCAAAACTTTAAACCGCTTCGACAGCGGGGCTTCTGGATCAATTGTAACATGGAGCTGGAACTTGTCTTCGTTGCCCTTTGCCACCACGTCGAAAGGAAGAATGATTTGGCCGTCCTCCATAAACGCTTTTCCGAGGTTCACCTTCACTCCCGCTTCCACGGCCCGTTCCAGCGCCGCCATCTCCGGCTTGGCCTCCGCCATGGGCGCGCCGGGCATCGAGGGCTCCACCGGCCGCGATGCCTTGCGGGTCTCCTTCACGGGGGTCGTCTTTTCCGCCGCGCCGAGGATGTCGCCGAGCGTAAAGTTGTGGCGCTCGGGATACTTCTGCATATCGACCAGCACGAGTTTTGCAACCGCGGTAAAGGTCTTGAGCACGCCCTCTCCGCTCATCGCGACCGCTTCGTAGAACGGCACGTTCCGGGGATTCATCGCTGCGTTCAATTCCTCGACGGAAAGGATGTCGGGCAGGTCCCGTTTGTTGTACTGAATCACCATGGGGAAGTCTTCAACGTCGATCCCCTGTTCGGCGAAGTTGTCGCGGAGGTTCGCCATGCTCTCAAGGTCCGCGTCGATCATGGCGCGCTGCGAGTCCGCGACGAAGATCACGCCGTCCGCGCCCTTCAGCACCAGTTTGCGCGTCGCGTTGTAGAACACCTGTCCGGGCACGGTGTAGAGGTGAAAGCGCACTTTATAGTTTTTGATGGTGCCGAGCTCGACGGGCAAAAAGTCGAAGAACAGCGTCCGGTCCGTCTCGGTCGCAAGCGAGATGAGCTTGCCGCGCATGCCGGGGGCGATGCGATGGTAAATCAGGTGAATGTTCGTCGTCTTCCCGCACAGGCCGGGCCCGTAGTACACGATCTTCGCGTTGATTTCCCGCGTGGTGTGATTGACTAACGCCATGCACCATAATTACATAAAAAGCACGGCATGTCAATACTGCGTCCGGCGAAGGTCATTGCCCGGCGGAAAGCGCGGCCAGCGCCGCCGCGTGCGTTGCGCCGTTCTTGCCCGCCAGGAGCGGCACGGTCCTGTTCAGGCCGACGACGATATGGCCGAGCGATGTCCCCTCGAGGTCGGTCATCACGCCGCCCGCTTCTTCGAGGATCAACATGCCCGCGGCGTAATCAAAAGCGCGCGATGCCGTGGCTGCCGCGAACACGCTGAGCGCGTCTGCGGCAAGATAGGCGAGGTCGAGCGCCGTGGACCCGAAGCAGCGGGTGCGCTTCGCCTGCTTGATGAGCGGCATGATGCGCGGGATGTCGGTCGCCGGCGACGATGCCTCGTAGGCCACGATGGTGATGCCTTCGGTCGCCGAGGTCCGGATCCTCGCGCCGTTCTTGTACGCGCCGCCGCCCCGGATGGCCCAGAACTCGTCGCCCACTGCAAGGTTGACGACGTAGCCAACGGCAAGATCGGACAGGGTATCGCCGTTCAAGAGCGCGATGGAGGCGGAAAAAAACGGAATGCCGGTCTTCGCGTTATTGCTTCCATCGATGGGGTCGACAAGAACGATCTTGTTGCCCTCGCCGAACTTTTTGACGCCAAGTTCTTCGGAAATAAGCGTGAATTTCTCGCCCTCCTGCTGCGCCTTCTCCAGCCCGGCGATAATGATGTCCTCCGCCCACTTGTCTACCGGGAAGGTCCTGTCACCGCCCGCTCCTTTGCCCAGGGGCACCAGACCGCCTTCCCTGCCCAGGATTTCCGACAGTCCCCCGCGCATTTTTTTTCCGATCTCTTTAAAGACTTCCAGCCATTGTTCGTTGGTCATGATGGTTCTTTCTCCTTCGTGATTCCGGCCCCTCGAAAATAGTTCCCTACTTCCTCCGCCGCTTTCTTCGACATTCCCTTCACCGCCATCAGGTCCTCCGCCGTCGCCTGCCTGATTTTATCGACGCTGCCGAAGTGCCGCAGGAGCGCCTTTTTCCGCACTTCACCGATGCCGGGGACATCGTCCAATTCCGAGTGTATCGCGCGCTTCTCGCGCAGCTTCCGATGATAGGCGATCGCGAAACGGTGCGCTTCATCTCGTACGCGCGCAACCAGGTGCGTGGTCGCGCTCGTGGGTTCGAGGATGACCGGTTCTTCCACACCGGGCAGGAAAACCCGCTCGAACTCTCTCTCGCTTCCCTCTTCCCCGCTCCGCGCTTTCGCAAGGCCGATCACGTCCGGCCCTTCAATGTCCAGTTCCTTCAGCACATCGAGCGCCGCGTTGAGCTGGCCTTTGCCGCCGTCGATCAGGACCAGGTCGGGCAGTGTGCCCTCTTCTTTCGTCTTTGTATATCGTCGCCTGATTACTTCCGCCATACTCGCGAAATCGTCCTGGCCGGTAACGGTTTTTATTTTGAACTTTTTATACTGCCGTTTGTCTGGAAGATTGTTCTCGAACGAAACCATGCTGGCCACAGACTCTGTTCCCTGTATCGTCGAAATATCGAACGCCTCGATCCTGCGCGGCAGGTTCTTAAGCCCGAGTTCTTCCTGGAGTCTCGTCAGGATCCGCTCCTTGCTTTTGCGCGACAGCAGGTGCTCCCGGAGAGACTGCGCCGCGTTCTCCGTCGCCATCTGCACCAGTTCGTGTTTCCTGCCCCGCTGCGGGACGAGGACCTCGACGTTTGTGCCGCGCTTTTCCGTGAGCCAGTTTTCGATCGTCGCGCGATCGATGATTTCAAACGGCAAGAGAACTTCCTGGGGCACGATCATCTCCTTGGAATAGAATTGCCGGAGAAAATCATCAAGCACTTCCTCTTCCGTCATGCCGCGCACGTCGTCGAGATAGAAGTCCTTTCGGCCGAGCAGCATGCCGTTCCTGATAAAGAGCGCCTGGATATCAGCCCGGCCGGCCTCGAACGCGGCGCCGATCACATCCTGGTTTTCAAAACCCGAGGAAATGATTTTTTGCTTCTCCAGCGCGCCCTCGATCTTCGCAATCCGGTCACGCAGCTCGGCGGCGCGCTCGTACTCCGTGTTCTCGGACGCCCCTTGCATGCGCTGCTTCAGCATGTCGAGCAGGTCGCGGTTCTTGCCTTCGAGGAAAAGCCGCACCTGCGAGACCATGTCCTGGTACTGCATCTTGTCCGCCGCGCCCGCGCAGGGGCCTATGCACCTGCCGATCTGGAACTGGACGCAGGGCCGCCCCGGCCTGTCCGCCTTGAATTCTATTTTGCACGGGGCGATGGGAAAGGTGCGGCGGATAAGCGCAAGCGTTTCCCACATTCCTCCGGCCGGTACGTATGGTCCGTAATAGAGGGCGCCGTCCTTTTTTAATCTCCGAACGACTTCGAGGCGGGGATAGTCGGCCTTGATGTCGAAGCGAAGGTACGGATAGTTCTTGTCGTCGCGAAGAATGATATTGTAACGCGGATGGTGCTTCTTGATGAGATTGGACTCGAGCACGAGCGCCTCAAGCTCCGTATGGGTCACGATAGTCTCGAGGTCAACAATCTGGCGCACCATGATCTCGGTCTTTTCGCCCTTCGCGCCCTTTTGGAAATAGGAATTCACCCGGTTCCAGAGGGACACCGCCTTGCCGATATAGATGATGTGCCCCCGGGCGTCCTTCATCAAATAGACTCCCGGCTCGTCCGGAAGGTTGCGGAGTTTTTCTTCGAGGGTCATTGCAGGATTATTTTACCACGGATAACTGCGGATGGACACGGATTATTTGCTTTGAACGGAGCGGTCAAGGCCGTGTTACAGCCTCGGCACCGGCTCGGACAGCGTGCCACCGAGGCTGAACTGGTAAAAGCCCTCCGCGTCCCTGTTCTTGAGCAAAGACAGGATCCCCGCCTGCTCATGCGCGAGCCGCTCCGATGGTTTGAGCTTGATCGTAAGGTTTACCGTTCCTCGCTCCCGCAGCACCAGGTCTCCCAGGCACCGGACCTTGAGTTCCTTGCCTTCGAGTTCCAGCTTTTTGATCGTCAACCGGTCTCCCTTGATCTCCACCTCGATCCAACTCTGTTCAAAATCCAGGTCAGGCACCGGGAACCCCTTGATCTTAAGTTCCCGCGAGGTCAGCCCCCTGAGCCAAAGCTTTCCCTTGCCGGCGTCGCCGATCATTTCAATGTTCCCTCCGAGCTTGCCGGACAGGTGGAGACCGGCGTCTTTGAGGAGGGAATAGGCGCCGATATCGAGACCGTTTGCATCGAGCTGGAGATACTGTATGCCCGGCCCCTGCTGCGCCTTCACCAGGAGTTCCCCGCCGTAGGCCCTGGCCTTCATGTCCAGCGAAAGCCGGCCGCGGAGCAGGCCGAAGAGCGAGACGGCGGTCCTGACCGACGGGCTCTCGAACAAGACCTTGCCGTTCCGGTCCGAAACCACCACGTCGGTAAGCACGAAGCGGTTGAAAAACCACGGCGTAATGCGGGCCACGTTCAGTTCGAGCGGAGTGCGACTGCGCACCTCGGACTCCAGTTTTATTTTGACCCGGTCGGCCGGAAAGAGCAGAAGGAGGAAAATCAGGAAAACCGCGGCGAAGTATGCGGCAAATGACGCGCGCCTGATGAGAAGTTTTTTGTCGATCATGCCCTATCCTGCGCTCGAGACGAGGATCGTCGAATTCAGCAATTTGGGATTGTCATACCTCGGCTTGAAGTACAGTTTCTTGATCCGAAGCGCGCTCTTCTCCAGCAGAAAGACATAGTTCACGATGTCGTAGAGCGTTATGTTCTCGAGCTTGATCTCCACAATGCTTTCCTTGAAGGTCTCGGACTGCACACCCGCCTGCGGTTTGAGCGAGACTATCTTGCCGCTCAGGTTAGCCCGCTTGGTGATGTTTTCGATCTCCGTAAGCAGCGGGCCGCGTTTTGCCGCAACGGCCTGCGCCTGCTGCAGGCGCTGCTGTATCTCCCGGTACTCGTCCCGGAGCAGGCGCATCTCGACCAAGGCCCGTTCCTTTTTCGGGATTCGTTCCCGTTTACCGGACAGCTCCGAGGTGACCGGGGACAGCACGAGCGCGTAGAGCAGAATAATCGCCGCTGCCGCACCGCCGATGATGAGGACCTTTTTATCACGAGATTCTAACTTCATGGTTTCTTTAATTGCTCAGTTCTTTCTCGCACAAAGCCACAAAGGTACGAAGAAAACTTTAAATCTTGGGTTTGAAACAAAGTTATCTTTAGTCTTTCTTCGTGTGCTTCGTGCCTTCGTGTGAACATATATTGCCTTCTCACATCGCCTGCTTCAATTTGATATCAAACCGGAACTTCACCTTGTTGTCCACGCCAATCCGCGTGTCCTGGACCACGACCTCGGCAATGGGGGCTGCTTTCAGGAGTTCCGCCTTCATCTTGTCCACGGACTCGAAGGAAGACGCCTCACCCTGGAGCTTCAGCCGGTCGCCCTCGAGCAGAAATTCCTGGAAACTCACACGGACTTCTTTCGGGATCCCTTCGGTCACCGCCTTCATGACATCGAGCACGGACGTCCCCGTGCCGAGCACGCCAAATTTCTTTTTCGCCTCGTCGAGCCTTTTCCGGAGCTCGTCTACGGGATCACCGACAAGCTTTGCGTCAGGCACGGTCTGCCGGAATATTTCTTTGATCTCCCCATCGAGCTTGCCGTAGCTCGACTGAACGAGGTAAAACCGCACTCCAAAATTCACCACCGCGAGCAGCGCCGCGACGGCCCCGGCAACGATAAGCATGCGTTTTCGTTTGCGGGCGCCTACATCAGCAAGCCGGTAGGCAAGGTCGCCTTTGCGGAAGTTGATCTCCTCGCAGAGCGCCAGGCCCAGACTTACCGGATCGGTCGCCTTCTTCCCGTTGAAGTCGGGCGACACCTGCTCAAGTGCGAGCCCGAGGTCGACTATGTCCGCATGCATCCGCTCGCTTTCCGAAAGGAGATACGCCTTCCCGATCTGCGTTGCAAACTCGGTCTCGAACGCTTTGATCGTATGCCTGAGCCCGCCGGAAGCCTGCGCGCCGGACAAGCTCCTGCAGGCCATCACGTTGTTATCGATCTTGAGGCAGAGATCGCTGCCGTCGATAACGAGCGCGGCGCCCTCCGTGGAGACCATTTTCGCTATCCAGAAAAGCCCGACGTACGACGGCACGATCACCTGCGGGTCCAGGCCGGCAGCGGCAAGAAGATCGAGATGCTGCCGTAGAATATTTTTCGGGAGCAGAATACCAACTACAGCAGTCTCGTTCTTCTTATCAGCGTCCTTATCTACCTTATCCACTACCAGGTGGTCAAGGACGACAGTATCAAGTTCAAACGGGATACTGTCTTCGATCTCGAAGGGCAGGGCCTTCTCCACGCGCTTGCGATCGCCGAAGGGGAAAGAGACCGTACGCTGGCTGAAATGACGTCCGGGAATGGACGAGACGATCCTGGCGCCTGCCCAGCCCCCGGCCTTCTCTTTGAGGATCTCCACAAGTTCGGCGTCGGTGGCAAAGGCGCGGCTGAACGAGTCCTTGAGTTCCGTCTGGCGGAACCCCTTCTCGACGATAGTAACGGCCACCCGTCCCTTATCTATGTTCAATCCGACGATTTTCACAAAGCTCTCCAGTAAAGAGGGGTATTACTCTTGGTCAAATCAACAACCGCCTCGACTTGCTTAGTATATCCACCGACCATGGCAAATGAATAAACCTTAAATACGCTACTGGTAAGATTTTGTGGACTTACAGAAAAATTTGCAGGCAAATAGGGTTTAACTTGCTCAGCATCCTTAAAAGGTTCGCCGTTTCTCAACTCAACAATCGTCCGCGCTGCGTCTTCACTGCACCCTAAACTCATCATAACTTCAACCGAAGCAGTATTAAAGTTGACTATGTTATCAGAATACACTGACAAAAATTTCGCCACCTTTTCGAAATCCTCATCTCCCATGCCTGCGTGCAGCTCTGTAAGCAGGTTAAAGCGTCCTTCTTTTCTCAGCCCTGTTACCTTGGCGAAGACGTCCGTCCCAACGCGTTGATTTCCAAACAATAGATCAACCCAGTCAAGCCCCGGCTTCAAATCAATAGCATTAATGTTCAGCTTGCCTCTTTCATCTTCCCATTTGATCCTTACCTCAGTATCCCCGGCGCTTATCATCGGAACAACCGCCCATTCGCCTTGCGGAATTTGGTCACGCAGTTCCTTATATTTGATAAAAGCATTAATACCCGAACGTGCCAGATAATAGGCGCGCTGGCTATCTCGGAAATTCACCGCCGCGCGAAGGCTCACGCGCGTGCCGTAGGCAAACTCAAAAATAAGTGCAATAAGGAGCGCCGTGACCAACAGCACGATGATCAAAGCAACGCCGTGATCGTTTTTCAACATTCGTAAATTGCCGCGCATACCGGTTGCCCCTCACTGCACATTATATATACCGATGCCCACCCGTATCGAATAGGTCTCCGCGCTCTCCAGCATCAGTCCCAGCTCAACGATCTTCGGAGGATTGTTGCCCTTGGTCCTGCTGTCGTATTCGTCAGACCATGTGGTCCCGTCATTCGAATAGCGAAATTGCAGGCTTGCGACTTTGTCCGTAATCTCGTATTCAATTCCGCCTTCAAGAGCAGGCACGTCTTTGCTCAGCTCACGTTTTTCCCTGCGCATCAAGACATATCCCGTGCCGTCCGCCTTTTCCTTGAAGAAGTATCCTACTTCCCATAGGTCCGTTTCCTTTGAATTCATCCTGCGCCAGTTCGTGAGTGTGGTCAGGGAAAGTGAATCATGCCTGAGTATTTCATTTCCCGTCCCGACCTCCTCCTTCTTGCCGAAAAAAATCGTCTGGCCCGTCGTTGCCGTATTAACATATGCGTTCGCTATATCGTCGGACATTTTGATCAAGAGTGTGCGCGCCAGGTCCATGCTGTCCCGTATCGCTTCCGCCTGCTCCACATTTCTGCTCACCGTGGAAAAGCTCGCATAGACCACGGAGATGATGAACGCCAGGATGGAGACAGCAAGGAGAACTTCAATGAGCGTAAAGGCCTTTCCATTTCGGATTGCGGATTGTAGATTGCGGATTTTAGGTTTCTCTTTAATTCCGCATTCCGCATTCCGCATTCTGCATTCCGCAATGCTACTCATAGCTCACCAGCTCCACCAGCTCCTGCCGCGTGCCTTCCTTCCACAGGATGGCGATCCGAACTTCCATGATAGTACTGCCGTTCGGGAGTGGGATATTGGAAACAGTTCTCTTCCAAATGTAGCCTTTGTAATTTTCTTCATCAGGGAAGTCGCCTTCTTCCTCAACAGTCTGCGGCTTCTTTGTTATCGTCTCGACCATCATGCGTTTCGCAAGCAGCGTTCCCGTCGTGATATGCTCGGCAAGCATGACGTCCTGCATGCTCTTGTTCTTCAATCCGATGAGCGATACCAGCACCGTGGCCATAATAACAACGGCGACCATCACCTCAAGCAGGGTGAACCCCTTCGATTGCGGAGCCAGCACCCAGCGGTTACGAGTGGCGCCGCGAGTGCAGGGTGTGCGAATTTTGGATTTCGGATTTATCGTCTTCCATTCCGCATTCCGCATTCCGCATTCCGCAATAGATGTCATCTCTCCTCCACATACCCTTCGCGGAGGTCGGTGTTGCCGGTCAGCGAATTCACTATTAGCGTAAAATCCTTGTTGTCTCCGTCACGGAGGTGGATCAGGGCATGTTCAACCCATCCATCCGGCATGAACAAAATAGTGGGGTCATCAGGGTGGCTTGCGACCTGCACGTCACGAAACGTGGTCTGGCCAGAAAGACTTTCTTCGCCCACCATCACGGTCTCGTATTTCTTGAACTCCACGGTCTTGTCGCTCGTCTCGGTCAGCTTTTCCGCCCAATAGTGGCCGTTCTGGATATCGAACTTGATGCGATACACAAATTTTTTTGCCTGCGAATCGTCACGCAGGAAGCGGACCATGCCGGTGAGGTGCCGCGCGCTCCGCTTCAGGTTCGCCTCACCGAGTTCGCCGAGTTTGGGAATTGTCAAGGCAAGCATCAGTCCCAGCACGACAATCACGATCAAAAGCTCTACAAGCGTAAAGCCATTTGAATGCAGAATGCGGAATGCAGAATGCGGAGTTAAACTGCAAATACCCGGTCTCGCACTCTTCCTGACATTCCGAATTCCGAATTCCACATTCCGCATTTCTCTATTCCATCTTCCAACTCTGGATGTCCGCGTTATTTCCTTCGCCGCCCGGCTCTCCATCGGCCCCGTAAGAGACAATCTCGTACTCCCGGTTCTCGCTGCCCGGGGAGATATAGACATACTCTTTGCCCCACGGGTCCTTCGGGATTCGCGCAGGCTTGAGATAGCCGCCCTCTCTCCACTTATTAGGAATGCGGCCGGCCTCAGGCTTCTTAATCAACGCGTCGAGTCCCTGGTCCGTAGTAGGGTAAAAACCGTTATCGAGCCTGAATGCATCCAGAGCGCCTTCGAGAGCGCGTATCTGAGTCTTGGCGACCTCGACCTTTGCCTTCTCTTCCTGCCCCAGAAACTTCGGGAGCACCAATGCAGCGAGAAGTCCGAGAACAATGACGACAACCATGATTTCGATGAGAGTAAAACCTTTTTGATTTTTCCTGATCATGTCAGATCTCCTTATGTCATAGTACGTGAATCTGTTGCTGCCTTATTGACCCTTGCCCCCGCCTGCGCCCAGCGCTTACGAGTGCATCGCGCGAGTGCAGGGTGGACCCTGGACCCTTTTTCTCTACTTTATTCCCGAGCTCATTTCGAGCATAGGCAGCATGATGGCGACCACCACGAACCCAATGATCAACCCCATCGCCAGGATGATGATCGGTTCCATGAGCGCCATAAGCCCCGTGAGACGCGTTTCAACCGTACGGTCAAGGGAGTCGGAGATCTTCAGCAGCATCTTTTCGAGTTCGCCGCTCTTTTCGCCCACGGCCACCATCTGCACGACCACCGGCGGGAACAGGCCGCTCCTGCGGAGCGGATCGGCGATGGGTTCTCCCTCGCGCACGTTCTCGCGCGCCTTCTGGATCGCGTCCGCAAGGACCGTATTCCCGACCACGCTCTTCACGATATCGAGCGCCGTGAGCGCCGGCACGCCGCTCTGGAGCAACGTGCCGAGCGTGCGCGTGAAACGGGACACGGCAATCATCCGGATGAGACTGCCGAAGACCGGCAGGCGAAGCAGCCGCGCATCAAATGTCTCCCTCCCCACCGGCGTATTAATATACTTCCGAAAATAATAGGCAGCGCCGCCGAGAGCGATCAGGATCGCCCACCAGAAGGACGAGAAGAACCGTACAAAAGCAAGGAGCATCACGGTGATGAACGGCAACTGCTGTTTCATGTCTTCGAACATGCCTACCACGCGGGGCATCACAAAGCTGAAGATGAAAAAGAGCATGCCCACGCCGATCACGGTCATGAAGGCCGGATAGGCCATTGCAGCCGCGATCCTGCCGCG
>JBGOTO010000016.1:0-28828 GCA_041476485.1 Nitrospirota bacterium
TGAATCACTCATGGCGCGTCTCCGGATAGTTGTTCTCAATTATTTTGCTGACGTCGGGAAAGATGTTTTCTGTTTTGGGTGTGCGTATCTATAAGAAGATGCCACAAACGGCCCAAGACTATCATAAATTTTCTGGAAATTGAAGCGTAATCACCTTTTCCTCATCTCCATCCACATTCTCGCCACCAACCTTGCATCATCCAGCGCCCGATGCGTCTGTCCGTCTTCGGGCATGCGTCCGAACAGATGCCTATAAACCGTTTCAAGCTTATGATTCCTGAGCTTCGGATACAGACTCCTACTCAGTTTCAGCGTACAGCGATAAGGATTCGTCAGCCCTATCCCAAGCTGCAGAAATTCGTGGCTGATAAAGCCCATATCAAATCTCGCGTTATGCGCCACGAGCGTGCCATCTCTGATGAACTCCCTGAATCGCGGCATGATCTCATCCGCCTTTGGTTTGCCTGCCAACATCTCGTGCGTTATGCCGTGCACCTGTTGCGCTGCCCAATGAATCTGTTTTTTTACGCAGATGAGAGAATGAAACTCCTCACAGATCATGTCCCCATGAAACGCTATTGCGCCGATTTCAATGATTCGGTCGCCCCTGGCCGGAGAAAGTCCCGTCGTCTCCACGTCAACAGCGATGAAACGCTTTGCGGCGACGTCCACCACCACGCTGCGGCGGCCGTCTTTGGACACGTGGGCGAGAAAATCTTCCGAAGGCATGCGGACCTCCCGGGACAGGCGGCTTTCAAAAACGAATAGCAACTTTTGTATTAGAAATAGTAAGGCTGGTTGCAAGCGAACAGGTAAGACAAGAAAACCTTAGTATAGATCACGGGAAAAAGCAAGAGGGTTTTGCTGTGATGTTTTGGCGGGTTTTGACCAAAATGGTCCTGCTGCAGGCACCGCGGTGACGTTGATGTTTTTAGTGCATTCCAGTTTGCACGGCCTCGGCTGCATACTGAAGCGCTTCCCGAATGTCCTCGTGCTCCAGGTCTGGAAACGCCTTCAGGATTTCCTGTTCCGTCATGTCGTCCGCCACCATGCCGACGACAGTCGCCACCGGGATACGCAACCCGCGAATGCACGGCGCGCCTCCCATCTGTTTAGGATTTACCGTTACGCGCGTAAACTTCATATGTTCATCTCCTTATTCGCAAATGCTGGTAATCAAATAATAACATAAAAACGGGGCGAAAGGAATGATTTTGAGGTCGTTTGTCATTCTTCTCCTCGCTGTAACAAAATGTTCACGAAGTTGTAACATCCCTGTAACATTCCTGCGGTATAAATAAAACCATGATAAAATCAGAAAAGGAGATAAAACGAATGAAACGATTTTTTGCGATAGCTTTGCTGTTGTCCCTCGCGGCGGTGTCCCCGAACCTCTCTGCGGAGGAAATGCTGAACGGCGCAGGGGCCACCTTCCCCTACCCCGTGTATTCCGCATGGGCGAACGAGTACAACAAGGTAACGGGCCTGAAACTGAACTATCAGTCCATCGGCTCCGGCGGCGGCATCAAGCAGATCACCGAGCGGACCGTGGATTTCGGCGCTTCGGACAAGCCGCTTACGCCCGAAGAGCTCGCCAAGGGCAACCTGCTCCAGTTCCCGGCGGTGATCGGCGGCGTCGTGTTGGTGGTCAATATCTCCGGGGTAAAGCCGGGTGAATTGAAGCTCGACTCCGAGGCAGTGTGCAGGATATACCTGGGCGAGATCAAAAACTGGAACGACCCGAAGATCAAGAACCTGAATCCCAAGCTCAACCTCCCGACGAGTCAGATCACGGTGGTCCACCGCTCCGACGGCTCGGGCACGACGGCCATCTTCACCGATTACCTGAGCAGCGTGTGCGCCGCGTGGAAAGAGAAGGTCGGCGCGGGTACTTCCGTGAGCTGGCCGGCGGGGATAGGCGGCAAAGGGAA
Source organism: Nitrospirota bacterium (assembly GCA_041476485.1). Lineage (GTDB taxonomy): Bacteria > Nitrospirota > UBA9217 > UBA9217 > UBA9217 > JBAZLV01. Next base: position 1,932 of record JBGOTO010000016.1, read on the forward strand.
CGAAGGAGTGGCCAACTACGTTCAACAGACCAAGAACTCTATCGGCTACGTGGAATTCGCCTATGCGAAGCAGAACAACCTGACCCATACGCTCCTCAAGAACAAGGCCGGTTCCTTCGTGGGGCCGAGCTTCGAGAGCTTTATGGATGCAGCTGCAACGGCGAGCTTCGATCCCAAAAAGCACTTCTACCTCTGGCTGAATAACGCCCCGGGGAAAAAGGCGTGGCCCATCGCGGGTGCGACGTTCATCCTCCTTGGCAAGGAAAAGAAGGACCCGAACGAGAAGGTGGTAAAATTCTTTGGCTGGGCCTTCAAAAACGGGGACGCCAAGGCCAAGGAACTGATCTATGTTCCGCTCCCGAAATCTTTGAAAGACAAAATTTCGGCCTATTGGAAGTCGAATGGAATCCAGTAAAACGATGGTAGGGGAATAAAAGGTTGAAAGAAACGGGTCAGGTATATATACTATAGATACCTGACTCGTTTACGTATCATCATAATCCGCGGCAGATCAGAAAGGGCCGTTCATTGGGAATTTCCCAGAAAAAGAATATAGGCGACCTGTTTTTTTACTCCTTCACGGCCGTCGCGTCCTTTACCGTCATCATTTTTATTATCGGCATTGTGGCAGTGCTCCTCAAAGAATCTTCTCTCGCCATCGGGAAGTTCGGTGTGCTGGACTTTCTGACCTCGACCGCCTGGAACCCCGTGACGGGTATCTTCGGCGCGGCGACCACCATTTACGGCACCTTCGTTACGACCACGGTCGCCCTGCTGCTCGCTATACCCACTGCCATCGGTATTGCGATCTTCGTGACCGAGATCGCTCCGAATTTCCTCAAAGGCCCCATCAGCGTCGCCATCGAACTTCTCGCCGCGATACCGAGCATCATTTACGGAATGTGGGGCCTGTTCACCCTCGCGCCCATCATGTCTAAATATGTGGAGCCGGCGCTCCAGGGCTCGCTCGGGAAACTGCCGGTCATCGGAATGCTATTTCAGGGGACGCCACTGGGCATCGATCTTTTGACGGCAAGCGTCATCCTTGCCGTTATGATCATACCCTTTACGGCGAGCATCGCGCGCGATTCGTTCAACCTGACCCCCGCCGTGGTCAAGGAATCCGCCTATGCCATAGGCGCGACGCAGTGGGAAGTGGTCAAGAACGTCGTCCTCCCCTACTCCAAGCTGGGCGTCTTCGGCGGGGCGGCCCTGTCCCTGGGCAGGGCCTTGGGAGAGACCATGGCCGTGGCCTTCGTGCTCGGGAACAATCATAAAATCGCCACGTCGCTCCTGGACGCGGCCTCGACCATCACCGTGAGCCTGGCGAACGAGTTTACGGAAGCGGACAGCGACCTGTACCTATCGTCGCTTTATTATCTCGCGCTCGTGCTCTTTGTCATGAGTTTTATTACCCTGGCGATATCGAAGTTCTTTCTACTGAAGGCAGAGAGGAAGTATTCAAGATAGTAAGACTGGAAGGCTGGAAAATAGGAAGGTAGGAAAAGGCAAGATACTATTGCGGGCCGCTATTCTTACATTCTTACTTTCGTGAACTGCCCATGACCACGGAACAAAAACGGAAAATAGAGAATTACTTCGCGCTGGGCTTAAGCGGCCTTGCCGCCGCGATAGGACTGTTCTGGCTCGTGTATATCCTGGCAGACGTGCTGATCAACGGCCTGGGCGCGCTCAAGCTCAGCCTGTTCCTGAACGACCCGGCCCCCGCGGGCGTCGAAGGCGGCGGGCTCAGGAACGCCTTTGTCGGGCAGTTGATGATCACGCTTGCCGCGACGCTGATCGGGGTCCCCGTCGGCGTTCTGGGAGGGACGTTCCTGGCCGAGTACGCGCGGGGGAAGAAAATTGCGCGGGTCATCAGCGTGCTTTCCGACATCATGGTAAGCGTCCCGTCAATCGTCATCGGCGCCTTTGTCTATGCCGCCCTCGTGCGGCCGCTCCACCACTTCAGCGGGTGGGCCGGCGCTTTCGCGCTCTCGATCATCATGATTCCCGTGGTGCTCAGAACGACGGAGGACATGCTGTCGCTCGTGCCCTGGACGTTGCGGGAAGCCGCGTTTGCCCTCGGCGCGCCTTATTACAAGGTCATCATCCAGGTCGTGTACCGCGGAGCGGCCACGGGAATTTTTACCGGCATTCTCCTCTCGATCTCGCGGGTCGCGGGTGAAACGGCGCCGCTGCTCTTCACCTCCTTTAATAATAATTTCTTTTCCTGGGACATGGACCGCCCCATCGCGTCGTTGACGGTTACCATCTTTCAATACGCCATGGGGCCCTATAAGGACTGGCATACCCAGGCGTGGGGCGCGGCCTTCGTAATCACGCTCTTCATACTCGCCCTGACGATCACGGGCAGGCTCATCATCCGGTGGAGGTATTCGCGTTGACGGAAACAATCGACATAGAGGTCAAGAACCTGAGCTTTTATTATAACGGCGACGTCCGCGCGCTGCGGGACATTTCCCTTCCGGTCTATAAAAACAAGGTCACGGCGCTTATCGGGCCGTCCGGATGCGGGAAGACAACGCTCCTGCGATGCTTCAATCGGATGCACGATCTCTATCCCAACCATCGCTACGAGGGCGAAATCACCTTTGAGGGAAGAAACATTCTTTTGCATGACGTGGACCTCATCAATCTCAGGAGCCGTATCGGCATGGTCTTCCAGAAGCCCACGCCGTTTCCCATGACGATTACCGAGAATATCGCTTACGGGCTCCGGCTGAAAGGGATCAGGAATAAGAGCGAGTTGGTCGACCGCATCGAACGGGCGCTGAAGCATGCCGCGCTCTGGGCCGAGGTGCGGGACAAATTGAACGCGAGCGCGTATGACCTTTCCGGGGGCCAGCAGCAGCGGCTGGTCATCGCGCGGGCGCTGGCCGTAGAGCCGGAAGTGCTGCTCTTCGACGAGCCCACCTCCGCGCTCGATCCCATATCCACGGCAAAAATCGAAGAGCTTATTGTAAACCTGAAAAAAGAAGTGACCATCATCATCGTTACGCACAATATGCAGCAGGCGGCCCGCGTGTCGGACATGACGGGGTTCCTGTACCTGGGCGAACTGATCGAATACGGCACCACCGAGAAGATATTTACGAACCCGGACAAGAAGCAGACCGACGATTACATTACGGGAAGGTTCGGATAAAATCAGGGGACAGGGTACAGGGGCCAGGGTCCGGTGAAAACATATGCTATACCCTGAACCCCGCACCCTTGCCCCTTGCCCCTTGACCCTCTATTTTGAAGGAGAGAACTACATGCCCACGCAGAAAGAACAGGAACTGGTAAAACTCAAGGAAAGCATCCTGAAGATGGGAGACGCCGTCGAGGACGCGATCCGGAAATCCATCAAGGCGCTGACGGAACGGGACCGGGACCTCGCCCTGAGCGTGATCGACGGCGACGCCGTCGTTAATACCTTCGACGTCGAGATCGAGGAGGAGTGCATCCGCTTCCTCGCCCTCTGGCAGCCGACGGGCAGCATGCTCCGCTTCGTGACGACCGCCATCAAGATCATCACCGATCTGGAACGCATGGGCGACCTGGCCGTGGACATCTGCCAACGTGTCGTCGAGCTGCTCGACGAACCGCAGCTCAAGCCCTACATCGACATTCCGCGCATGGCCGAAGCGTCACAGAAGATGCTTAAAGACAGTCTCGACGCCTTCGTGGCAAAGGACGCTGACCTCGCTATGAAGGTCTGCGAAGCTGACGACTTCGTCGACGATCTGAACAAGCAGATCTTCAACGAACTGCTCATGTATATGCTGCAAGACCCCAAAACCATCTCGCGCGCCGTGCGTCTCACCGCGGTCACGAAATATCTCGAACGCATAGCCGACCACGCCACCAACATCGCCGAGATGGTGGTATACCTGGTGAAAGGCAAGGTCATCCGCCACATGACATGCGCCGACATCCGGAAGAGCACCGGCGCGTAAGCAACCCAACCCCGCCGCAGGTCCGCGTCCCCCTTCGGGCAGGCCGAAACCTTCGGTCTGCCCGGACTGTAACTCCCTGAGTGTAAACATAAAATGTTTGACAAACCCTCCTGCACCATGTAAAATCACTTTTTTGATGCCCATGGATACGGTCCGTTTCCTGATTTAAAACGGGGCGTTGGAGCTGAAGCGTTGATGAGTTTCTCCGGCGCGTCCGCGGGTCATCCACGAAAACGACGATCATGAATTCAACCACCAATCAAATCGGCCGCCTCGAGATGCGAGATCTCATTATTCTGACCGTCCTGGGCTGCGTCTTATTCACCTGCATGCTCGGGAACCGTCCTCTGTCCGTTCCGGACGAGGGGCGGTATGTAGAGATCCCGCGGGAGATGGTCGCTACCGGCGATTACGTCACACCCCGGCTGAACGGCGTCAAGTATTTCGAAAAGCCGGCGCTCTTTTACTGGCTTGAGGCCTTCTCGATCAAACTCTTCGGGCTCCATGAATTCACGCTTCGTCTCTGGCCCGCGGTGCTGGCGCTCCTGGGATGCCTCGCCGTCGCCGTCGGCGGCGCGCGGCTCTTCGGACGTCTGACCGGGCTGCTTGCCGCGGTAATACTCGCCACCAGTCTCCTGTACTATGCCATGAGCCAGGCAATCATTCTGGACATGCCGGTTTCGGTCCTGCTTTCCGCTGCGCTCCTTTCCTTCCTCGTCGGCACTCACGAGAAACCCGGCATGAAGCGGCGGCTCTCTTTCTGGGCGTTCTATGCCTTCTCGGCGCTGGCCGTCCTGTGCAAGGGGCTGATCGGCATCGTCATCCCCGGCATGATAATCGGCGCATGGATACTGCTCTTGGGGGAATGGCGCCTTCTCAAGACCATGTACCTCCCCTCCGGTCTGGCCTTGCTCCTGCTCATCGCCGCGCCGTGGCATATCCTCGTGGGGCGGGCCAACCCTGAGTTTTTTAATTTCTACTTTATCCACGAGCACTTCCAGCGCTATTTGACCAAGGTGCACGGCCGGTATCAGCCGGTCTGGTTTTTCGTTCCCATCGTGCTGTTCGGACTTTTCCCCTGGAGCGCCTTTCTTGTTCAGGCAATCAAACACAGCATGCCTTCTTCCTGGCGCGAACGTCATGAACACCGGGATGCGCTCTTTCTGATGCTCTGGGCCGGCCTGATATTCATTTTCTTTTCGGTCTCGGATTCAAAGCTGGTCCCCTATATCCTGCCGGTCCTTCCACCCCTTGCGGTCCTGATCGGGCGCTATTTCGCGGCGTGCTGGGACCGCCGTGATTTCCCCGGCGTGAAAGCGGGATACGCGATCCTTATGATCATGGCGATGCTGCTTGCCGTTGCCCTGTTCCTCCTGCCCTTTTACTGGCCCAGGCCGGACGAGACACAGGCGCTCGGCGCCTGGCCGGCTGTGTTCGCGCTGACCCTGGCCGTGGGCGCCGTAACGGCATGGGGCCTTGCGAAATATCGCGGCTTTCGGCAGGCCTTCATAGCTTTGCTCGCCCTGTCTGCGCTTTTTTTGGTCGAGGTAAATGCGGCGGCCCCGCTTGTGGAGACAAAGTCCGTCAAAAAACTTGCCGAGACGCTCAAGCCAAAGCTCAAGCCCGGCGACGAAGTGGCAAGCTATCAGAATTATTATCAGGACCTGCCGGTCTACCTTGAGCGCCGCATCACGGTCGTGGACTGGAAAGGCGAGCTCGAGTTCGGCACCACGGCGGAAGACACCAGCCAATGGATGATAGACGGCGCGACGTTCTGGAAGCGCTGGAAAGGCCCGGCCACGCTGTATATGGTGACTGACGTCGCAACGTACGAAACCCTGCGCAAAGACCGCAGGCTCAAGCTGTTCCCCCTCGCGCAGGACCGGAAGAATATCGTCGTATCGAATAAAGAGGTCAAACCATGAAATATCTTCCCTTGATTCTGCTCGGCGTACTCTTGAATGCCGTTGCCCAGCTTTTCCTGAAACAAGGAATGCGCAGGATCGGCTACTTCGAGTTCACCTTGAACAATGCCATGCCCATCGCTTTTCAGGCGGCGGGAAATATATTTATCTGGGGAGGCCTGCTCTGTTACGTCATCAGCGTCGCGGTCTGGCTTTTGGTCCTCTCCCGCGTTGAAGTGAGCTTTGCCTATCCCCTGCTCTCCGTGGGATATATCGTGAACGCGGTGGCGGGATACTACCTCTTTCAGGAGAACCTTTCGGTCGTGCGGATTACGGGCATCCTGATTATCTGTGTCGGTGTGTATTTTGTGACGAAGAGCTGAACCTCGAAGTTTGGATGGCCAGAAGATTGGAAGTTTGGCGCTCTCATCCTTCGATTATCTTTAAAGGAGTACAATGTCAAGCAACCAAAACGAAGAATTTCTCCCCTTCTCGCGGCCGACCATCAGCCAGGAGGCCATCGACGAAGTGGTGGCGTGCCTGAAGTCGGGATGGATCACGACCGGGCCGCGGGTCAAGCAGTTCGAGGAAGACCTGAAGGCATATCTCGGCGCGCCGCACGCGCTCGCCCTCGCCTCGGCCACGGCGGGCCTGCACCTGGCGTTCACGGCGCTTAAGCTTCAGCCCGGCGACGAGGTGATCACCACGCCCATGACCTTCGCGGCCACCCTGAACACCATCGTACTTTCCGGGGGCAAGCCCGTGCTCGTTGACGTGGAGCCCGGCACGTACAACATGGATGTGACGAAGATCGAGAAGGCTGTCACCAAACGTACCCGCGCCATCATGCCCGTGCATTTTGCCGGCCTTCCGGTGGACCTCGACCCGCTCTATAACATCGCGAAGAAGCACAACCTTCGCGTCATCGAAGACGCCGCGCACGCCATCGGCACGGAATATGAGAACAGGCGCATCGGCAGCTTCGGCGACGTGCAGGTCTTCAGCTTTCACCCCAATAAGAACATGACCACCGGAGAAGGCGGCTGTGTCGTCACCCGGGACGAACAACTCGCGTCCGAGATCGCCCTCCTGCGGTTTCACGGGATGGACCGCGAAGCCTGGAACCGCTTCGGCAAAAAAGGAAACCAGCATTACGAAATCATCACGCCGGGATACAAGTATAATATGATGGATATCCAGGCGGCGCTCGGCCTGCACCAGTTAAAGAAACTCGACGGATTTATCAAGCGCCGCACGCAGCTCGCCCTGCGGTATCAGAAACTGCTTGCCGGCTGGGAACAGTGGGCGCTGCCCGCCGCGCCCCCCTATCCGCACCTGCACGCCTGGCACCTTTACACGCCACTTATCAATACCAAAGCGGCTGCCATGGACCGGGACGCGTTCATGCAGGGCATGAAGGAACGGAACATCGGCACGGGTCTGCACTACCGGGCCGTGCACCTCTACCCCTATTACCGCGAACAGTTCGGGTTCAAGCCCGGCGATTTCCCGAATGCCGAGACCATTTCGGACCGCATCGTGAGCCTGCCGCTCTTTCCCTTAATGACCGATGCGGACCAGGACCGGGTCGTGGCAGCCATGGCTGACCTCTTTGGGAGGAAACGCTCATGAGCAAACCCTACGTGAGCGTCGTAATACCGGTTTACAACGAGCAGGAAAATCTCGAGGCGTTATATTCGCGCCTGACCGCTGTGCTGGACAAAATTGGCAAACCCTTCGAGATCCTGTTCACGAACGACGGAAGCCGAGACCGGTCCGGTGAAATGCTGAAGGAATTTCACGACCGCAGGCCGAAGCAGGTGCGCGTCATAGACTTCAACGGAAATTTCGGCCAGCACATGGCGATCATGGCCGCCTTCGAACGGGTGCGGGGCGACGTGATCGTGACCCTCGACGCGGACCTGCAGAACCCGCCCGAGGAAATACCCAAGCTGCTCGCTGCGGTTGCCGCGGGGCACGACGTGGTGGGAGGGTTCCGGAAGAACCGCCAGGACACCTTCTTCAGAAAATACGCCTCGCGGCTCATCAACGGCATCCGCGCGAAGATCACGAACATCCGCATGAAGGACCAGGGCTGCATGCTCAGGGCGTACAGGAAAAACATCGTCGAGAGCATTGTGGCGAGCGAGGAAACCTCGACCTTCATCCCGGCTCTCGCCTACAGCTTCGCTGCCAATCCGGCCGAAGTGGAAGTGGAGCACGCGGCCCTGGCGGCCGGGGAATCGAAATACAAGCTGTACGACCTGGTCCGCCTGAACTTCGATCTTATGACCGGCTTTTCGGTGGTGCCGCTCCAGGTTTTCACCCTCTTCGGCATGGTCGTCTCGGCGTTCTCCACCCTGTTCGTGATCTACCTGTTCATCCGGCGCCTGGTGATCGGCCCCGAGGCAGAGGGCGTGTTCACGCTCTTCGCGATCCTTTACTTCCTCGTGGGCATCGGCATCATGGGTCTCGGCATCATCGGCGAGTACATAGGCAGAATTTATAAGGAAGTTCGCAGAAGACCGCGGTTCGTTATCCGCAAGATATATGAGAGGACCGATGAATAAACCAGCTATCCTTGTTTTCGCATACCACGACGTAGGCTACGAGTGCCTGGATGCTCTGATCCAGAACGACGAGTACATTCTTGCCGTCATCACCCACAAAGACGACCCGGATGAAGAGATCTGGTTCCGGTCCGTGGCCGGGCTGGCGGAGGAGTACGACATCCCCGTGTATACGCCGGAATCGGTGAACACTCCCGAGTGGACCGAACGGATACGCTCGTGGGAACCGGACCTGATCTTCTCCTTCTACTACCGGAACCTGATTTCGGAGGACATCCTGAGCATCCCGCGCCTCGGCGCATTCAACATGCACGGCTCGCTCCTCCCGAAATACCGGGGCCGCGCGCCGATCAACTGGGCCGTATTGCACGGCGAAAAAGAGACCGGCGTGACGCTCCACCACATGGTCAAGCGCGCCGACGCCGGGGACATCGTGGACCAGGAACCGGTGTCTATTCTGGCGGACGACACGGCGCAGGACGTGTTCAGCAAGGCGGTGAAAGCCGCGCGCCTCGTGATCGAGAGACAGATGGAGGCGCTGAAAAACGGGTCCGCGCCGCGGCGCGCACAGGACGAGTCGCAGGCCACGCACTTCGGCGGACGCAAGCCCGAGGACGGCCGGATCGACTGGACGCAGAGCGCGGAAGCAATCCATAATCTCGTCCGCGCCGTCACCCAGCCCTATCCGGGGGCGTTCACCGAGCTCGAAGGGAAAAGACTGTTCATCTGGTGGGCAAAACCGCTTTCGGACCAGGGCGGCGGACCGGGACAGGTGGTCTCCCTTGATCCGCTGATCGTAGCGACCGGTTCGGGGAGCCTCGAACTCGTGAATGCGGAGTGGGAAGAGAACGACGAAGAAACCGCCGAAGACTCGCTCGGGCTGAAAATCGGCCAGGTGCTGGCGTAACCGTAATAATGTCTGCTATACACTGAACAGAAACGGAGAATTTCATGGGCCTGAAAATATTGATCCTCGGAGTAAACGGCTTCATCGGGAGCAGCCTGACCGAACATATTTTGAAACACAAAGACTGGGAAGTCTACGGCATGGACATGGCCGTGGACAAGCTCGAACAGTGCCTGGGGCATGACCGGTTCCACTTTGTCGAGGGAGACATCACCATCAACAAAGAGTGGATAGAATATCACGTCCGGAAGTGCGACGTGGTCCTCCCGCTGGTGGCCATTGCCACGCCGGCGACCTATGTGCTTGACCCGCTTCGCGTGTTCGAGCTCGACTTCGAAGCCAACCTTGCCGTGGTTCGCAAGTGCGTGCAATACAAAAAACGGGTCCTCTTCCCGTCCACCTCCGAGGTCTACGGCATGTGCGCGGACCCCGAGTTCGACGAAGAATCTTCCAACTTCGTGCTCGGCCCCATCAACAAGCAGCGGTGGATCTATTCCTGCTCCAAGCAGCTCATGGACCGCGTGATCCACGCCTACGGCATGAAGCACGGCCTCAAATATACGCTCTTCCGTCCCTTCAACTGGATCGGGCCGAAGCTGGACAATATCCTCGAACCCAAGGAAGGCAGTTCGCGCGTGCTCACGCAGTTCATCGGCAACATCCTGCGCGGCAGGGAGATCCAACTGGTGGACGGCGGCGCCCAGCGCCGGAGCTTCACCTATATCGACGACGGCATCGACGCCCTGGTCCGCATCATCGAGAACAAGGACAACGCCGCCGACGGCCGGATCTTCAACATCGGCAACCCCAAGAACGATATGTCCATCCGCGATCTCGCGGAAACCATCATCGCGCTCATCAGGACTTATCCCAAGTATGCGAAGCTCGCCGACAGCGTCAAACTCGTTACCGTACAATCCAAGGAATACTACGGCGAAGGCTACCAGGACATCCAGACGCGCGTGCCGTCGATCAAGAACGCGGAAAAATATCTCGGCTGGAAACCGACGACGGACTTTAAGACCGCGCTCAGAAAAACCCTGGACTATCACCTCGTCAGGCCGTCGAGCGAATTGAGCGAGTAAGTCCGTCATGACCGATATCGCTCTCGCCATCAAAATCGACGTGGACACCGACCGGGGCACGCGCATCGGCGTTCCCAACCTCATCGCCCTTTTCGACGAATTCGGCGTTAAAGCCACCTTTCTCTTCTCTCTCGGCCCGGACAACACGGGCCGCGCCATCAAACGGGTATTCCGTCCGGGTTTTTTGAGCAAGGTGAGCCGTACCAGCGTCGTCTCCACGTACGGCCTCCGCACGCTTTTGAACGGCGTGCTCCTCCCCGGTCCCCACGTGGGACGGAGAAACGGGGACGTGATGCGCCTGGCGCGCGCCAAAGGACACGAAGTCGGGATCCATTGCTATGATCACATCAAATGGCAGGACGGTCTCGAAAAAATGTCACTGGGCGAGGTCAATCAGGAATTCAGCAGGGCCCGGCAGGAATTCGAGCGGATCTTCGGGGAGCCGGCAAAGACCGCGGGCGCAGCGGGCTGGCAGGCAAACGGCATGAGCCTCGCCGCATACGACGACGCGGGACTGCTCTACGGCAGCGACAGCCGGGGTTCCTACCCCTTCTTTCCGCGCGTGGGCAACGCGGTGTACAAGACCCTTCAGATACCGACGACACTCCCGACCCTGGATGAATTGCTCGGACGGCCCGAATATCCCGAAGAGCGCATCCCCGGCCACTATCTGTCGCTGCTCCGGCATGACCGGTTGAATGTCCTTACCATCCACGCGGAACTCGAAGGCATGAAAAAGATCGAGCTGTTCCGGCAGCTGCTGAAACTGGCCGGAGCACGCGGGATAAAAATCATGAGGCTCGACGACCTTGCCCGCGACCTTCTGCAGAAACCCTCGTCGGTCCCGGTCTGCGGCCTCGTCCCCGGGACAATCGACGGCAGGAGCGGCACGCTTGCGGTCCAGCAGTGCGCTGACGCGTAGTCCCGCCGAGCGTCCGGCTTTCCCCCCTGCCCCACCGTGGTCACTCACCGCACGTTTGTCAAGCCCTCAGTCTACTGCGTAAACCGGATAGCTCACCTCATTCCTCAGATTTTTTTTGACAATCTTCCTGCATTCCTTTATAGTGAAAGCGCCGTCAAGGAAGCCCCTCGGAAAAGTGAACAAGGAGACAGGAATGATCCCGACCGTCGAATGGAAAGACGGCATCGTACGGATGCTGGACCAGACGAAACTGCCGATCGAGACCGTATATAACGACTGCAAAGACTACCAGACCGTCGCCACGGGCATCAAAGAGCTGTGGGTGCGGGGCGCTCCGGCAATCGGCGTGTCCGCCGCCATGGGTCTGGCGCTCGGCGCTCGGCAGATTGCGGCGAACACGTTCGACGAGTTCTGGCCGAAGTTCGAGGAAATCTGCTCCGTCATGGCCGCGACGCGGCCCACGGCGGTAAATCTCTTCTGGGCCATCGAGAGGATCAAGAAATTCGTCCAGGACAACAAGGACAAGGGCCTCGACGCCCTCCGGGAGATGCTCGTGGAGGAGTCCCAGCGCATGCTGGAAGAAGACATCGAGACCAACAAGCTGATCGGGAGCTACGGTTCCGCATTTGTCGCCGACGACGATAACATCATCACGCACTGCAACGCAGGCTCTATCGCCACGGCCGGCTACGGGACCGCCGAGGGCGTGATGCGCGCCGCGGTGGAAAAAGGGAAGAAGATCCACGTCTACGTGGACGAGACCCGCCCCGTGCTGCAGGGCGCGCGCCTGACCGCATGGGAGCTGATGCAGGAGAATATCCCCTGCACGCTGATTACGGACAACATGGCGGGCTACTTCATGTTCCGCGACATGATAGACCTCGCAATCGTGGGCGCGGACCGTGTCGCCGATAACGGCGACGTGGCGAACAAGATCGGCACGTACGGCCTCGCGGTGCTCTGCAAGGAGCATGGCATCCCCTTTTATGTGGCCGCGCCCTTCTCGACCATAGACTTCGCGATGGAATCGGGGTCCCTGATCCCCATTGAAGAGCGGGACCCCCGCGAGGTGACCCACATTTTCGGCAAGGTCCAGATAGCCCCCGATGGCGTGAACGTAGCGAACCCGGCCTTTGATGTAACGCCGGCCCGGTACATCACGGCCATCATCACCGAAAAGGGAGCGTTCCACCCGAAGGACATTCACAAACTTGCCGACAACAAAACCGACCCGGAAAAGCTCAGAATCAAATAAGCGCTGAGTCAGAATACCACATGCACTATGCCTGATGAGAACGAGACAGGTGTATTGTGTATCCCGCATCGAATCATGACCAAGGGGGCTGAATGAAACAGACCGTTCTCCATCAGAAACATCTTCAGCTCAACGCAAAGATGACCGAGTTCCAGGGCTGGCAGGTCCCGCTTCAGTACTCCGATGTCCAGGACGAATATCATGCGGTCCGCGCTGCCGCGGGCCTGTTCGACATCGGCTGTCTCGGAAGGATCGAGGTGAGCGGCCCGGGCGCCGCCCACCTGCTCCAGAATATCCACACCCGGAATACGGAGAAAATAGCAGAAGGCACGGTGCATTACGGGCTACTCTGCAACGAATCGGGATTCATCCTCGACGACGGACTGCTCTTCCGTCTCTCCGGCAACCGCTATCTGATTACCACCAATGCAGCGAATACCGAAAAGATACTCCATTGGATCGGGAAGCACGCGTCCGGCGACGTCACGGTAACGGATGTCACGCAGACCGTCGCGCACGTCGCCCTGCAGGGTCCTCATGCATCCCGCATTATCGAAAAAATTGCCGCGCCGAACTTCAAAAAAATCAAGCCGGGGTCGGTGCGGGAAATAGTCCTGGAAGGCGCGACGACGATTGTTTCTCGAACGGGCTACACCGGCGAGCACGGGTATGAATTCTTTTTTCCCGCTGACCGCGCCGAAGCCGTCTGGGACGCTATCATGAACGCCGGAAGCGACGCGGGGATACTGCCCTGCGGTCTCGCCGCGAGGGGCATCCTCCGGCTCGAAATGGGATATCCCCAGTACGGAAGCGACCTTGATGAAACACGCACGCCGCTCGAAGCCGGACTCGGGTCGTTCATAGACTTTAAAAAGGACTTCATCGGCAAGGAAGCCCTCATCAAACAGCAGACCGAAGGGACCGAACAAAAGCTCGCCGGTTTCGTACTGCTCGATAAAGGAGTGCCGAAAAGCGGAGGCAGCATTTTTTCTGAGAACCGCGAGATCGGCCTGGTGACCAGCGGTGTTCATTCGCCTCACGTCCGAAACGGCATCGGTCTCGGGTATGTCGTCAGCCGCTATGCCCAGGCAGGGCAGGAAATTGAAATAGAAATCAAGGACCGGGAAATAGCGGCCAAGATCGTTGATCTGCCGTTCTATCGGAAAAAGTAAGCGCCTTTTTACCTTCCTATCCTCTTCTTCTCTCTTGTGTCTTCGTAACTTTGTGGTAAAATACAGTTCATGGAAACCAGAAAAACCGTCATCCCTGTCAAAGGGATGACCTGCGTCAACTGCGCGGCGGCGATCCAGAAGGACCTTGGAAAGCTTGCGGGCGTAAAGAGCGCGAACGTCAATTTTGCAAACGAAAAGGCGGTCGTCGAGTTCGACCCTGCGGCAACGGGACCGAATGCATTTGTATCGAGCATCCGTGAGTCAGGGTATCAGGCGGTCATCGAAAAGGTCACGGTCCCGATTATCGACCTCGACGTGTCGCGGTCGCGGGAGCTGGAGCGCATCGCGGCAACGTCCGACAACGTCCTCAAAGCCGTTGTAAACGCGACAGCCGGCACGCTTGACCTGGAATACATCCCCGGCCAGATCGGCTTGCGGGACATCCGCAGAACGATCGAGAAGGCGGGGTTCAGGCTTCCCCAGCAGGTTGAGGGCCGTTCAGCGTTAGAAATTGAAAAAGACGCGCGGGAAAAAGAATTATCGCAGCTCCGCATCAAGCTCATCGCGAGTGCGGTCCTCTCCGCTCTCGTGCTCATCGGCAGTTTCCAGGACATGCTCCCCTTCGTCACCATCGTCCCGAGGCGTGTCATGTGGGTCATCCTGTTCATCTTGACGACGCCGGTCCAGTTCTGGGCGGGACGGCACTTCTACCAGAACGCCTGGGCGTCGATCAAGCACGGCAACACGAACATGAGCACCCTCATCGTCGTGGGAACGACCGCGGCCTACGGATACAGCGCAGTGCTCACGTTCTTTCCCTCTTTGCTGGGCCACTTCGGGAGCCATGGCGGAGCATACTACGACACGGCAGCGGTCATTATCACCCTCATTCTTTTCGGCAAATATCTCGAGGCTGGGGCGAAATCCCGGGCGGGCGATGCTATAAAAAAACTGATGCGTCTCCAGCCGCGCACTGCCCGCGTGGTCCGCGAAGGCACTGAGCGGGACATCCCGATCGAGGAAGTGGAGTCCGGAGATCTCATCGTGGTGCGGCCGGGCGAGAAGGCACCCGTGGACGGCGTGGTGCGGAGCGGTTATTCGTCGGTGGACGAATCGATGCTGACCGGCGAGAGCCTGCCCGTCGACAAGAAGGCCGGCGACACCATTATCGGCGCTACGATCAACAAGACGGGGACCTTCACCTTCGAGGCGACGAAAATCGGCAAGGACACGATGCTCTCCCAGATCATCCGCATGGTGCAGGAGGCCCAGGGCTCCAAGGCGCCCATCCAACGCCTCGCGGACGCCATCTCGGGCGTCTTCGTTCCTGTGGTCATCACCCTCGGCCTGATTACGTTCGTTCTCTGGTACCTGTTCGGTCCCGCGGAGACAAAACTTACGTTCGCACTCGTGAATTTCATCGCGGTGCTCATCATAGCCTGTCCCTGCGCCATGGGGCTCGCGACGCCCACGGCGATTATGGTCGGGACCGGCAAGGGCGCCGAGCAAGGCATTCTCTTTAAGAACGCCGAGAGTTTGGAACGCGCCCAAAAGATCGACACCATCGTTCTCGACAAGACCGGCACGCTCACCCGTGGAGAACCCCAAGTCACCGACGTCATTACCAACGGCGCAAGCGAGCACGATGTCCTGTTCTTTGCCGGGTCTGCGGAAAAAGGTTCAGAACACCCGCTTGGGCAGGCCATCGTACGCGCAGCCGAGGAAAAGGGCCTGTCCCCCGAACAGCCTGACGAGTTCGAAGCGCTCCCGGGCAATGGCATCAGGGCAACGGTGAACAAAAAAGAAATACTTCTCGGGAACGGCCGAATGATGTCGGAGAGGAACTTCGATTTCAGGGCCTTCGCGGGAGCGGTAGAAAAACTTTCGTCCCAGGGCAAAACGCCCGTACTCGTAGCGCTGGATAATAAGGCGGCAGGTATCATAGCCGTGGCGGACACGCTGAAAGAACATTCAAAAGAAGCGGTAGCTTTGCTCAAGGACCTCGGGCTCGAAGTAGTCATGCTGACCGGCGACAACAGGAGGACGGCCCAGGCCATAGCCGGGGAACTCGGCATCGAGCGAGTGCTGTCCGATGTCCTGCCCCAGGGCAAGATGGACATGGTGAAAAAGCTCCAGGCCGAGGGCCGCGTGGTAGCCATGGTCGGCGACGGCATCAACGATGCCCCTGCCCTCACCCAGGCCGACGTGGGCATCGCCATCGGCACAGGCACGGACGTTGCGATCGAGGCTTCCGACGTCACGCTGCTCACGGACGACCTCCGCGCGGTAGCAACCGCAATGCGTCTGTCCCGCCGTACCATGACGACGATCAAAATGAACCTCTTCTGGGCCTTCTTCTACAACGTCATCGGCATCCCCGTGGCCGCGGGCGTGCTCTTCCCCTTTTTTGGAGCAACGGGCCTGTTGAACCCCATGTTCGCCTCGGCTGCCATGGCCATGAGCTCCGTGAGCGTGGTGTCGAACTCGCTCAGGCTGAAGAGATTCAACTGATTTCACCACGAAGACACGAAGACACGAAGAAAGGCGAGACAATGGAACATTTACCCCTATCTGAAAAAGAAGAAATGCTTGCGAAACTGATTGTTGATGCTGCGTTTAAAGTGCATAAGAACCTGGGGCCTGGCTTGATCGAGAAAGTATATGAAGCATGTTTCTGCCACGAGTTGTCCAAACTGGGAACTCCTTATCAAAGACAGGTGGTAGTGCCGATTGTGTATGACGGTACACTTCTTGATGAAGACCTGCGTTTAGACGTTTTGGTCGACAACCTGATCATCTGCGAATTCAAAGCAGTTGAAGAATTGCATCCAATCTGGGAAGCGCAGCTGATTACATACCTAAAATTGACCAATAAACGTCTCGGCTTTCTAATCAACTTTAACGTTACCCTCATCAAGAATGGCATTAAAAGAATAATTCTTTGACTTTTCTTTCCTTAGTGCCTTCGTGTCTTAGTGGTGACATCTTCTTAGTTTCTTCGTGGTGAAAGAATGAAATTCATCGCCGACGTCATGCTGGGCAGGCTCGCGAAACGGATGAGGCTCCTGGGGTTCGATGTCCTCTACGACCGGACGCTCGAAGACAATGAGATCATCCGGCTTTCGCTCGAACAGCGCCGCGTGGTCCTCACCCGGGACACCGGTCTTGCAAAGCGGCCTTTGGCAACGAACCATCTGTTCATCACCGGGGATGGAGTCAAAGACCAGATCGACCAGGTGCTCTCGGCCTTTCGCATTAAG
Organism: Nitrospirota bacterium; assembly: GCA_041476485.1. Lineage (GTDB taxonomy): Bacteria > Nitrospirota > UBA9217 > UBA9217 > UBA9217 > JBAZLV01. The sequence continues at coordinate 18,969 of JBGOTO010000016.1, forward strand.
ACCATCCCCGGCAGCCTTACCCGCTGTTCACTCTGCAACGAAGCCCTCATCCCGATTGCTAAAGAAGATGCAAAGGACCTCGTGCCTCCGTACGTTTATGAAAAACAGGAAAGCTTCTTCCAATGTGAAAAATGCGAAAGGATATACTGGATAGGAACGCATGTAAAGAGGATGATGAAGGGCCTGACATAAAATAAGCCGGCCCGAAAAGTTCGGGCCGGCTCTCATGGGATTTCAACGTGCTAAAGGAAATGATAGGCCAAGCCGATATCCAAGGTCGTAACATCCTCATGCAAATCCACCGGGGTCCCTTTGTCGAATGTGATTTTACGCCACGTTAGACCGACATTGAAGTTCAACTCCGGGAACAAATAGATATCGAGCCCGAGCCCGAATTGCGAACCGCCACCCTTGTAATCAATTCCGCTACCCTTCAGTTCGTATCCGCCGACCCCGATCAGGAAGTACGGTTCCATTTTACTGCCGGTCAAGGGAAGGTCGAGTTTGAGATCGATCGTCCCTCCGCTGAAATCCACCCCATTCCCGCCTCCGCTTGTGTCGTGTTTCGATTTGAAAACAGAGCCTTCAATCGCAAGATATTTGTTCAATCCATAACCGGCGCGAAATCCCAGCCCGTTGCCGTTATCGACGCCTTTTATGTCGCCTGAAAGATCGTTGAACGGAATAAAGGCTCCGAGATATAGTCCTTCCTTTGCCGTGGCCAAAGAAGAGCTCAGCGCGAGTGCCGATACAAACACGATAACCAGAATCTTTTTCATAGTTCTCCTTTCTAAGCTTTAGTTTGAAAACTGGAGATATAATAGCAAAAATAGCTGACGAATCAAGGTAGTACCCAAAAATGGGGAAATAGCATTTTACTGAGTCGGCGTTTGCTTCGATTCCACGGCAGCAGGCTCCTTTGCCTGCGGGATTGCTTCCTGCGTGTGCTGCGGTTCGCGTGGCGGCTTCTGCTCGGAAGGTTGAAGTTGCTGCTGCGCTTCTGGCTTCTGTTCCTGGGTCTGGGGCAATGCAACTGGTTGACGCTTCGGTCTTGCGTGGTCAGGCTGTATCCTTCTGTTCATGATCCCCGAGGCGGTGATGGTCAGGTCCCTGACAACGGCATACCGGGGTTCATTCACGGTCAGTTCACGCCCGTTGAGCAGAAGCTTGAGCGCGCCGGCGTTGCCGTAGCTGAGCTGAAACCGCTCATCCGCTGTCCAGGTAAGGCTCTCCCCTTTTTTCAGCACAGCTTTTTTCTGCGGACTGGTATCGATCCGCACCAGGAGCCAGGTGTTTTCCTGGGCTGCGACCTCAAGGTACAGCTTGTCCGGCTTGTTTTGCGCCGCGGCCAAGGCGGGGACCGTCTGGCCAGACTGCGAAATAATTGCCGCAGGGCGGGTCTCCCCGGGGCGCCGCGCGGGCAGGGCGGCAAACAAGAAAAGAACGAGTGCAATCGCTATCCCCGCTGTCCAGGCAATCGATTCAAGCGAGATTTTTGGAGCAGCCGTCTGTTTTTCGTTTCCCGCGACCTGTTCCCCCTCGGGGGCGGCGGTAGTGATCAAAGAAGACCGCGAGGGAATCAGTTCGGAGTATTTCTTGATGACCTCCGACTGATCAAGCCGTAAAAACTTGGCGTAATTTTTCAGGAAGCCTTTGACAAAAATCTCACCGGGCAGCCGGGAAAAATCTTCCTCTTCGAGGGCTTTCAGATAACGAATGCTGATACGGGTCTGCTGGGCCGCATCGCGCAAATCGACCCCGCACAGTTCCCGCGCCTCGCGTAAATATTTTCCTAACGTCCCCATCCGTCACCTCAGGGTTTTAATGTAGTCGTTTGCTTTTCGGGAAATTTCACTCTTGGGCGCCAGCTCGGCGGCCTTTTTGAACTCCGCAAGCGCGGATTTTTTGTTGCCGTCCTTCAAGAACGCCAGAGCCAGGCTGTACCGCATCAGTGCGCTCTGGGGGGCCATGTCCACTCCCTCCTGAAACTGGCTGATCGCTTCCTTGATTTTCCCCGCTTCGAACAGGGCGGTGCCAAGCCGATAAATGATGAAATCCTGGACAACATACCGCTTGGCCTCACGGAAGGCTTCCGCCGCCTTTCCATACTCTTTCTGCGCCATATACACTTCACCGATATTATAATAAGGCAGGTGAGGAGAAGTATAGAGTTTATTTTCTAAAGCCTTTTTATAATATTTAATGGCGTCCTTCCATTTTTGCTGTTTTGAATACACTCTGCCGAGAGCGTTATAAGCTTCGGAAAAATCGCTATCGATACTGGCTGCTTGATTATAGTATTTTATCGCATCGTCCAGCTTCTCCTGATAGTCGCTGATAAGCCCAAGATAATAATAAGACAACTTATTGGAACTGTCCGTCTGAATGGAACGATTGAACTCGGATGACGCAAGTTCCAGATTATTTTGTTGAAAATAGGCGAGCCCTTTCATGAAGTATCCGTCGGCCATCTTCGTTTTGTCCACCGTATTACCGGTTGTGGTGCATCCCGTGAGAGCAAGAAAAATGAATATCAGGACTGTTTTCATGAGCCGGGCACCCCTTTCAAAATGACGCAAGAAGACGCGCGAGAGCTTCCCGATCGCGGCTTATAGCGCCGGTCACGGATTGAGCTTCCCTGGCCGACGCCTGCTTCGGCGGTTTTGCAACACCCGCCTTGATCGCTTGTTGCATGATTTCCTGCTGTTTTACGGCTTCCGCGAGCGGCGCGGGTTTGGAAGGCGCACCGGATCGGTCAGCCGCGGGAGCTTTCCGTGGCTTCGGCGTTTCCTGCTGCGGTTCCGATACGACAGTCGATACCGGCTGCGCTTGCGCCGGCCCGGCCGGTTGCGCAGCGGGCTTGGCCTCCGGCGGCTTCTGCGAAAATATTTCCTGGTCGTTGATCCAGCGCTCCTGGTCCGAAACGGACAGCTTGGTAAAGTCTATCTCGTCCAGCATCGCGCCCAAACCCTCTGCAAACCCGCGCGCATCGTCTTCGACGGCGCCTAGCTCTTCCTCGGGAAAGGGATTGGAAGGATTGGAATAGTAGAGTTTCCGGTCTGTCTTCAGGAGGTGGATCGCGATATTCGAGGAAACTTTCCCCCTTCCCTCGTGGAAGAACAGCACGTAGGTGCGCGCTTCCTCGAGGACCATTTCGGGGTTCGCCACCTGGTGCGTGTTCATGGAAAAAAGTATCTTGAGGACGCTCTTTTCCTTCACGTTGAGATCGGTGATTTTCGGATCGATGGTAAACATAATATTAATACAAGCGCGAAATTCTAATTCCTAAATCCAAAACGGCTTAGGATTTCGATATTTGAATTGAGAAATCGTATTTCCTCATATGTCTTCAAAATGCGTCAGTTTTTTGAACTCACGGTAGCGGCCTTCGATCTCTTTATAATCCAGGCTCCGAATCCGGTCGAGGCTGAAGGCCTCCACGTTTAAGGAGGCCATCACGCTGCCGAAAATCACGGCCTTCCTCATGCTCTCTTCCGAAAAGTTCATGGTGCTGGCCAGGTATCCCATGAAGCCGCCCGCGAACGTGTCTCCTGCCCCCGTGGGGTCGTATACGGATTCGAGCGGATACGCAGGGGCGCTGAACGCGCTGTGGCCGTTGAACATGAGCGCCCCGTAACTCCCCTGCTTGACGACGATCGTCTTCGGTCCCATGGCCTGCACGGTCTTCGCGGCCTTGACCAGGCTCGCCTCGCCGGCAAGTTGTCTGAGCTCGGACTCGTTGATGGTGAGTAAGTCGACGTTCTTGAGCGTCCGCTTCAGCGCGTCGGGCTTGCTCGAAATCCAGTAGTTCATGGTATCGCACGCCACCAGTTTCGGTTTTTTGACCTGCTTCAGAACATCAAGTTGAATCTCGGGGTCCACGTTCGCCAGAAACACGACGTCGGAACTCTTGTAGTCGTCAATAATTTCCGGCTTGAATGTCGCGAGGACGTTCAGGTGCGTCGCGAGCGTGTGCGCCTCGTTAAGGTCGTAGCCGTATTCGCCCTTCCACCGGAAGGTCTCGCCTTTGCGGACCTCGAGTCCGCGGACGTCGATGTCCTTGCTCTTGAGAAATTGTACGTGCTCCTTGGGAAAGTCCTCGCCGATCACGGCAACGAGCCGGACGTCGGTAAAATAGCTGGCGGACGTGGAAAAATAAGTGGCTGAACCGCCGAGGGCATTTTCGACGTTCCCGAACGGGGTTTTGACCGAATCCAGCGCGACCGTGCCGACAACGAGCAAACTCACAAAAAACCTCCAACGAACAATATTGCCACGAAGACTGTGCCTTTGTGGCGAGATAGTTATTTCTTGTTTAAATACTTCCCGATGATCGGCGCCAGGTCCTTTTTCGTCTTTGCCGGTATCAGTTTCTCCGGCGTCATAATCGCGTTCCTGAGCGCGTCGCCGCACGAGCAGGCGCGAGCGGCCGGCAGCATGCGCACGGTCTCGCGGATCATGGCCTTGGACGTCTCGATATTCTTTTTCATAACCGCGAGCACCGCTTCAACGGTGACCGCCTCTTCGGTGTGGTGCCAGCAGTCGTAGTCAGTGGCGAGAGCGATGGTGCTGTAGCAGAGCTCGGCCTCGCGCGCGAGCTTTGCCTCGGTCGCGTTCGTCATACCGATCACATCCACATCCCACTTCCGGTAAATGAGTGATTCGGCCCGGCTGGAGAATTGCGGCCCCTCCATGCAGAGGTACGTGCCGCCCCGGTGGACGACGGCGCCGACTGCCGCCCCGGCCTCACGCAGGACAGTGCCGAGGTCGCCGCAGACGGAATCTGCCATGCCCACGTGCGCAACCACGCCGTTTCCGAAAAAAGTGCTCCGCCGGTGCTTCGTGTGATCGTAGAACTGGTCCGGGATCACGATATCGCCGGGCTTGATCTCTTCCTTCATGCTGCCCACGGCGCTCACCGAGATGATCCGTTCGACGCCGAGCTTCTTCATACCGTAGATATTCGCCCGGTAGTTGATGTCGGTGGGCATGATGCGGTGTTTTTTTCCGTGGCGCGGGAGGAATGCAACGCGCTTGCCGAAAAGCGTGCCGATGAGATACGTATCGGACGGTTTGCCGAAGGGCGTCGTGATTTTCACGGTCGTGACTTCAGCAAGCCCTTCCATTTCATACAGCCCGCTGCCGCCGATCACGCCGATAAGCGCCTTCGCTGTCTTTGCGCTTCGTTTTGCCATGCCTAATAATTCCTTTGGGGAAATAAGGTCAGGAGTTAATACACATTCCGCGAGGAGCTGCCCGCGAACGCCTCTATCAAGGGAATTCCGGAATCGGTTTATCCCTGAACCGCGCTCTGCTCCTGCGTGGTCTTTTTAGCATCCGCCTCTTCCAGCAACTCCACGGGTTTTTCAGGGATGATCGTGGATATGGCATGCTTGTATACAAGCTGCTGGTTCTCCTGTTTCATCAGGATGACGAAATTGTCGAACCCCTTGATCGTCCCGGTGAGCCTCGCGCCGTTCACGAGATACATCGTTACCGGGATCTTTTCCTTGCGCATCTGGTTTAAGAATATGTCCTGGAGATTTACCTGCGACTTTCCCATGAACCCCTCCGTAAGGCATGAACGACAGTCCGCATCCTTTCCGGATGCTTCAAAAAATAATTTTTTTTATCTTATACCAACTTATTTGAAATATCAACGTTTTTCTTTATCAGCTCAACGATTTCCGGGGCCCCCGAGAGCCCCGTGACATCCACCCATACCGCCTCCGGTTCGCGCCGAAACCAGGTGAATTGCCGCTTGGCAAAACGCTTCGTGTCCCGCTTGAGGAGCGCAACGGCTTCCGCATGCGAGACCTTGCCGAGATGAAACGCCATGAAGTGCTGATATCCCAGGCCCTTCAGGGAAATAAGCTCCGGGCTGTACCCCCGGCCCATCAGCGTTTTGACCTCGGCCTCCAGTCCCTCTGCGACCATCCGGTCCACGCGCTGTTCTATCCGGGGATAAAGCTCCGCTCTCGATCGAACGAGAAAGATCAGCTTGAACCGGTACTGCTTATCTTTGAAGGCATGTTCGCGCTGGAAATCCGAGAGCTTTCTGTCCCTGAGGTAATAAACTTCCAAAGCCCTGACCGTGCGCCGGAGATCGTTTGGATGGATCTTGATTGCAGCCTCGGGATCTATTTTTACCAGGTCGCCATACAGCGTGCCGGGCTCTCCTTCTGCTTCGCGTTGAAGCAATTGTTCCCGCAGATCGAGGTCCGCCGGAGGCCCGTGGAACAACCCCCGGGTGAGCGCCCGGATGTACAAACCGGTCCCGCCGACCACGAGGGGAACGCCTCCGGACGCGGTAATGCCGTCGATGGCGGCACGGGCGTCCCTGAGATAGTCGCCTGCGCTGTAAGGTTGGTCGGGCTCCACGATGTCGATCATATGATGATACACGAGCCTGCGCTGTTCCGTCGTGGGTTTGGCGGTCCCGATGTCCATGCCGCGGTAGATCTGCATGGAATCGGCGCTCACGATCTCGGCCCCCATCTCCTGCGCAAGCAGGATGGACGCGTCGGTCTTGCCCACTGCCGTGGGTCCGGCTATGATGAGGAGGGGTCTGTCGTCAGGCATGCTTCGGTCGGTGGGAGGCTTTTCCGTCTTCATACTCTTTTGAACATTTTTTTGATTTCATGCATCGTGAACTGAACCATCGTCGGCCTGCCGTGCGGGCAGGTGTGCGGCATACGGCAATGAAAGAGATCGGCAATCAACCCTGTCATCTCTCTCCCGTCGAGCTTCCGGTTTATCTTGATGGCCGGGTGGCAGGCCATCACACTCAGGATGTCGTCGCGCAGTTCCTCCATCTTCCTGCTCTTGCCGTGGATATTCACTTCATCGAGAACATCGAGAAGCAGCTTACGGTAGTCGGCGCTCACGAGAAGCGCAGGCACTCCTTTGATCACGAAGGCGCCGTTACCGAAGTCCTCGACGATAAAACCGAGCCTGTCGAGCTCCGGCAAGTGCTCGGAAAGCAGGCTGCCCTGCGCCGCGCCGAGCTCCACCTGCAGGGGGAGCAGCATGTTCTGGACGGAAACGCGCCCGCTGCCGAATTGGTCTTGCAGTTTTTCGAACAGCACGCGTTCATGGGCGGCGTGCTGGTCGATGATGGTCATCCCCTCCTCCGACTGGGCGATGATGAAGGAATCGTGGACCTGGGCGAGGGGGTAAAGCAATTCGGAATGGGGAATTCGGAATGCGGAATTATGACTTCCCTCTATCGGGAGCATGTTTGGGTGTGAAAATAAAGAGGATGAAGGAATTGCCTTTGATTCTGATTTATATTCCGCATTCCGCACTCCGCATTCCGCATTACTCAGGTACTCCGACGCCGCTTCTCTCACTCTCTCGTCACGCGCGGAAGAGACCGGCATACCGGCGCTCCTCAGCCCTTCCCTGAGCGTGTCCCGAACCAGGTCATGGATCTGGGACTGGTTGCGGAACCGCACCTCGGCCTTTGCCGGATGCACATTCACGTCCACGAGCGAAGGGTCGAGCTCGATGAAAATAAAACCCAGGGGATGCCGCTCCCGCATGAGCATGTCGCCGTAAGCGCCGTAAAGCGCGTGCGTCAGCGTGGGGTTCTTCACCGGACGCAGGTTTACATAAAAATCCTGATAGGTCCTGTCGGCGCGGGTATAGGCGGGACGGCTGAGAAGCCCGTGCAACAGGACGCCGTCCCTGCCACCGGAAAACGCGAAAAGATTTTCCGCGATCTCGCTTCCGTAGACCTGGAGTGCGCGTTCCTTTACGTTTTGGGACGACGGCAGATCGAGGACCGATTTTTTACTATGCGTGAGACTGAACCGGATGGAGGGATGTGCCATGGCCTGCCGGGACACGGCGATCAAAATATGGGAGAACTCGGTCCCCGGACTTTTCAGGAATTTGAGCCGGGCCGGCATGTTGTAGAACAGGTGGGTTATCTCAAGGGAGGTGCCCTGCGCTGCAGCCGCGTCGGACGCGGTTTTGAGCACACCGCCCTCCCGCTCCATCAATACCCCCGACGGCGCTCCCCGTTCCGCGGTAAGGAGCCTGACCTGCGACACCGCTGCTATGCTCGAGAGCGCCTCGCCGCGGAAACCCATGGTGCGGACGGCCTCGAGGTCCTTGTCGCTCGTTATTTTGCTCGTGGCATGCCGCTCAAACGCGGTCCGCGCGTCGTCTTTCGACATGCCGCTGCCGTTGTCGGTGATACGGATCAACCGCCTGCCGGCCTGTTCGATGTCGATGAAAACTTCGGTGGCACCGGCATCTATTGAATTCTCGACGAGTTCCTTTACGACCGACGCGGGGCGTTCGACCACTTCACCGGCGGCGATTTTGTTGATGACGTGATCGGGAAGTATTTTGATTTTTGAAGACATAGAATCAGACCACAGATGACAGAGGTCACTATTTCAGCTTCGCTTTTTTCTGGTCCGCCACCACGACGATCACTACGGCATCCGGATGGAGGTATTTCCGGGCGACCCGTTGGACATCTTCGCGGGTCACCGCGTTGATGAGAAGCGGATACCTCTGCGGGTAATCGAGCCCCAGGTTGTATAATTCGATCGAGGTCAGAATTCCCGCGACCTTGGCGGAGGTGTCCATTCGCAAGGGGAAGCTGCCGGTAAGGTACGCCTTCGCGTCGCTCAACTCCTTCTCCGTAACGAGTGTCGACTGGATCCTGCGGATCTCCTTGAGCGTTTCCTCGATCACCTCGTTGGCCGATTCGTTCTTGGTCTGTATGGTGACGGTGAACGCGCCCGGCTCCTTCTGCGCCGAAAACGAGCTGCGCACATCATACGCCAGTCCTTTGTTGTCGCGGATGTTGTCCATGAGCCGCGCAGAAAATCCCCCGCCGCCCAGGATGTAGTTCATGACCGAGACCGCGTAATAGTCCGGGTTCTCACGGCTGATGCCGAGATGCCCTATATCGATGTTCGCCTGAGTGACGTTCTTATCGATCTTCAGGACCGTGGTTTTCTCAATGACTGGAGGTTGAACGGACGCCGGCAGGGGCTGTTCCTTTTTCTTCCAGGGTTTGAAATATTCGTTCAGCAGGGCGACGATTTCCTTTTCCGTGACATCACCCACCACGGCGATGACGGTATTGTTCGGGCCGTACCGCGCATTGTAGAAGTTCTGGATGTCTTCTCGTTTGAGTTTCGGCAGATAAGCCGCTACTTCATCGCTCGTCCTGCCGTAGGGGTGCCCGCCGAAAACCGCTTTTTCGAAGGCCTCGCCTGCCACGACTCCGGGCTCTTCCTTCTGCCGCTTGATCTCAGCGAGTGTTTCCCTGACCTTGCGATCGATCTCCTTTTGGTCGAAGACCGGGTTCATGAGCACGTCAGAAAGCAGGTCCAGCCCGGTCCGGAGGTCCTTTTTGAGGACCCGGAGGCCCGCCGAGGCAAAATCATCTCCGCCCGACGTCGAAAGCGACCCGCCAATGAAATCGATCTCGCTATTGATCCGGACAGCCGGGCGTTTCTTCGTCCCCTGCATAAGGAGCGACGCGGTCATCGAGGAGAGGCCCGGCTTGTCCGCAGGCACTGCCGTGCTGCCGGCCTTGATCGCCATGCTCACGGTGACCATGGGGATGTCGTGTTTCTCCGAAAGGAGGAGCACCATGCCGTTCTCAAGCGGTATACGCTTGCCGAGCGGTTCAGCGGAGAACGCTGAAACCACCGGTAAAAGAATCAGAACGAGGAAAAGGAAAAATGATTTCAATTTCATCTGGGCCTCCCTGAGTGTATGTTTGGTTTTCCCTGAAATAAACAAAAAGGCCGATCATTTCTGACGGGCCTTTCGTCATCGATTTTTGGTGCCCCTGGGGTGATTCGAACACCCGGCACGCGGTTTAGGAA